>CACZPK010000026.1 GCA_902783035.1 Oscillospiraceae bacterium
CATCGAGTATTTCGGCATGACGCCCGCCGAGTTCTTCAACGGCATGGAATTAGAGCCAAGCCCTCGCGTCGCGCTCCAAAACAGGATCTCGGAGTTGGACGATGACGACCTTGAAAAAGTCCGCCTGTTCCTCAACTGGATCAGCAAAGCGTAGTTTTGTCAGTTTTCTTTAATCACTGCCATATCTCAGCGGCGTATAGACAACATAGATGCTCATTTTCAGCGGATTTCCGTCTCGATCCTCTTCTCTTAGATCACAATGGATGGAATAGTCACCCGCTTGAAATGCGATTATATGCTCTTTGAACGGATATACCCTTGCGCTCTCAAGAGAAACGATGCCCACGCCGTAGGGATTTCCATAGAGTTCTGCCACAAGCTCCCGGAAGTGTTCCTCACACAAATGCTGCACCGTGCTCTCAAGCCTGAGCTGTTGGTCTTTGTTGAAAGTAAGCTCCGCATCGGCTATGCCGCGGTCCGCGTCCATCCTCAGATCGACGAGAAAGCCATCCTCGTCACCGGTAAATCGGCGGGATTCCAGACAGCCGGTATTTTCTTCGATCAGCTTTCCGGCATCGTCATAACGATTGATCAAAACGGGCATCATTTGGAAGTTGTTTAGGCTGACGATTCCAACGTTGTTTTCGCCCAAGTGCTCCCAGTATTCCGCGCTATTATTCCCGCAAAGATAGCAGTCCTCCTTTGCAGCGCAGCTCTGATAAAGGGCTTCCGCCTCTGCCCTATAGTCCGGAGCGTCTTCTTTCTTCTGCCCGCAGCCGACCATTCCAATGAACATGAGCACGGATAGCGTCATGCCCGCCATTCGATGGGTTTTCATAGCGCGCCTCCTTTGGACTTCTCCATAACATAACCGCAAAATTTGTTAGGTTTGCACTTACTATTTGTAGTTTAGCAACTGCTTTTCCGCAAGTCAACAAGAATGTAAGCTAAAAACATACAAATAATGTTTTTTACGCATACGTCTGGAGGTTGACTGATGGAAAACAATTCCCTTGGCAGAAAGATCAATATTGCAAGGAAAGAACGGGGGCTGACCAGCGAAAAACTGTCTGAGCTTTGCAACATCAACGCGACCTATCTTCGGCAGCTTGAATCAGGGTCTGGGATGCCCAGTCTGCCGGTATTCATTTCCATCTGTAACGAATTGAAGGTTTCGCCGTCTTATATGCTGTCTGAGTTTCTGCATGATCCTGAAATCCAACGGATGGATGAGTTGTGGAAGATTTGGACCACAGCAACCCCGAAACAGATCAAGCTGATCTCTACCATGATCCATAGTGCGTTAGAATGCGTTAAAGAGGAGGACAGGGCCGAGTAACGGCCCATGCTCCAAAAGGTTTTCCCTCCCTGCGCCATCACACGACGCAGGGAGGGCGCTTTTTCAGCACTTTGCCACGATCTTGCCGTAGACCTGCTTCTTTTGGTCGTCGTAGCGCTGGATGACCACCGTGACGCGGTCGCCCATGTCAAAGTCCCCGTCCTCGAACTGGAACGAGTAGTTGCACATAACCGTCACGCCGTCCACAAGGTTGCAGAAGACGCCGCCGGCGTACTTGCTGGAGATCATCGCCTGACGGCTGCATCCGAGGGGATGCCGGAAATCCGCTCCGTCATACGGATTGGACTTGAGCTCCTTCGCGGACAGGACGAGGTGATTCGCCCTGCTGTCATACTCCTTCACGACGCAGTCGAAGGTATCCCCGCGGTGGAACTTCTCCGTGAGGTCGGGGATGGCGGTGTAGTCGATCTCGCGCTGCGTGAGGCCCACGTCGTAGCCGTAGCAGGTGACAAGCAGACGCCGCAGACTCACCGTCAGCACGCTGCACGGAACACGCGAGCCGATGCGGTTCAGCGCGGGCTGATTGGAGAAATAGTACCGGCGCGACGCCAGCGCGAGGCGGCGGGAGCCCACCACATAGTCCTTCTCACGATCCACGTCCGTGATAACGAAGTCGATCATGGCGTCTCCCATGTTCCGCATGACATAGCGCGGACGCTCCTCGCCCCGCGCCCACATTTCGGTCTCGGGAATGAGGATGGGTATGCGGAACGGGATCACCACGGCGCACCAAATGGTGTGGTTCCGGATCTCCCCGGTTTTCCTGTCCCGAACGCGGAACACGCGCGGATCGATACCTGCGATTTGCCCGGACATGACGCTGCGGCCGCGGTAGGAGGCGTAGATCGCATTCCACTCCTGCTGCTCCTCCGGGAGCAGCCCGCGGTCGAGCTCGCGGAAATTGAGTCCGAAGAACGCCCTGCGCTCGGCGCCCCTGCCGTTCAGTTCCCGCGGCGCGTCCTCCGCGGGCGGTGCGGTCTCCCCGGCATCCGGTTTCGGTTCGGGCGGCGCGTCACCTTCGTTTTGCTGCGTGGGATCTTCCTCCGGCACGGCAACCGGCGTTTCGGTTTCCTCCGGCATCTGTGAGGTGTCCTCGCCGGTCTCGCCGCTCACGGAGAGGATGTCGATGGACGAGCCGCAGAAGTCCGGTGCGTTCTCCACATCGTACTCGACCTTGTCCGGCTCCGGCTCGCCGAAGTCCTCCGGCACCTCCTCGCCGGCCTGTTCGGCCTGTTCATCCTCTCCGATCTGCGGCGCGGTATCCTCCGCGTTCTGCTCCGCATTGGGCGGCGTTTCGGACAGCGGTGTCTCTTCCGTGGGCGTCTCCGCTTGCAGCTGCTCCTCCGCTGCCGATACGGCAGCCTCCTCCGGCGTCTGCTCCGACATCTCGGAAATTTCGGGCTGCTCCTCTTTGACGGTTTTCTTTTTCGGCATAATAAGCTCCTCCTTTACTGGCCGTTCGCGGCATAGAAACGGTGTGACCCATCTCCCTGCCGGACGGCAAAAAATTGTTTATTTGAAACGCTCAGAGGCTGCGCCTGCCCCTGAGCGTCAAATAACAGCACGATACGGTCATGCTCGCCGATGGCTTGCTGCGGAAGCTGCGCGCCATGCTCCGCCACGATGAATACCCGCACCTTCTTCTCCTGAATCGAAAAGCGCAGGAGGATCGGCGGCGATTCCGCCTGAAAG
>CACZPK010000027.1 GCA_902783035.1 Oscillospiraceae bacterium
AAGATTACGACGGCGGAAACGCGCATGGCAGAGATTGCGATTCTGCGGACGCAGATCATCAACTACGTCAAGACCCGCGACACCTATGTTTCCTACCGCAAGGCCGGATACTCCAGGAAGTTCAAGGAGGAACATGAGGCCGACATCCTGCTGCATCAGGCGGCAAAGAAGCATTTTGGTTCCCTGGGCTTGAAGAAGCTCCCCACGGTTAAGGCCCTCAACGCCGAGTATGCCAAGCTGCTGGCAGAGAAAAAAGCTGCCTACGGCGATTACCGGCAGGCCAAGGAGGAAATGCGGGAGCTGCTGACGGCCAAGGCCAACATTGACCGTATTCTCGGAAAGGAGGACCGGGAGCGCCATGCGCAGAAGGACCGACAAACAGAGCAGCGGTGAGCTGCCATATCAAGCGATTTCGCAGAAATCGCGCAGCCACGCCGAAGGCGTGATCCGGGGGATTGGGGACCGCCCCAACAAGCAAGAAACCGTCCGATCCCGCGCAAGCGGAGATCGGATGGTTTGGCCTGTGTGAGTGCGCACAGGCATTGCTTGCCAGTTTCTCGACGTTCCTAATTGACAACCTCAAGTCTCAACAGTAAAATGGGAAAGAATGTTTAGAATAGCAGAGCTATCGACTGAGAGACAGAGAATTGACAGCGCAATCGGAAAGGACAGTGATGCTGGGTGCCATGGAATCTGACAACAGTAGCCTTGCTGTTTCCGCTGTTCTTTTTCCTGATCGGCCTGACCTTCATCGTGATGATCGACCCCTATATCAGCAGGAGGCACCGCACGGTCATGCTGATCATCGCGGCCCTCAGTGTGACGCTGATCGCCCAGAACCTGCTGGAGGACCACCTTGCAGCAGGCGATCTCCATTGGTTCTGGCGAACCACTGCGGCCATTTACGGCTATACCGTCCGACCGGTATTTTTGATCCTGTTCCTCTACATCGTCCGGCCGGAAAAGAAGCATGGGCTCGCCTGGGTGCTGGCGGGTATAAACTGCGCCATCCATCTGACGGCCTACTTTTCCCATTTGTGTTTTTGGATTGACAGCTATAACCATTACCAAGGAGGCCTGCTTAATAATACTTGCCTCTATATCAGTCTGGTTCTGCTGGCCGAGCTGCTGGTGCAGTCCATCCGCAATTACCGGAAGGGGGGCAGGCAGGAGAGGCTGATCCCGGTCTTTATCGTTGTGATGATCCTCGTCTCCGTGTTTCTGGACGGCGAGGTCGGAGGCGCCAGCCAGCCTGTCACCTTCCTGACCATCGCCATCGTGGCAAGCAGTATGTTCTACTATATCTGGCTACATCTGCAATTCGCGAGGGAGCACGAGGACGACCTGAAGGCCCGGCAGCGCATCCAGATCATGCTCAGCCAGATCCAGCCGCATTTTCTTTACAACTCTTTGGGCGCCATCCGTTCGACCTGTGTGGACGATCCCTACCGGGCGCGGGACGCCATTGATCAGTTTTCGGAATACTTGCGGCATAACATGGACTCTCTGTCAGACGATGAACCTATTTCCTTTACAACGGAGCTGGAGCACGTCAAACACTTTTTGGAGCTTCAGCAGCTTCGGTTTGAGGCCGCGCTGGAGGTGGAATATGATTTGGAGTGTACCGATTTCCGACTCCCCACCCTCACACTCCAGCCCATCGTGGAAAATGCTGTGACCTACGGGGTGCGAAAGAATCGGAAGGGACAGGGAAAAGTCATCATTCGTTCCAGGGAATATCCGGACCGATGGGAGATCAGCGTGATCGACAACGGCCCCGGTTTTGTCCCCGAAAACCCTCCGGGATACAGCGAACGATCCCACATTGGCATCCAAAACGTCCGCGACCGCTTGCGCTACAGCATGGACGGCGACCTGCAGATCCATTCCGTACCCGGTGAGGGTACGACGGCCATCATCATTCTGCCAAAGGAAAAGGAGGACTTCCATGCTGATATTCATCATAGATGATGAACCCCCGATGTTGCGGGATGCTCTGCGCGCCATCGCCCAAGCTGCGCCGGATGCTGCGCTGATGACATTTGACAGCGCCGAGGACGCGCTGGATGCTATCAAGAAACAGAGTCTTTTCCCCAACATCGTATTCAGCGACATCGAGATGCCAGGCCTCAGTGGGCTGGAATTTGCCGTGGCGCTCAAGACCGCCTCGCCGGACACGCGGGTAGTGTTCGTCACTGGATTTTCCAAGTACGCCGTGGACGCTTTCAGGGTCCGTGTGCAGGGCTATATTATGAAGCCGCTGACATCGGATCAGGTGTTGACGGAACTGAATGCCCTGCCTAAGCCGCCGGACACTCAGCCGGGCAAACTCCGAGTCCGTTGCTTCGGACATTTTGAGGTGTTCTGGCAGGACAGACCCGTGGTCTTTGCACGAAAACAGGTGAAGGAGCTGCTGGCCTTTCTGATTGACCAGGAAGGAAGGGTCTGCACCGCAGAGGAAGTCTGTGCAGCACTCTGGGAGGGTGAGAGCGACCTGAAAGCCGCCAAGCATCGGCTTCGGACCGCCATCGGTGACTTAAAGACGGCTCTGCAGGAAATCGGAATGGAAGACATTTTGATTCGGGAGCGTCGGCAGCTTGGCATCCGGCGTGATAGAATTGACTGTGATTACTACCGTATGCTGGAGGGCGATATGTCGGCGGTCAACGCCTTTCGCGGTGAATACATGGTGGATTACAGTTGGGCGGAGCTGACGACGGGCAGACTACAATTTCGTGATATGAAATAAATCGAGAAAAATCGGGGCAGATTTCGGTCTGCCCCGATTTTTTTGATTATTTCAAAAATGACCGGATTTTTTGACGGTTAGCTGCGCTTTGCTTTTTATAATTAAAAAAAACTATCATAGGAGGAGTATGCCTGTGAACATTATCTGCGTAGCCAGAAGCCCGTCTGCCTTGCGGAATCTGCTTCATCAAGCGCGGCAGCTCATGCCCAGTGCGGCAGTGCATGGATGTCATAGCCCGGACGATGCCGTGACCATTGCACAGCGGGAGGGCTGCGATGTGCTTCTGACCGACACAGATTTAAAAAAAACACACATAGATGGCTTTATGCTGGCCGAGAAGATCCAAAAGATCCACCCGCGCGTCAACATCATTTTCCTGACAGAATGTACAGAGGGAAAGTACGGCGTAGAAGCATACCGTCTCCACGCCAGCGGGTATTTAATAAAGCCATATACCGCGCTGTTTGCCGAGTACGGCGACCTTGACGACATCGCGTATCAGTCCATCGTGAATCTGATCACGCTGCGTAAGCCTACGAGCTGGGAGGCGTTCCTTGCCGACTTTACGGAGCTGAAGGATTTGGAAACCGAAGATTACACGGTGAATCTCGACCCGGACGATGAAACGATTGCGCAGATCATGGGCCAGCGGAACGGCAAGTACAGCTATGTGCTGGTTCGCTTCGGCGCTGAGGAATACGGAGAAGAAGCATACGAAGCCTTTGTTCCTGACGCCGAGGCATTTGCGGACTTTTATTTCCGGGTGGTGGCTGGGTATCAGAAGGGTGCTGCCGGGGATTCGCTGTCCGAGGCGCAAAGCGCCTGCGACGTGCTGGCCTTTGCTACAGGGAATGAACTTTGGCAGGCGGACGTGGAAACGCTGCGGGCGAATATGCTGGAAGCCTGGGAGAGCCTGACTGACGAGGAGCGGGCGAACTTCGATGCCAATTTCCCGGATCTGAATGAACTGCTGATCGGCTGCTTTGCGGATTGGGAAGGAAGCCGCAGCCGCTTTGAGGACGCCGGTGTTCTGGATACGATGGAAGACCTGCTGGCGGACGAAACAGCACAGCAATCCTGGGATACGCTTTCTTCCCACACCTGGACGCTGGGCAATGGAGAATGAGGAGAAGACCATGATTTCATTAAGAGGACCGAAGCTGAAAATCTTTGCCGCAGTGTTGGCGATGATCGCCCTTGCTGCAGGCATCTATATGATGTTTTTTGAATCCCGGGGCTTTGTAAAAACCACGGCCACCATCATCGCTATTGAGCGGAACATCGGCTCCGGGGATACAGACGATTCTTTTACCCCCACCGTGGAGTATACCGTGGACGGCAAGACCTATACCGGGCAGTTGAATCAGTCCAGCGGCTCCTACAAGGTCGGCAAAACGATCACGGTGATGTACGACCCGGACGACCCCAGTGTGGTTCATGGCGACAGCAGGATGGGCCTGTATTTCATAGGCGTGGGCGCGGCTGTCCTTGCTGTTATCATCGTTTCCACGGCCAGGGAGAAGCAGAGCCAGAAGAAGGCACAGGAGCTTCGCGAAATGTCTGGGCGAACCGGGTATGCCCCCTCCGTGCAGGGCGCTGAGCGGGAGGTTTATTTCCTGACCGACCTCGGAACGCCGAAATACGGCCACCGCATCGAGGATCAGAGTCGCCGAGTGCTTTACGAGGCAAAGATGAAGAAATTTAATCTGGCCTCGGCCCACGAATTTGACTTCATCGACCACGAGCACGGCACGACGACGCCTCACCTCGTCGGTCACGAGGAGGAGAGCGACTGGGGCGGCGGCCTTCTGCTGGATAACCACTATACTTTCGAGCTGGACGGCGTGGATGTTTGGAAGCATCTCAAGGAGAATGGTATCAGCGTGGACACGAGCTTCACGGCTGGAGAAGTGACGGCAGTCGGGAAAAATTACCGCATCCTCCGGGATGGCGTGGAAATCGCAAGGGCCGTCCAGACGAGCCAATACGTCCACGAGGAGGATGCCGAGGCGCACAAGGTCGCAGGCGCGATACCCGCGCAGGGCTTCTTCCGCATCTGGACGAGGGAGCAGAACCTTGACCTCTTATTTGTGACGCTTCTGGCCTTTGCCCGCAGCGGCGCCAGCGATGACAGGGGCGGCAACTTCGGAGCTGTGGTAGGTACGTTGAAAAGGAAATCGTAAAGAATAGGAGAAGCAACCATGTTAACAATCAACAAAACCGAAACCGATTCCGAACTGACCGTCACACTTGCCGGGCGGCTGGACACCACCACCGCACCTGAGCTGGAGAAGGAACTGAAGACCTCTTTGGATGGCGTTACAGCCCTCACCATTGATATGACGGAGCTGGAATACATCTCGTCTGCCGGACTGCGTGTGCTGCTCTCCGCCCAGAAGGTCATGAACAAGCAGGGCGAAATGAAGGTCACCCATGTGGGAGAGACCATTATGGAGATATTTGAGGTGACCGGTTTCTCAGACATCCTGACCATCGTATGAGGATCATACGGGGGATCAAGCTGGGCGGCCTGCAGCAAAAGATCTTCAATCTGATGCTGATCTTCATCGTCGCCCTGGTCGGGGCGTTTGTTGCTGTGAGTCTCTATCAACAGGCTCACCTCAGCGGCATAGTCGAGGAGGCGAGCCGCGAACAGCAGGCGTCCATCGAGGAGGTCTCTGAGGAGACGATGAAAGCGGTGCTGGAAACCGGCATGACGCGGACCACTGCGTTGCAGGCGTACATTGCAGACGATCTGTTTGGGGATGTGCGCTCGGACGTTCTGACACTTCAGGCCTTTGCCACAGAGCTATTCGAGCATGCAGAGCGGTTTCCCGACCATCCGTTTTCTCCGCCTCTTCAGGAAAATGACGGCGCGCCCTCTGTCTATGTCCTGCACGAGCCGGGCGTGGATCCGCATGACTCGGAGCTGCTGGGGCTTGCGGCGAACATGAGTGAGATCCTGTTGGCGAGTTTCTCGTCGTCGGATAAGCTGAGCGGCTGCTTCGTGGGAACGGCGGACGGCAATCTGCTGGCCGTCAGCGACCGCTCCGCCTCCTGCCTTTCCGCAGACGGGACGCCCCTGACGCTGGATGTTCGCAGCCGCCCGTGGTACAGGCAGGCTGCCGAAGCCGGAGCGCTTACCTTTACCGGTGTTGAGGTCGACTCCTACACCGGGGTCGCCACGCTGGAATGCGCCGCGCCCGTCTATCGGGACGGCGAGCTTGTGGCCGTTGTCGGCGCGGATATCTTCCTCACCGCCATCAGCGATTACGTGGACAATACTGCGACGGAGGGCGGTTTCGTCTGCGTGGTGAACGAGGACGGCAAGATACTGTTCTCGCCTCAGAAGGACGGGACGTTTTGCGCGAAGTTTTCCGATTCTGCTCCCGATCTGAGAGAGAGCGAAAATACCGCGCTCGCCGCGTTTATCACCCAGGCGCTCGCTGGGAACACCGGCCTTAAGACCATCGCCGTGGACGGAAAAGAGTATTACCTGATCGGTGCGCCGATGGACACTGTGGGTTGGGCGGCCATCTCCGCGGTGGACAAGGAGATTACCCGTCAGCCAACTGCCGCAATGCTTGCAAATTACGACGAGATCAACGCGGAGTCGGCACTGACCTATCAGGACGGCGCAAAGCATTCCATTCAGACCTTTATTGTTCTGACGGTGATTCTCGTCCTGTTGGCTCTGGTGGGTGCGCTGGTCGTGGCGCAGCGCATCGTGAAGCCCATCGAGCATATGACGCGGCGCATCAACTCCCTCTCCGGCAGCGACAGCGTCTTTGAGATGGAGCAGGTCTACCGCACGGATGACGAGATCGAGATTCTGGCGGAGTCCTTTGCGTCCCTGTCCAAAAAGACGCGGGATTATATCCAGCAGATCACCGAAATCACCGCCGAAAAGGAGCGTATCGGCACGGAGCTGGCGCTGGCGACGCGCATTCAGGCGGATATGCTGCCGAACATCTTTCCCGCTTTTCCCGAGCGGGTGGAGTTTGATATTTACGCCAGCATGGACCCGGCCAAGGAGGTCGGCGGGGACTTCTACGATTTCTTCCTGGTGGATGACGATCACCTGTGTATGCTGATCGCGGACGTATCTGGCAAGGGCGTTCCTGCAGCGCTCTTTATGATGGCAAGCCGCATCATCCTCGCAAGCAACGCGAAACAGGGCAAATCCCCGGCAGCAATCTTGGAGAGCACCAACGAGACGATCTGCCAGAACAACCGCGAGGAGATGTTTGTGACCGTCTGGCTGGGCATCCTCGAAATTTCCACCGGCAGGCTTACCGCCGCCAACGCCGGACACGAGTACCCGGTGCTGATGCAGCCGGACGGCAAATTTGAGCTTGTGAAGGACAAGCATGGCTTTGTCATCGGTGGTATGGAGGGTATACGGTACAAGGAGTATGAGCTGACTCTGACCCCCGGCTCCAAGCTGTTCCTGTATACGGACGGCGTTCCCGAGGCGACGAATACCGAAGGCGAGCTTTTCGGCACTGAACGCATGCTCGCGGCGCTGAATGAGAAAACCTCTGCCCGGCCGGAGGAGATGCTGAAAAACATGAGACGCGCCGTGGACGGCTTTGTGAAGGACGCGGAGCAGTTCGACGACCTCACGATGCTGGGATTTGAATTCAAGGGAACAAGGGGGTGAAGGTCATGACCGGAAAGGAATTGAAAATCGAGGCGAAAGCCGAGAACCTGCAGACGGTGTTGTCCTTCATCGAGCAGGTTCTGGATGCTGTCAGTTGCCCGCCAAGAGCGCAGATGCAGATCACGGTTGCGGCGGAGGAAGTCTTCGTGAACATTGCCAGCTACGCCTACGCCCCGGAGACAGGTACGGCCACGGTGCGCTTGGAACTCTCCGGGGAGCCGCAAACGGTCACGGTCACATTCATCGACACCGGCATACCGTTCGACCCGCTGAAAAAGGCGGACCCGGACGTGACGCTCCCCGCAGAGGAGCGGGGCATCGGCGGACTCGGCATCTTCATGACGAAAAAGCTCATGGACGACGTGAGGTACGAATACAGGGACGGAAAGAATGTCCTGACGCTGAAAAAGAACTTGCAGGTATAACGCTGCAAGGCTTCAAAGGAAGGCAATCATTCAATTGACTATGATTCTCTACATCAACGCCTGCGTGCGCAGCGAATCCCGAACCAACCGGATTGCAAAGGCGCTGCTTGAAACACTCGGCGGCGCATATGAGGAAGTGAAGCTCGCGGAGGTAATTCCGGAGCCGCTCTACGAACAGCATCCCGGAAACGGAGCTTATCAAAGCGAAGATGCTGGATGTGGATAGCTTCGATGCGGAGAAAATCGTGGACGAGGCGATCAAGAAACTGCTGGCTGAGTAAGCCAGAGAGGAGAAAGCAATGCAACAACCGTTATTCAGAAAAGAGAGCATGGAGCGCGTCTCCTCGCCGGAGGTGCTCCGGGACTATCTGCACGTCACCTCGCCCACAATATGGGTGGTGCTGGCGGCGGTTATTCTCCTTCTGGCAAGTCTTTTTATATGGAGCAGCGTGACAGCGGTGGAGAGCTATGCAGCGGGAGACGCGGAGGTGCGCGGCGGCGTACTGACACTCCGTTTTGACGATGCGCAAAAGGCCTCCCGTGTGGAGGTCGGCATGAACGTCAAGGTGGGCGATCTAACCACGCCCGTCCTCTCTGTCGGCAGCGACGAGAACGGCAATCCCATTG
>CACZPK010000028.1 GCA_902783035.1 Oscillospiraceae bacterium
CGCTACAAAGTCACCGCCACAAAGTCGGGGATGCAGGCGATTACCTACATTGCCAACAACAGGCCAGACCTCATCCTTCTGGACTACGATATGCCGATCACGTCGGGGCCGCAGGTGCTGGAGATGATCCGCAGCGAGCCAAAATCGGCGGACATCCCGGTCATTTTCCTCACCGGCAGGAACGACCGTGAGAGCGTGATGAAGGTGATGCAGCTCAAGCCGGACGGCTATCTGCTCAAATCCATGACGAAAGAGAACATTGTCGCTTCGGTGGACAAATTCTTTGAAACGAAAAAGTGGGAGAATCTATATAACTGAGGGTCAGGCGAAAGGATCGTGAAAAAATGAAAAGCAAGAAGAAAGCTATTTTGAGCGTCGTGCTCGCCGCAGTAATGGCGCTTTCTCTCGCGGCGTGCGGCACGAAAGAGACGGAGGGTGTCGCCATTTCGGGCGAAAGCCTCGACATCAACGGCATTGCGCTGCGCCCAGACGGAGAGGCCGGAGTGATCTGTGAGAACAACGGTTTTAGGCTGGTGATCCCTCTGGAATATAATGAGCTGCTGAATGTCACACCCGGAACGGATGGCGACGAAAACGGCGTATTATTTGCCGTGGCGGAGAAGGCGTCCGTCGAGGCGGCGGAGAAGCAAGGTCTCGATGGTGAAGGATACGGCGAGCTGTTTGCCATCGGCCGCATCAGCGCGGACGAGCTGAACAAGCGCCGCTGCTATGATATGTCCTGGCAGGAGGTTTTTGCGGAGGACGCCGACGGCAACTGCTACATGTTCTATCATCCCACGGACGTTCGCTTCTATCGTGAGACTACCGAGCAAATGACCGCAGATCAGGAACAGTGGACGATGCTCAACGGATGGGCATGGGAAAAGGTATGTGCGAGCTTTATCGCCGAGAACAGCGGCCTTACCGCGCTCTCCTACGGAAACAGCCCTCTTGATATGTATCTTGCCCGCGCGGCGTATCAGCATGGCACACATTATACGCTCGGCACGCCGGAGCTTGGAGAGGTGGAGCCGGGCGATGGCGAGAGCACAAGAACGTATGTTGAGCGTTTGACGCGCAACGCGATGCTTACGCTCGCCGACGACAGCGAAACTCCGGATGGAGAATATGTAACCCTCAGTTTTCCGGACGAAGACCACCGCTTTGACTTCTTCCTCGCCCCCGGCGGCGAAAACTATGTCCGCGATACCTGGGATGGCGGCGAAAGCCAGCAGCTTTTCAAGGCTGTCTACTCCGACGGCACGACCAAGGCGAGCGAGGTCGTGATGGAGTGGTATGAGGAAGCGCTTGCTGCGAGCGACGCTGACGCAGACAGCGGGTCTTCCGCCTACGTTCCGGACGACCTGATCGGCACATGGGCTGAGAAGTATGCCCACCGCGGCGTCATCACCATTGCCAAGGGCGCCGATGGCAAGTACGACGTGCTGGTCGAATGGAGCGTCAGCGCTTACCAGCACGGTATTTGGGAAATGACGGCTGAACCGTTCGGCGAGGGCGGCGGGATCGCCTATGAAAACGGCAGGTATCTGGTTCGCACCTTCACCTCGGACACCGAGTACACCGACGAGGTACAGTATGAGAACGGCACAGGCACATTCTATCTCAACAGCGCCGGCGAAGTCATGTGGCAGGACAACACCTCCGGCGCAGGCGACGACAGTGTTTTCGTCAGCGCGGGATGACGGGTAAAATAAGATTGCTATGTTAGATACATCTTTTTTCTACATTGTTGCAGAGGTAAACGGTGCGCTGCGCTATGTTACGCACGACGGGAGTTATAGCGACGACTTTGATTTGGCGCTCCGATTTGACAACCGCGAGGCGGCGGAACGCTATCAAACTTCCGTGTTGGAAAAGCATAGAGCGAAAGTTCTGCTGTTCACGGCATAAACGACTGCGGAGAGGGGTTGCAGCATGAAAGTAAAGCGTGTTTTATTCAAGCTCCCAAGCGGGCTCAAGTCCAAAGCGGCAACAGAATTCTCACAAAAGGCCAACTGTTTCAAAAGCGGAGTATGGCTTGAAAAAGGCAGCCGCAGGGTAAACGCCAAAAGCCTTTTGGGTATCCTGTCCCTCGCCATCTCATGCGGCGACGCCGTCAGCGTATTGGCGGACGGCCAGGACGAGGAGAACGCCGTGGACGTTCTGTGTGGTATGCTTGCGGAACCAGAGGCAGGCTGAGGCGCATCCATTACGCAGAAACCATGCAATAGCGCGGTGATGTAAGAACTATCGCTCCTGCTCCGGCAAAGGAGGTGCCGGACGATGGGGCAAAGAAACAGGCGAGATGATTGATTGAACATACGGCCGCCCCTCTCTGCGGGGAGGGGCGCGAGAGAGAAAAATTCATACTACCGCCTCAAAGGGTGCGGAAAGCCAAGTGGCCTTCCGCACCCTTTACTTTTTCTCCCGTTTTCGACGGTGTTCCCTATCGGATTATAGGGGATAGCGTCGAGAGCGGTCGTTTTTTTCCTGCGCATCTTGTCGCTTCCTCACGGGAAAGCGATGGGAATAGTATTTTCAGCAAATTAACCAAGAAATCATGCGCATTGTGTCAACACGCCCGTGCCCCGCCCCATTTCTGAAATCTGGATTTCACCATATTTCAGAATACGGAGGATAACGTCATGCCAAAGCGCAAGACGAAGCCGGGCGAGATCAGAAACCCGGAGCATTATTTTAACCGCTACATTGCGCGCGAGATCCTGAAGGACAGGGAAAAGACCGCAGATTACTACGAGAAGAACACATCGCTGGAAGAATTGCAGACAGGCGGCAACGATGGAGTCAAAAAGAACATTTCGCTGAATTTGTCAACCAACACAGACGGCGAGGAACTCGAGCGTCACCTGTCTGAGACCTCTCTCCTTGCATGGATCGATCAAATCGAAAACCCTCGACTCTATCAAGCGGTCAGCAACCTGCCAAAACAGCACCAAATCCTGCTGTCGCTGCGCTACCAGCTCTGCCGTACCCAAGCGGAAACCGCCATAGCTATGGGAATGACTCAGCAGGCAGTCAGCAAGTGCGAAGCGCGGTTGCTGAAAAAAATTCAAGATTTTTTGAAATGAGGTTGTAGAAAACCGTGTTTTTATCCCTACCACTTATGAGGGGAGTTTTTCGAGCCCCTCGAGCACCTTAAAATTGAATATCCGGCAGCTAAATAACGTCAGCGAATGAGCGAGCGACGCGGAGGGCGCGCCAAGACCACCTGCGGAGCATCAACGGACTCCGTAAAACGACGGCCATACAAGGTGCAAAGCGTGTTCCCGTCCATCCAAAAGCAGCTCTGGCAGGCTGTTTCGCC
>CACZPK010000029.1 GCA_902783035.1 Oscillospiraceae bacterium
CGGGCAACAAGCTCGATCCGTCGCAGCTGGCGGTGTCGGATATCTACGAAACATCGACGGACCCTCTGGCGCGTGTGATGCGCCGTGAGCTTCGCCGCCGCAGCATTGAGAAACTGACGGTCGTCTGGTCGCGGGAGACGCCGATCGTACCACTGCCGCCCGAGGAAGAGACGGAGCGCCGCGCTCTGCCCGGCTCCTCGCCTTTCGTGCCGCCCGCCGCGGGACTGCTCATTGCGAGCGTGGTCGTGCGGGATCTGGTTGGCCGGCAGTGAAACGAACAATGGATTGAAAACGGGACGTTTCTACGTCCCGTTTTTTCTGCATATACTGTACCGGAAGGAGGGCCACCCATGCAGCTGTTTCCCTACGACCGCACTGCCGCCGTGCAATACGCCCACCTGTGGGCATACGGGCGCAACCCGCGTTTTTACGATTATGAGCAGATCGGCGGCGACTGTACGAATTTTGCTTCACAGTGCCTCTATGCCGGAGCGCGCGTCATGGACTATACGCCGACTTACGGTTGGTATTATCGCGACGCGAACGACAAATCGCCCGCATGGACGGGCGTGGTCTACCTATACAACTTTCTCACGCGCACATACCTTTCCCCCGGTCCCGTCGCACGGGACACATCATCATTTGAGTTGGAGCCTGGCGACATTATCCAGCTCTCCTTTGACGGCGTGCGCTGGTCTCACTCCCCTGTCGTAGTGGCCGCGGGCGTCCCCCGCAGCTACGACAATATTCTGGTTGCCGCCCACAGCTACGATGCTGATTACCGGCCTCTTTCCACCTACGAATTCAAAAGCGTGCGCTTTTTGCATGTTTTCGGCGTTTACAAAGCATGAGTTTCATGTTACGATGGAGAAAACAAAGAACAGGAGCCTGCAAAATGGAAAAAGAAACCAAGGCTTTGCGCTACGCGCGTATGACCGTCCTGCTGACGGGCTGCATCCTTGCCCTGCTCTGCACAGCCGCGCTGCTGTTGGTGCCGAAGGCTGTGCAAACGCTGGAACATGCGGAGGTCACGCTCACCAAGATCGACACGCTGACCGAGACCGCAGAGGCAGCTCTCACCACGGCGAATGACGCCGCTGCAACGGCAGACAAACTGGTCGCAGACAATTCCGACGCCGTATCCGAGGCGATGGAGAAGTTCAACTCCGTGGACTTTGACGCGCTCAACCGGGCGATCAACGACCTTGCGGACATTGTCGAGCCGCTTGCAAAGGTATCCAATTTCTTCAACCGCTGAGCTATTAGTTTACATAAAAAAGCGCGGACAGGTGTGCCCTGTCCGTGCTTTTTTCCGGTTTACTTACCGCGCTTACCCGAAAAGGCGCTGCTGATCCGCCGCTCCACGGCACGTCTTTTGCGTGCTTCCTTCCGTCGGCGTGATGCAAAACCACGCAGCGCCCACACCGCCCCCAATGCACGCACCAGCCGCAGCAGCTCCGCCTTTCCAAAGGGGAGGGCGGCAAACCCGTCGCAGCGTGCACCACCAAATCCTACGTTGAGGGTCTGATCCATTTTGGACCGTTCCACGTATATCCTGCCATATTTCGTCCGAAATCGCGCCATATTCACGCCTCCTCTTACAGATCGCGCCGATCCAGCGCCGCCAGCCCGAATCGCGCCGCACGCTCAATGCGCCGCCGTTCCGCCTCGTCCGATACATCATACCGTGTACGCAATTCCTGCAAAAACAGGCCGCGCAGCGAATCCTCCTGCGCACGCGCCCAAACATCCTGCCGGATATGCGTTTCGTCGCGCAGCTCCAGATAAAAAAAGTCAGAAGCAAACCGCTCTTCAATTTCTTTTATGTTAACCCCGCGCTCATCCGTTTCCCCGGTAAAGATCACGCGGCACAGATCGCTTGCCGCCGACTCCGGCATCGCATCCCGCAAGGCAGATATCGGATCACGATCCGTCACGTCCACATGCAGGATCTGATAGTGTCTCCTGGCAAATGGGACAAATGTTATGTCTACTATTCCATCTTCCGCCGTCCCGCGCAGGAATCCTTTTTCGCCCGTCTCATCAAAGCCGCGCCCCTCAGGACAGCCCGCATAGGCGTAACGCGTGCGGCCGGCGGTCTGCACACCGTCGAAACGGTGCGTATGCCCCAGCGCAAGATAGTCAAGGTTCGACGCCGCGATCTGCTCTCGCGTGATGGGATCGTAACGCGCCTCCGCCGCGTTGAGATCGGCATGCAGCACCATCAGGTGTACCATACCGTCGTCCGGTGCAGAGAATCCGTCCAGCAGGCTCGTTTCCTGCGACGCATCCGTAAATGCCGCGCCGTAAACCGCACAGTGCAGCTCCGGCAATGCAACGCATTCAATCTCCCGCGTGCGGAAAATATGCACGTTTTCCGGCCACGAAAGCGTTGCGTAAGGCGAATGCGCGGCGTAAAAATCGTGGTTGCCCGGCGCAATGAACACCCGTGCAGACATCGCGCCCAGCGCCTCAACCAATTGCTCCACCGTCTCCCGATAGGTGTTCGCACCATCGAACAGATCTCCGGAGAGGAGTACGATATCCACTTCGTTTTGGTTTACATAATTTGACAGGCGTTCCAGCAGGCCTCTGCTCTCGCGGCGGCGCAGTTTCGCCTGTTCCCTGCTCAGTCCCACAAAGGCACTGTCCAGATGGAAATCCGCGGCATGAATCCATTTAATTGACATAACTTCTATTTTCTCTCTTTATGTTATCTATTCAACACCTGTTGTCCGCGCCTGCCATCAGGCGTCCTTCGGTTTGCAGACGTCCACCCAAGCCACAAAGTTGGAGGCATAGCGCTCAAGCTCCTCAGAGGTCATCTCAATGGCGCTGTTGGCACTCCCCGCCGCGGGAAAAACGGTCGGAAAACGGCGCATGGATTCATCCAGATAGACGCGCACGCCCTCCGGCAGCGCAAACGGGCAAACACCGCCGGGATCGTGACCGATCATGGTATGCGCCTCTTCGAACGTGAGAAACTTTGCCTTTGCGCCAAAATACGTCTTGAATTTGGCGCTGTTGATCTTCTGGTCGCCCGCAGTCACGATCATGATCGCGTCTTCACCCAGCTTAAAACCCATGCTCTTGGCGATCCGTGCGCCGTCCACGCCCAGCGCAATCGCCGCAAGCTCCACGGTCGCGCTGGATACGTCGAACTCCCGGATACGCGCTGCCAGCCCCAGCGGCGTAAAATACTCTCTCACCTTTTGAATTGACATAATTCTTATATCCTTATTTTATGTTTATTTGCCAGGTTACATAATATACGATTTTTTATCTTATGTCTATTCGCTCCACTGCCGTGCACAATCCCGTGGCATCATCCAGCGTAAAGATCGCACCTTGCAGCTTGCACGCGCCCTCCGCCGCGCGGAACCGCCCGGGCAAGCCGCCCAGAAAGCCCTCTACGGACTGCTTTGCATCTACGCCGATCACGCCGCGCACCGGCCCCGTCATGCCAAGGTCGCTGATGTACCCCGTTCCCTTCGGGAACACCTCCTCATCCGCCGTGGGAACATGTGTATGCGTACCCCAAACGGCGCTGACGCGTCCGTCAAGGTGATATGCCATCGCCAGCTTTTCGCTGGTCGCTTCGGCGTGGAAGTCAACCAATGTAAAGCGGGTTTTTTCCGCCGCGCCGAGCAGCTTATCCGCCATGTGAAACGGGTTATCGGACTGGTTTTTCATATCGACGCGCCCGATGAGATTCATCACGCCGATTTCAATATGGCCGCAGCCGAACACGCCCCAGCCGCGTCCCGGCACGCGTGTGCCGAGGTTTGCCGGCCGCAGGATGTACGGACAGTCATCGAGGTACTGGGCTATCTGCATTCGTCCGAAGGTGTGGTTGCCCAGGGTGATAACGTCCGCACCGGCGGAAAACATCGCCTCGGCGTCCTCCTTGGTCAGCCCGACCATCTGTGCGTTCTCACCGTTGACGACGGTGAATTGGATCTGCCGCTCCTTCTGTATGGTGCGCAGGTGTTTTTTGAGAAACTGTACGCCGCTCTGAGCGACCACATCACCGACGGCAAGAATACGATACAGCATAAAATGCCCCGCTTTCCCAGTTTTTATCAGTATAGCAAACGCGACAAAAAAACACAAGCGGTTCTGCCGCAGCAGAACCGCTTGTCAAAGAAATGGGTCACGCGATACGCAGTTTGTCGTCCGCAACGGTGATGGTCGCATGGCTGCCGTTTTTGAGCTTGCCTTCCAGAAGCTGCTCGGCAACGGCGTCCTCCACCTGGCTTTGGATCACACGGCGCAGCGGACGCGCGCCGTACATCGGGTCGAATCCGGTCTTGGCGAGCTTGCGAACCGCAGCGTCGTCGGCGTCCAGCGTGACGCCCAGCTTGGCGACGCGCTTTTCCGTGTTTGCCAGCATCCGGCGCGCGATCTCCGCGATATCGTCCTCGCTCAGGCGGCGGAACACCACGGTCTCGTCGATACGGTTGAGGAACTCCGGCTTGAAGGTACGGCGCAGCTCCGCCATCACGGCCTCACGCACTTTCTCGTCGTCGTTTGCCCCTTCGGACGTACCTTCCTCATGCGTGAAGCCCAGCGTACCGCCCCGGGCGGTGATGCTCTTGGCGCCGACGTTGCTGGTCATAACAATGACCGTGTTTTTGAAGTCCACCTTGCGCCCCTGCGCATCGGTCACAACGCCGTCCTCCAAGATCTGGAGCAGGATATTCCACACATCCTCGTTTGCCTTCTCGATCTCGTCGAAGAGCACCACGGAATACGGTTTGCGGCGCACCTTTTCGGTCAGCTGTCCGCCCTCGTCATAGCCGACATAGCCCGGCGGCGAGCCGACCAGACGGGACACCGTGTGGCGCTCCATATATTCGCTCATGTCGATGCGGATCATGGCGTTTTCATCGCCAAACATCGCCTCCGCCAGCGTCTTGCACAGCTCGGTCTTGCCAACGCCCGTGGGGCCGAGGAACAGGAACGAACCGATCGGGCGTTTGGGGTCCTTGATGCCGACGCGCCCGCGGCGGATTGCACGCGCTACGGCGCTGACCGCCTCGTCCTGTCCGACCACACGCTCATGGAGCGTCTCTTCCAGATGGAGCAGGCGCTCGCCCTCGTCTTCGGTCAGGCGCGTGACGGGGATGCCTGTCCAGTCGGACACCACGTTTGCGATGTCCTCCTCCGTCACCGTGCCGCGCTTGCCGCCGTTCTCCTGTTTTTGCCTGCTGCGCTCCTGTTCTGCCTGCTCGCGGTAGTTGGATTCGATATCGCGCAGCTGGGCCGCTTTTTCGTAATCCTGCGCCGCGATGGCGTCGCTTTTCTCCTTATGCAGCGCGTTGATCTTCTCTTCGATCGCCTTAAGCTCCGGCGAGGGCGCCTGTGCCTCCATGCGTACGCGGGACGCCGCTTCATCCATCAGGTCGATCGCCTTATCCGGCAGGAAGCGGTCGTTGATATAGCGCCGCGAAAGCGCAACGGCGGCCTCAATTGCCTCGTCGGTGATGGTCAGCTTATGGTGCGCCTCATAACGCGCACGCAGGCCCTTGAGGATCTGCACGCTCTCCTCCGGTGTCGGCTCGCCGACGGTGACAGGTTGGAAACGGCGCTCCAGCGCGGCGTCCTTTTCGACGTACTTGCGGTATTCGGCCAATGTCGTTGCACCGATGACGCGCAGCTCGCCGCGGCCAAGCGCGGGCTTGATAATATTTGCCGCGTCCACCGCGCCCTCCGCGCTGCCCGCGCCGACAATGGTGTGCAGCTCGTCGATAAACAGAATGACGCTGCCGTCCTTGATGATCTCGTCGATGACACCCTTGATGCGTTCCTCAAACTCACCACGGTACTTCGTGCCCGCAACCATGCCCGAAAGGTCCAGAGACAGCACGCGCTTGTTCAGCAGTTCCTCCGGCACGTCCGCCATGACGATCTTCTGTGCCAGCCCCTCGGCAATGGCCGTCTTGCCGACGCCCGGCTCGCCGATGAGCACGGGGTTGTTTTTTGTACGGCGGGAAAGTATCTGGATCGTACGTCGGATCTCCTGATCGCGCCCGATAACAGGGTCCAGCTTGCCGGCGCGCGCCAGTTCGGTAAGGTCGCGTGTAAACTCGCTCAGCCCCTTGCCCTTCTCCTTGTCCACGGTTTGCAGCTTTCCGCCGTTTTGCGCCGCGGACGCGGCACGCGGCGTCTCGCTGATGAGGCGGCGCACATTGTTGTAGAGTTGGCGCGGGTCGACGCCTGCGGTGGCAAGGATGCGCACCGCCATGTTGCCGCCGTCGCGCAGCAGTCCCAGCAGCAAGTGTTCACTGTCGATGAGCTGGCTGTTCGCACGCATCGCCTCGTTGACCGCAAGCTCCACGGCACTGCGGGCGCGCGGGGTCAGCCCCTGCTCGGGATCAACGCCCGCCATACCGCGTCCGACGGCGCGCACGATCAGTTCATGCACCATGCGCTCGGTCACGCCCGCCTCGCTCAGTGCGCGATAGGCAACGCCGCCACCGTCGCGCAGCAGTCCCAGCAGGATATGCTCGCAGCCGACGTAACCGTGTCCCAGCTCGCCGGCCGCCTCCTGTGCCAGACGCAAAACATTCTCCCCACGCGGGGTAAATCTCTTCTCGCTCATATTATGTCAACTCCTTTCGGCTCCATGTACCAAGTTCAATTTCCGTCAAGCTTGCGCAGCTCATCCCGCAGCCGCGCCGCTTCTTCATAGTTTTCCGACTCGACCGCCTCCTGCAATCGCACCTCCAGCGCGTTGTGCGCGCACTCCCGGCGCAGCGCCGCACCCTCCGCGTCGCCGAGGAGGGACTCGGTTTCATAGACCGGTTCGTCCGGCGCCGGCACAAGCTGCAATGTACGGCGTGCCGCAGGGGTAAGCTGCGGTCCGTCGAAGAAATCCCCAAAGCCTCCGAAAAGGCTGGGCAGCATGGAAAACACGCTGCCAAAGGAATCTCCGAAGCCGCCGTCGAACGCGCTGCCGAGACTGTTTCCGAACCGGGTGCTGAAGCCCAACTCTTCCGCGCATTCGGGGCAAAGATGGACTTCCTCGCTGTACCCGTTGACCGTGCTCTGATAATGGAACGTTGCTTCGTTCCTGCCACAATGCTCACATCTCATGATTCTTACCTCCTTTTGAGGATCTATACATGTTTTGGTTGAATTTTACATGGCTGCCGCTTTCACAAGCATCTGCCGCATGATGTCCGCCCGCAGGACGCTGCGCTGCACGGTCGGCACACTCCGGAGCGCTGCGTCGCTCAGCGCGGCCAGCAGCAGGTTCGCCGCTTCCGTGCTCAGTGCGTCCGCGTCGGCCAGATTGTGCACGATCGCGCTCGCGCTCTGTGCGTCGATGCTCCCGCCGATGGAGTTGATGACCGACATCAGCAGTGTCGGACGGTCAAGACGCACTCGGGTGATCCGGATGTATCCCCCGCCGCCGCGCCGGCTCTCCACAATGTAACCGTTTTCCGGTGAGAACCGGGTCGACATCACATAGTTGATCTGGCTCGGCACGCAGTGGAACTGCTCTGCCAGATCGTTTCGCCGGAGCTCCAGAACGCCGTCGGCGTCCTCCAGCGAATCGCGGATAAAACGCGCGATCAGATCACTGATTCCCATGTCACCGCAATCCCCCTTTCTATCACAATTTTTGTCTTTGACCTTCTTTGACCATAGTATAGCAGCTCTTTTTGTTCTGTCAAGCGTTTGTTTTGACTTTTCCTGACCTTTTGCGATTTGTTCACATTTTCGTTACCCTTTGCTAACATTTTGGCGTGTTTTTCAGAGAAATTCCATCGAAATCTTTCCATAATCCCATCTTTTCCTCTTGCATTTTCCCAACTTCATGTTACAATGTTGTCATCAACCAAAACGGAGGTACAAAAATATGGCTTACAAAATCAGCTCTGCTTGCGTCAGCTGCGGCGCTTGCGCGGACGTCTGCCCTGTCGGCGCGATCTCTCAGGGCGATTCCCAGTACCAGATTGATGCTGGCGCCTGCCTCGACTGCGGCACCTGCGCGGACACCTGCCCCAACGGCGCGATCGCTCCCGAGGAATAAGTACATGCAGCAAAAATGCGCCTCATACGAGGCGCATTTTTCTTTTGGAAAGATTGATGGTAAGAAAGGATCATTTGTGGGACGGCGGTCCCGCGTTTTATTTTGACGCCGCAGCGTTTCCGCCGACAACGGATTCCTTTGCGCTGGGCTGGTTCGCACACCCGAAACGCGGCGAAGCAGTTTGCGATCTTGGCTGCGGTGTGGGGCTGCTGGGCGCGCTGTTGCTCGCGCGCGAATCGTCTTTACATCTGGTAAATGTCGAGCAAAACGAGGCGGCGCTTGCCCTTGCGGCGCGCACATTCGCGGAAAACAGCTGGGCGGCCGCGTTCCGCGCGGGTGACTTGCGTGACGGCGCCGTGCTGCCCGCGGCGGGGTCCATGGACTACGTCGTGTGCAATCCCCCGTATTTCCGCTCCGGCAGCGGCAAAAGCGCCGGCAGCAAAATGCGGCAGGACGCCCGCGAGGAAACGCAGTGCACGCTGGACGACGTCTGTGCCGCGGCGGCACGCATTCTGCGCTGGGGCGGGCGGTTTGCACTGGTCTACCGGCCGGAGCGCCTCACGGATCTGTTGTGTGCGCTGCGCGCACATGCTCTGGAACCGAAACGGCTGCGTTTTGTTGCGCCGGAACCGGATGCGGCGCCCTCGCTCGTTCTGGCCGAGGCCAGACGCGGCGGCAAGCCGGGCGTACAGCTTGAGCCGCCTCTGGTCATTGGTACGCCGGAGTGGAATGCGGTATACTTCAGATAGGTCAAAAAAGGAGCTGCTTTCGCAGCCCCTTTTTATATTGGTATCAATACGCGACGCCCCAGTAGATGTCCGTTGTACACTCCTTGCCGCAGACGGGGCACTTGCCCGTCGTACCACTCTGGGCAAACGGCATGCAGCGGGACGAAACGCCCGCCTTTTCCTTCATGGCCAGCTCGCACTCCAGCGCACCGCACCACTTCGTTTTGGCAAAACCGCCCTTCGTGTCGATCATCTCCTTGACCTCTTCCCAGGTGTTCAGGTCAAAGGTATTCTCGTCGAGGTTTTTCTTCGCCATCGCATACATGTTGGCGTGGATATCGTCGAGCAGCCTGCGTACGGTCTCCGTCAGCTCCACGCTCTTGATAACGGTCTTCTCGCCTGTATCGCTGCGGACAAGGCAGCAGTTGCCTTCCGCCATATCGCGCGGACCGATCTCCACGCGCACGGGTACGCCGCGCATCTCATATTCGGCGCACTTCCAGCCGAGCGAGCGGTCGGAGGTGTCGATCTTTGCGCGCACGCCCGCCTCAAGCAGGGTGTTGTAAAGGCCTGTGGCAGCCTCGACGACGCCCTCCTTCTGCTGCGCGACTGGGACGACAACAACCTGCACCGGCGCGATGCGCGGCGGCAGAACCAGGCCGTCGTCATCGCCATGGGTCATGATGATGCCGCCGATCAGGCGTGTGGACGCGCCCCACGAGGTCTGGTGCGGATAAGCCTGCTGGTTGTTCTTGTCGGTGAAGTGAATGTCAAACGCCTTGGCAAAGCCGTCGCCGAAGTAGTGGCTGGTGCCGGACTGAAGCGCCTTCTTGTCATGCATCATGCACTCAATGGTATAGGTTTCCTCCGCACCGTTGAACTTCTCCTTGTCGGTCTTGCGTCCGCGGATCACCGGCATCGCAAGCACATCCTCGCAGAACTTGGCATAGATCTCCAGCATCCGCTGGGTCTCTTCACGCGCCTCTTCGGCGGTGGCGTGCATGGTATGGCCCTCCTGCCACAGGAACTCACGATGGCGCAGGAACGGGCGGCTGGTCTTCTCCCAGCGCAGCACGCTGCACCACTGGTTATACATCTTCGGCAGGTCGCGCCAGGAATGGATGATGTCATGAAAATGGTCGCAGAACAGCGTCTCCGACGTGGGACGGATGCAGTAGCGCTCTTCCAGTTTCTCACTGCCGCCCATCGTCACCCAAGCGCACTCGGGTGCAAAGCCCTCGACGTGATCCTTTTCCTTTTGCAAAAGGCTCTCGGGAATGAGCATCGGCATGTATACGTTCTCCGCGCCGGTCTTTTTGAACTCCGCGTCCATCAGGCGCTGGATGTTCTCCCAGATCGCATAACCGTAAGGCCGGTAAATAAACATGCCCTTAATGGAGGAGTAGTCGACCAGCTCCGCCTTTTTGCATACGTCGGTGAACCACTGCGCAAAGTCCACGTCCCGCGCGGTGATTGCTTCCACTTTCTTGTCCTGTGCCATTCTATATTGTCTCCTTTGCGGTTTTTAGACTGCTAAAGCATAATAATAAGACGTTGCGGAAAAAATGTCAAGATGCCTTTGCCTGTGTCATGCCCACATTGAAGAACAGCTGGCAGACCTGCGCACGGTTGAGCTTGCCCTGCGGTGCAAAGGTGTGCTGCGCATCCATACCGGTGGTGATACCGTAGTTGTAGGCCGACACGATGTCCTGCGCATAGTCCGCGCCGATCTTGTCATAATCGGGAATGCTCTGCGCCGTGAAAGAACCCTTGGCGGAAAGCGTATCCTTGGCCACGCGGTACATGCCCGCAACCGCCGCCTCGCGCGTGATGGGAACGTTGTAGTTCTCCGGCGTAATGCCGCCGCGGTCGGCAATATAGCCCGCCTTCACGCAGGCGTCGATCGCCTTGTAAGCCCAGTAGCCGTTCTCGGTGCCGGTGGCAATCTGCTTTGCATTCGCAAGGATCGTGCAGAACTCGGCATAGGTGAGCTCCTTGAGCGGCAGGAATGTGCCGTCGTCATAGCCGCGCACCAGTCCGCCCTTGAACATCTCGCAAACCGCCTGATAATACCAATCGCCGTCCTTGACATCGGGGAAAGACGGGGTGCGAAGCCCCGCAAGCACCGCAGGGTCGCTGCTCGTGGTGAAGCGGTACTTGCCGCTCTCCAGCTTCATCAGATCAAGAGAGAGCTTCTTGCCGTCGATGGTCACGCCCGCCTTGCCGCCGCTGAGCTGCGTCACCGCTGCGGGCAGGGAGAATTCGGTCACGACCACCATATCCTCGCTCATTGCCTGCAATTCCTCCTCGCTCATGCCGTACTCGTTCTCCTTGGCATCCTCGGAGGATTCTTTTTCCGTCGCGTCGATCTCCAGCAGGAGGGAGCCGTCCGTATTCTTGCTGAATCGGTAGGCCGCATCGGCGCCGTCCTGCTGCTCCCGCATCTCGGCATTACCCTTCGTGCCGTCGGAATTGAGCAGCGCGTTGAGCTCTTCGATCGAACGGAACGTCTTTTCTTCTATGCCGCCTTCCGGCGCATAATATGTGTTGCCGTTGTAAGTGAATTCGGTGTAGGTCTCATCCTTGCCGCTTTCACCGTCCTCCTCAAGCGCCTTTATCTGCTCCATCGTCTCTTTCGTATAGCCGCTGCGAACGCGAACCGTACCGCTGTCATCGGCTCCGACGTTGACGTCCATCACAACTGCCATACAGCCCGTAAGGCTGAGCGCCAGCAACAGGCAAGTGAGCACAGACAGGATCTTCTTTGTCTTCTTCATCATAATGCGCCTCCCAAATAATAAAGTTACGCCCTGATATCATATCAGAGAACTGCTTTCAGTGTATCATGCTCATGGTGTAAAATCAACCGAAGGGCAAAAAATGCGGAACCTTTTTGCGCGGCCTGCGTCTAACCCGTTACCAACACCAAGGAGGAAAACAAGGATGAAACGAATCATTGCACTTTTGCTCTGCCTGTGCTTCGCCCTCGGCGGCTGCGCACAGAGCGGAACGGAATCACACACGGAAAACGACGGCAGTGCAAAGCCTGATCCGTCCACCGGCTCCACCCCCGTTGCGGCGGAGAGCTTTGAGCGTCTGGCGCTGGGACTTGCCGCGCTGCCGGAGCTGCCCGAAGAGCCGGACGAAACGGCGCTGTGGGAAAAAATGAACGGTCTCAGCACCGAGGATCAGGGCAAGCTCTGGGAAGAATTCGATGCGCAGCAGCGCGCTTACTACGACGCCATATCAGCATTGCGCGGCGACGGTGTCGATGCGGCGCTGTCAGGTGCGTTTGCGGCTTATACGCTCCGCACCGCGCGGCAGCTGATGGAACACGAAACGGAAAAGAACGTTGTCTGGTCGCCCGCCAACCTTTACCTCGCGCTTTGCATGCTCTGCGAGACGACGGACGGCGCAAGCCGCGCCCAGCTGCTCGGCCTGCTGGGGCTGGAAAACGTGGAGCAGGCGCGCAGCGCTGCCAACACGCTCTGGCGCAGCCTTTACAATGACAGCGCCACGGGCAAGACCCTGCTCGCCAACTCCATCTGGCTCAACGATCAGTTCGACTTCCACCCGGACACGGTCAACACGCTGGCGAAGGAATACTTTGCCTCCGCTTTCCGCGCGCCGATGGGTGACACGAAAACCGACGCCGCCATCGCGCAGTGGGTCAATGAGAACACCAACCACCTGCTGGAAAACGCGGCAGGCGCGCTGAAAACCAAGCCCGAAACGCTGCTGATGCTCATCTCGACGCTCTATTTCAAGGGCACCTGGAGCGACCAGTTTGATCAATACAACACCCGCGAGGATACATTCACCGCAGCCGGAGGCGCGGAGCAAAAGGTCGACTTCATGCACAAGACGCAAAAGGGCACTTACTATCGCGGCGACCGTTTCACCGTTGCCTCTCTGCCCTTCCGCGACGGCACGACGATGTGGTTCCTGCTGCCCGACGAAGGCGTAAGCGTGCAGGATGCTGTACTCACGGGCGGAACTCCGTTCAACGGCTTTGACGTCTCTCCCGACGCGACGCTGGAAACCGCGTTCGGCTCCGCCGTCGCCTCGCAGGGCTATGCCGACATCGCGTGGAGCGTGCCGAAATTCGACGTGGATGCCGACCTTGATCTGATCCCGGCGCTCAACGCTCTCGGCATAACGGACATCTTTGGCAGCGACGCTGATTTTTCCCCGCTGACCGATCTGGACGCGCAGGTTTCCGCCATGGAGCATGCCGCGCGCGTCAAGGTGGATGAAGAGGGCTGCGAGGCGGCCGCCTTCACCGCAATCACGATGGAAACGACCTCCGCGCTTGTCGAACCGCTGCCCGTGGTCGAGATGAACCTCAACCGCCCCTTCGGTTTCCTCATCACCGGCGCAGACGGGCTACCGCTGTTCCTGAGCATCGTGAACACGATGGAATGAGCGCAGATTCCTTGACGTTTTCCCGCTCCCGCGGTATGATGGCACTGATGGCATATCACAGCGGGAAAGGAGCGTGAGGGGCATGACGGGCATCCGCAATTACTCTGAGGTCGGCAGGTTGAAAAAGGTGCTGCTGCACTGCATCGGCAACGAGGTGGAGGGACTGGTCCCGGACAACTTTTCCCGCCTGCTGTTCGACGATATCCCCTACCTGAAGGTTGCTCGCACGGAGCACGACACCTTTGCCGAAACGCTGCGTCAAAACGGTGTGGAGGTCGTATACTACGTCGATGAGCTGACCGCTGCGCTCTCGGATGCAGAAGTGCGCGACAAATTCCTGCGCGAGCTGATCGCCGAAAGCCGCGTCAGTTCCCAAACGCTCTCGTCTGCGCTGTTTGAGTATCTGCGTGCCATGCCGGCCGCCGATATGGTGCGTGCCGTGATTGCCGGCGTCCGGCGGCGTGATCTGCCGGATTTCCGCTCATCGCACTTTGCGGATTTCATCTCCGCCAGTTCGCCGTTCTATCTGGACCCCATGCCAAACCTTTACTTTACCCGCGACCCCGGCGCCTGCGTGGGCACGGGTGTGAGCATCCACCACATGCACACCCAGACCCGGCGGCGCGAATCGCTGCTGCTGGAGTACATTTACCGCTACAAGTGGCTGCCCGAAGCGCCCGACACGCCCCAATGGTACGATTTTAACGACCCGTACTCGCTGGAGGGCGGCGATGTGCTGGTACTGGACCGGGAAACGGTAGCGGTGGGATTGAGCCAGCGCACCACCGCCATGGCGATCGAGCTGTTCGCCCGCAAGCTGCTCATGCGCTCCGATTTCCGCCGCGTCGTGGTTTTCGAGATTCCCAAGGCACGCGCCTTCATGCATTTGGATACCGTATTTACGATGGTGGATCGTGACAAGTTCGTCATCCACCCGGAGATCGAAGAACCGCTGCGCGTGTTCGAGATGGTGCCTGAGCGAGGCGGAGAAGTGCATTTCAGCGCGATGGCCGGCACACTGGCGGAGGTACTGCGCCGCGTGCTGCGTCTGGGTGCCGTGGAGCTGATCCGCTGCGGCGGGGACGATCCGGTCACGGCGCAGCGCGAACAGTGGAACGACGGTTCCAACACCCTTGCCATCGCACCGGGCGTCGTCATCACGTACGAGCGCAATCATGTCACGAACGACTTGCTCCGCAGCCGCGGTATCACCGTCCTGCCTATCCCCAGCTCCGAGCTGTCCCGCGGACGCGGCGGCCCGCGCTGCATGTCCTGTCCGCTCTGGCGGGAAGATTGATTGTTTCACAGGCAAAAAAAATATCGCCGCATTTTCTGCGGCGATATTTTTTATTCCAATCACTCGTCGATGGAGGAGGCCGCCTTGTCAAACAGCGCCTCAACCTCCGCACCCGGTTCTCCGGAGACCTTGGAGACGATCACCGCGGCAAGCAGGCCGCACAAGAAGCCGGGAATGATCTCGTAGATACCCGTGGAGGAAAGGGCCAGCAGCCACGCGATATCGGCCACGGCACCGGCCACGATGCCGGCGACCGCGCCCTCGAAGGTAAAGCGTTTCCAGAACAGGCTGAGCAGGATCGACGGGCCAAACGCCGCGCCAAACACGCCCCACGCGTTGGACACAAGGCTCATGATGGAACCGGCGTCCGGATCAGCGGCGATAAAGAGCGCCACGACCGCAACGGCCAGCACCACAAGGCGGCCCGCCCAAAGCATCTCCTTCTCACTCGCCTTGTCCTTGCGGATGACGGGCTTATACACATCGCTGGCAAAGGCGGAAGCTGCGGCAAGGAGCTGGCTGTCCGCCGTGCTCATAGAGGCGGCGAGCACCGCCGAGAGCAGAATACCGGAGAGGATACCCGGGAAGAGCTTGCGCACCATCGTGATAAACACAAGGGAGTTGCCGTTGATGGTCTCGTCGTAGCCGAGCATCATGCGTCCCACGATACCGACGAGCGCGGAAAACAGCACGATCAACGCCGTCCACGCGATACCAATCCGCGCGGACTTCTTGAGCGACTTCTGGGACTCAATGGACATGAAACGGATGATGATGTGCGGCATGCCGAAGTAGCCGAGGCCCCAACCGAAGCCGGAGATGATCTCCTGCCAGGTGCCGATGCCCCAGTATGCAGCGGGCACCTCAACGGCAGCGGAGGCGGAGAGGGTCGTGGCGGCGAAAATCGGCGCGATCAGGAGCGCACCGAGCATCAGCATACCCTGAAAAAAGTCCGTCCAGCACACGGCGGAAAAGCCGCCGAGGAACGTATAGCTGATGATGATGAACGCCGCAATATACATGGCTGTCGTTGCGTCAATGCCGATAACGGTGTTGAACAGCGTGCCGCACGCCTTGATGGAGCTGGCGGCATATACCGTATACGCCACAAGGAAGATCACCGCGCAGATGATCTGCAGCGCCTTCGACTTGGAGAGAAAGCGGTTGGTCAGATACTGCGGGATGGTGATGGAATCGTTCGCCACGATGGAAAAGCGGCGCAGGCGCGGCGCCTCGACCAGCCAGCTGATCGTGTAACCCACGGCGAGGCCGACGGCGATCCAGACCTGGCCGATGCCAAGCGCATAGATTGAGGTCGGCAGGCCCATGAGCACCCATGCGCTCATGTCCGACGCGCCGGCAGAGAGCGCCGACACCCAGGGGCCCATTTTGCGGCCGCCGAGGAAGTAGGTTTTCTCACCGCCGTTGCGGTCACGGAAGAAAAAGTACACGCCGATCCCCAGCATAAACACCAGGTAGATGACAAAGATGATACTCTCGGAATTAAACATGTTTTCCACCTCAACATTTCTTGATGACGTTGCGCAGTATAACACAAAAGTAACTAGACGTAAATACAGAATATCGTATAGAACGAATTCTGTACGATATTCTGTATCAATGCCGCTATTCCCTTTGTTTATCGCTATTATTGACTAGACGGTTTCTTGTCCGTCCGAAAGCCATCTAAAAAAATTGGCATCATGCGTCCCGCATAGTTCGGCAGGGACCACTCTCCACCGCCGAGGCACCAGTCGTACATCAGCCCCCGCTCAAACATGGCGTAAGCGCGCGTGACCTCGCTGACGGTGAAGTCCGTGCGGATCTCACCGCGTTCCTGTCCGCCGGTGACGATGCGCCGCAGCAATTTATAATAGGTGCGGTTGCGGTCAAGTAGGTGTTTTTCGCCGTGGGTGACAAGCTGGGAGGAAAAGAGCCGGGACAGCAGGTCAATGGATACCGTGTTCTCGATGGTCTCAAACAGGGCGCGGTTGAGGTATTGCAGCAGGTCGATGCTGTTTTTCGGCAAATCGGGTCGCTCCATCAGCGCCTCATACTGCTCGTCAAAGAGTACGGAAAGGGACGAGAGCAGCGCGTCCTTGCCGTCGAAATAATGGTAGAACGAGCCCTTGGAGGTCTCCGACTCAAAGATGATGTCCTCCACCGTCGTATCCTCATATCCCTGCTCATAGAAGAGTTTCCATGCGGCGTTGACGATACGCGCCTTCGTGTTGCGGGAATTTTTCTTACCCATACGCGTTTCCCCTTCCCTCATCCGCGGAGCCAGCGGATCGCGCTCGCCGCGTAAAGCCATGCGCCCAGCGGCAACGCGTTCTCGTCGATGTCAAAATCCGCGCTGTGGATGTTGTGCTGCGTCTCCGGCCGTGCGGGATCGGCTGTGCCAAGGTAGGCATAGACGCCCGGCGTGCCGAGAATATACTCCGCAAAATCGTCCCCCGTGAGTGAGATGGCGCGGTCGGTGACGAAACGCTTTTCCGGCCAGTATCCCTCCGCCAGTTCCTTCACCTCGGCCGCCGCGACAGCGTCGTTGATCAGCGGCGAGGCAAATTCTTCCCACACAAGCTCCGCCGTACCGCCGTAAACGGCGGCGGTATTCTGCGCCAGTTTTGTGATGTCGGCGCGGACGCGCGCACGCGTCTCCTGCGTCACCGTACGGGTCGTCCCCTCCATGGCCGCCGTTTCCGCAAGCGCATTGTAGGTCGTTCCCGCATGCAAGGTGCCGACGCCAATGATGAGCGGTTCCACCGGGTCCTGGCAGCGCGTGGCAAGCGCCTGCAATCCAACGACGATCTGCGATGCGATATAAAGCGCGTCCACACCGAGCTGGGGCGTCGCCACATGAGCGGAGCGTCCGTGTACGGTGACGGCAAAGCGGTCAACGCCCGCATTGTTCGGTCCCGGCTTGAGACCCACCACGCCGGATGGGAGATCCGGTGCGCAGTGAAGTCCAAACACGCGTGTCACACCATCCAGAAATCCCTCGTCGAAAAATCCCTGCGTCGCGTTGGCGCACTCCTCGGCAGGCTGGAAGGCGAGGCGGACTTCGCCGCCGAAGGCGTTCCGGTTCCGTGCCAGCAGCTTTGCCGCGCCCAGCAGGCAGGCGGTATGCGCGTCATGCCCGCAGGCATGCATGACGCCGTCGTTGCGCGAGCGGTACGGAACGTCGTTTTGCTCCATGATCGGCAGCGCGTCCACATCTGCGCGCAGCGCCACGGCGCCGCAGCCCGCGCCCGCTCCGCCGATCGTCGCCCACACGCCGGTTGCGCCGACGCGCCGGTGCTTCACACCCAGCTTGTCCAGTTCCTCCTCGATGCGCGAGGCGGTGCGGAATTCCTGCAGTCCCAGCTCCGGATACATATGGAAATCGCGCCGCAGGGCGCTCAGTTCGTCCCGCAGCGCAAGCGCCTGCTCTTTCAGTGCCTCCATGGCGACCCTCCGTTCCGTTTTATCTTGTTTTATTATACCAAATCCGGGTGCCGTATTGCAAGGCTAATCCGCCGTTCCGTCATTTTTCAAAAACAAGGCTTGATATTACGCGCAGGTATGGTAAAATATCCAAGTGTCGAATCGTATGGTTAGACCATATTTCAGAAAAGGAAGGTAACGAAACCATGGCAAAGCTGGATCTCACCAAGTATGGCATCACCGGCGCGACGGAGATCATCCGCAACCCGTCCTATGAATTCCTGTTCGAGGAGGAGACGAAGCCGGGACTGACGGGCTTTGACGTCGGCAAGGTCAGTGAGCTGGGCGCAGTCAACGTCATGACCGGCATCTACACCGGCCGCTCCCCCAACGACAAGTTCATCGTCATGGACGAGAACTCCAAGGACACGGTGTGGTGGACGACTCCCGAGTATAAGAACGACAACCATCCCGCCAGCGTGGAGACCTGGAAGGCGTGCAAGGACATCGCCGTAAAGGAGCTTTCCGGCAAGCGTCTGTTCGTTGCCGACGCGTTCTGCGGCGCGAACAAGGACACCCGCATTGCGGTTCGTTTCATCATGGAGGTCGCCTGGCAGGCACACTTCATCAAGAACATGTTCATTCAGCCCACCGCGGAGGAGCTGGAGAACTTTGAGCCGGACTTTGTCGTGTTCAACGCCTCCAAGGCGAAGGTCACGAATTACAAGGAGCTGGGGCTCAACTCCGAAACGGCTGCCATGTTCAACGTCTCTGACCGTGAGGCGGTCATCATCAACACCTGGTACGGCGGCGAGATGAAGAAGGGTATGTTCTCGATGATGAACTACTACCTGCCGCTCAAGGGCATTGCCTCGATGCACTGCTCCGCCAATACGGACATGGAGGGCAAGCACACTGCCATCTTCTTCGGTCTCTCCGGC
>CACZPK010000030.1 GCA_902783035.1 Oscillospiraceae bacterium
GAGGAGGGTGGATTCGAACCACCGAAGTCACTGACAACAGATTTACAGTCTGCCCCCTTTGGCCACTCGGGAACTCCTCCATATTCATTTTTTACCGTTCTTCCGTCCCCTCCGAGCGCAAACCAGCGAAGCGTTTGTGCGAGGAAAAGGACGAGCAGCGGAATGAACGAAACGCCGAGCCCGCGAGGCGGTGAGCGATACGCAGCTTGCGAGGACGCTTGGAGCTGGTAGACGGACTCGAACCCCCGACCTGCTGATTACAAATCAGCTGCTCTACCAACTGAGCTATACCAGCATCTCAAATGCCGGATTCATCGCCAGCATTTCCACAGCACGCCAATATTAGCAGATGTTTTGCCCTTTGTCAAGGCTAAAATTTGCAAATTTCAAAAAAAGCGTCAGGCACCTGAGAAAAATTTTGTAAACAATTTGCGAACCACTTGCAAAATCAAAAAAGACGGGGTACAATACGGTGCGAAGTTCCGGATACTATTCTTATTTTAATAAAGGAAGCGAGACAAGCTATGGCAAAAATCGACATCATTTCCGGCTTTCTGGGTGCCGGTAAGACGACGCTTATCAAAAAGCTGTTGGAAGAGGCGTATCAGGGTGAGAAGATCGTCCTGATTGAAAATGAATTTGGCGAGATCAGCATTGACGGCGGATTTCTGCAGGGCACCGGCGTACAGATCAGTGAAATGTCCTCCGGCTGTATTTGCTGCTCTCTCGTCGGCGACTTCGGCGAGGCGCTTCGGGATGTGCAGGTCAAGTACCAGCCCGACCGCATCGTGATCGAACCGAGCGGTGTCGGCAAGCTCTCCGACGTCATCCGCGCGGTGGAGGATGTGGCAAAGGACGACAAGGATATCGTTCTCAACAGCTTCATCACCGTCGCCGACGCGAGCAAATGCAAGGTCTACATGAAAAACTTCGGCGAGTTCTTCAACAATCAGGTTGAACACGCGGGCTGCATCATTCTCTCCCGCACGGGCAAGCTCAGCGAAGAAAAGGTCAACGCCGCCGTGGCACTCCTGCGTGAGCACAATGCCACTGCGACCATCATCACGACCCCGTGGGAGCAGGTGGACGGCAAGCAGATCCTTGCCTCCATGGAGCGCACCAGTGCCGATTTCATCCACGAACTTGCCGAGATCATGGAGCATGAGCACGAGGAAGAGTGCGATGATCCCGACTGCGCCTGCCACCACCATCACGATCACGACCATCATGACCACGATGAGCATGATGAGCATGAGCATCACCATCATCATGAACATGACCACGAGCATGAGCATCATGATCACGACCATGAGCACCATCATCACCATCACGGTCACGATGCCGACGAAGTGTTTACCAGCTGGGGCGTGGAAACGCCCAAAACCTTCCCCGCCGCAGAGATCGAACGCATCCTTACCGCGCTCGACAGCGGCGAGTATGGCAAGATCGTGCGCTGCAAGGGCATCGTAAACGGCGGCGAGGGCAAGTGGCTGCACTTTGACTATGTCCCCGAGGAGCATGATGTGCGCGAGGGCAGCGCCGATGTGACGGGCCGCCTGTGCGTCATCGGCGGAGAACTGAAGGAAGATCGGCTCAAAGAGCTGTTTGGGGTGTAAACCATTATGGATATACCGGTTTACGTTGTCGCCGGCTTTCTGGACAGCGGCAAGACAAATTTCATCAACGGCATTTTGCAGGACGGTTTTGCGCAGAAGGACAAGACCTTGCTCATCTGCTGCGAAGAGGGTGACGAGGAATACGACGTCGACGCGATGAAAAACGTCACCGTGGCGATGATCGACGAGGCGGAGGAGTTCACCAAGGATGCGCTCAAGGCGCTGGAAAAGAAGCATCATCCCCGCCAGATCCTGATCGAGTACAACGGCATGTGGCCGTTTGAACAGCTCAACGAGCTGCCGGCCAACTGGGTGCTGTTCCAGATCATGACCTTCATCTATGCGCCGAGCTTCGACGTAATGGCCCGCAACATGGGCCAGCTCATGATGGAAAAGATCAAAAACGCCGATATGCTGGTGTTCAACCGTGCCACACCGGCGTTGGCGGATGCGCTTCGTAAACGCAATCTCCGCATGGTAAACCGCCGTGCCGATATGTATATCGAGTATGAAAACGGCGAGAGCGAGGACTACGTCAACGGCGATGTGTGCCCCTTCGATCTGTCGCAGGACCCCATCGACATTCCCGACGAGGATTTCGGCGTGTGGTATGTCGATGCAATGGATCACCCCGAGCATTATGACGGCAAACGCGTGCACATGAAGGCAATCATGTGCCATTCCAAGAAGTATCCCGGCACCTACGTCCCGGGCCGCTTTGCAATGGTGTGCTGCGCCAACGACACGCAGTTCCTCGGCGTGGTTGCCCGCGGCGAAAAGCTGGGTTCTTATAAGAACCGCGACTGGGTCGAGTTCACCGCCGTATGCAAGAAAGAGTACTTTGAGGCATATCAGGGCGACGGCCCGATCCTCTATGTTGAGGATGTCAAGCCTTGCGAGAAGCCTCAGGAAGAGCTGGTTTCGTTTTAATATCTGAAAAAAGGCGGCTGTCAGCCGCCTTTTTTGATATCTTCCCACGCCTCGTCGAAGCGGGCGATGCGATATGCCTCGTCGTAGCCAAAATAACGCTCGACCGCAATGCTTTCCGGCGTTTCCCGCACGGGACGGAATCCGTATTCCGCCGCGCGGCGCAGGCCAAGGGTGTTTGTGCGTGGGATTACGCCGCGCAGCGTATCGCAGCCCATCGTACGCGCGTAGGACATGGCCTGTCCCACAAGCCGGATACCGAGTCCTCGCCCCTGCGCCGCTTCATTCAGCCAAAACTCCCCCACCGATGCAATGTGCCCTTCGCAAGGCTGCACAGAGAGTGCGCCGACGGTCTCATCGTCCTGCCGGGCGCAAAACCGCCCTTTGCCCTCGTCGTCCGGCGCAAACCAAATGCCCGGCTCAATGCCGCCTTTTGTTTTTGTCCACTCCTGACGGCGCAGCGTCGTCAGTGCATCGTCCAGATGGGAGTCGTCGTCGCGATATACGACGCGAATATCGTTTCCGTCCGCCTCCAGCTTGGTAACTGCCGTATTCTCACCGTGACCGGTCTTGTCGATCTCCGCAATGCTCAGCCCCTGCAGCGTGCCTACCAGCAATCGCAGCGCCATACCGTGCGAAAACACGGCGACGGTCTCGTCTGGATGGGCCGCGACGATATCGTGCAGCGCCGCGGTCATGCGCGCCAATACGGTTTCCATGCTCTCACCGCCCTCGACCTGCCAATGTCCTGCGTCGGTGTTGAAACGGATCAGGCGATCATGGTCAAAACGCGTCAGCCACGTCCACGTTTTATCTTCCCACTCGCCAACGCAAACCTCCCGCAGGCGCGGGTCGGTGTGCAGCGGCAGCTTGTGCACACGCGTGACAGCCAGCGCAGTGGTCTGCGTGCGTATCAGGTCGCTGGCATATGCGGCGTCGAAGTGTTCCTGTGAAAAGCGTTTGGCAAGCGCGGCAATCTGACGATAGCCGCGGTCGGTGATGGTACTGTTATAATGTCCGTGGGCACGGCGGCAAATGTTTCCTTCTGCCTCACCGTGGCGGATCAGATAAACGGTCGTCATGATTTTTCTGCTCCTTTGCTCTCTTTCGTAAACAGTATAGCGGATGATACACGTTTTGGCAATCATGCCGCGGTATGTTTTGCACGCATTTGGGCATACTGCGTCTGTGGACAAAGGAGTGTGATTGTATGAAAACGACCGCTTTTCTGCGCGGTATGGGTGCCGGCATGGTCGCCGGCGCAGCGCTCGGTGCGGTAGTCATGGCCCGGCAGGATGCCATGAAAACCGGTGTAGGGCGTACCATGCACCGGATGGGTAACGCCATGGATGCTGCCTGGTATGACATCAAGCACGCGATGCAGTAACGAAGAAGGGAGCGCGAAAGCGCCCCCTTCTTTCTTCCTTTTTTCGCAGCATTTGAAAATTTCGCTCTCCGCAAAATTTAATCTTGACTTTATCCGGTTCTTTGCATATAATAATGCTCGCTGTTGAGCGCGGATACGCAGTGGTATCGAAGCGGTCATAACGAGCACGACTGGAAATCGAATTGCTTTCATTTCCGCCGATGCCCGCCAGCCCTTGATTTTGCTGGACTCCCGCATTTTTCTACGCCCCGCGCGCCGCGGATTTCTACGTTTTTTCTACGCTTTGCCTCCGGTTCGCCAGAGCCCCGGCAAGCGACAACTGAATACGCAGTGGTATCGAAGTGGTCATAACGAGCACGACTGGAAATCGTGTGATC
>CACZPK010000031.1 GCA_902783035.1 Oscillospiraceae bacterium
CCGCTGCGTCCGCGTTCTGGCGGCGTCTACTGCTTGCTTCTTGTTGCTTGCCATGCTAACAATCCATAGTGTATCGCTCCCGCGCTGTACTGATCTGACGGGCTTTACTGTTCTTCATGTCAGCGAGGATATTAATTTTACCACGGTCTACGAAAGTGAAACGGAAGAACCACCCCTAACGCTGAACGGCGATACTGCCGAGCTGGACTGCACCGCATTCCGCGCGCTTCTGCCAGAGGATGCACCGCAGGATGGGTACTATTACATCATGTGGGGCGGCTTTATGAAGGTGCCGGGCATCGGCGGGGCGCTGAACTCGGTTTGGGTAGACGCGCTCTCAGAGGAACCGACCGTAAGCGTGGATTTTCAAGACATCAACGACCTGTTCTATGTGAAGTTGGCAAAGCTCATATAACTGGGAAGGCGGCATAACCGCGCCGCCTTTCCTCAAGCTAAAACGGTTAATAATAATTAACAATAAGGAGGCGCACACTATGGAAGTAACTGGAGTCGGGCAATATCGGGCGATGCAAAACAGCTATCCCTCGCAAAAAGCAGCTACTGCTCCGCAGACTGCGGAGCAAAAGACCGTTTCCGCGAACACAGACACCGTTTCGCTCAGCGGTGGAGCGGAATATCTCAAGGGTTTGCAGGAACAATTCCCCAAGATGACCTTTTCGGTCGGCAACGGTTTTACAGGCAAGACGAAGCAGAACACGGGCGGCAATGCGAGTCTCTGGGCATTTACCTTAAGCCCAAATCTGCTGGAGAAAATGAGCGCCAGCCCGGAAGCTGAGGCGGAGTATACGCAGAAGCTCCGCGACATCGAGCGCGCCACATCGCTTCTGGACAACTTCACAAAGGCGAGCGGCATGAAAACCGTCTACTGTGAGAACTACATCGACGAGAACGGGCAGCTCCACCACACGTCGATCTCGGTGCGCAAGGACGAGTTGAACGAAAAGCTCCGCACCGAGGCGCGTGAGAACGCGGAAAAGATGATCGAGCGCGTCCGCGAGAAGAACAAGGAGGCGGCTGATAAGCTGGAGGAGTTGCTGAACAAGGCAGAGGAAACAGGCGAACTTGCGCTGGGCGACGAGGATATGCGTTGGTTCAGCAGCGCGGCAAAGTCGCTGGAAGCTCTGCAAAAGAAGGACGATGCTGATGATGAGGAAGCCGGGGGCGAGTCCACCAAGAGCAGCGGCTGCGTCGGCATCAACGCGCAGAAACTGGCAAGAATGCTCGCGGCTGCAAAAACGCGGTCTCAGGTGCAGGCGATCATCGCGCAGATCCAGTCAGACCTCAGAGAATGCGACGCCGGCAAAGAGCAGGGCATGGATGTGGACGAAGCATCTTATTCGGCGGCGGAGCAGTTGTTGCAGCAGGCCCAGCAGCAGTTGGGACAGGCAGAAAACCGCGAGGCGACGCCGGAGGAAGAAATGGCCTCTGCGCTGGCATCGCTGATGTAAGCAAACCGTGATTAAAGAGTAAAGGGGATATGAAAATGAGCATGCAGTCTTTAATGTCCATGCAGACGGCACTAAAGCAGGCGACCGTTCAGGGAAACGCCCGCAGCCATAACGAGGGGAAGATCAACGTGCTGAAAAGCGAGATGAAGCTGGACGGCGGCGGCAGCGAGGAGCAGAAGGAGCGCCTCAAGCAGTTGGAGGCAAAGGACGAAAAGATCACCGCCTCGCAAATGGGCTCGTTGGGCGACATCAACAAGCAGATCAACGAAACGGCGAAGAAGGAGCGGGAAGAAGCCAAGGAAAAGGAAAAAACCGAGAAGAAGGACAAGGTCGAGATCAAGAAGAAAGACGACAACAAGGAAAAGAAGCCTGCGACCGTCCCGGAGGATGCCGGCGGTATCTACGACGCACAGGGCATCGTTCAGGTCGTTGCTGAGACGACCGGCAAGGTTTCCGCCCCCGCAGAAGGGGAAAAGGCTGAGGGCGCGGTCGACGTCAGAGCATAAATCTGAAATAAGGAGCGATCAACATGAGTGGTCTGAAAATCAATCCGAACCTTGTAATGATGCAGCACAAATCCAACATGGTATCCCAAATGCTGGGCGGCGGCAGCGGCATTTCCGCGCTCTCCGGCATCATGGGCGGCACGGCGCGGATGCAGGCGCGGGCAATTACACAGCAGTACGACACCTTTGAGCGTCTGTCCGACCTTGGTTACAACTACTCCGGCGGGCGTGACAGCGGCGGCGAAAGCGCCGATGACGTTGACCTTTCCTCCGCGAGCGGGACGGCGCGCGAGCAGGCGAAGAAAATCATGGAGAACTATGACAAGGACGCTGCGGAAGCGGACAAAGCCGCAGAAGGCGCGGAGGATGCACCGACCGAGGGCAAAAAAGCGGACGACGCCCCAAAAGCCGAGGGCGGCGAGCCGACGCAGAAATCCAAGACCGCGACCTATAACACAGATAAGATTGACCGCGAGATCAAGCGTCTGCGCGAGCAGAAGCAGCAGTTTGAAAAACAGCTCCGATCCGCCAGCGACCCACGGCAGGCGGTCATGCTGCAAAAGCAGATCTCCCGGCTTGACAAGGAATTGCAGCAGAAGGACAACGACGCCTATCGCCGTGAACACGCGGATAAGAGCGAATAATGCGCCGCAGCTCAAGCCGTAGGGGGAAAATGTGGCTGGCGCTGTCCATTCATTCCTTTTTTCAGCCCATTTGTTGCATCAAAGGCGTTTTTGCTGTTATCATGTCGATAAAAACAAAAAGCCATTTGCGAAAGGAGGGCTGAGTATGACCATAGCGATCTGTGACGATGAAAAGGCTGTTCGCAGGTATATCCGGGGCTTGATTGAGAAACGCTGTGCCGATGCCGAGATCGTCGAGTTTTCCAACGGCGTGGAGCTTCTGGCCTATGTGAACGCAGACAAAGGGCAAGTAGATATTCTTTTTCTCGACATTTCCTTTGAAAGTGAGCTGGACGGCATTGAAACCGCCAAGCTCCTGCGGCAGAAGCAGAGCGACGAGTCCGCAATGGCGGTGCTTCCTGTTCTGATCTTCGTAACGGCGTTTGCCCACCGTATGCCGGAGGCGTTTCCCGTCCACGCTTTCCAATTCCTTGTCAAGCCCATCGATCCCGCGGCGTTCGATGCCGTCTTTGAGCAGGCGGTCAAGGAGTATTATGCGCTGGACGAGCTGCGGCGCAGCCGTGAGCAAAAGCTGCTGATCCGCTCAAACGGCAGCACGGTCGGCGTCGCGCTGCAAGACATCTACTATATAGAGAGCGAGGGCAGAAAGTCCATTGTCGTTCAGAGGGACAGGCGCAGCGCCTACTACAAAAAGACCGAGGAGCTGGCGCAGGAGCTGGGCGGCGGCTTTTATCGTGTGCATCGCAGCTTCCTCGTCAACATGGCGCATATCCGCAGCTATACCCGGACGCAAATCGTGCTGGACAACGGCGCGGCGATCCCCATGTCAAAGTACCAATACGCCGGCTTCGTGCAAGCCTACATTTCGTTTCTATCGGAGGGCGGCGTATGAATACGGAACTGTTTGAGCAGATGCAAGACCTGTCCGGCATTGTGATGATTTTGCTGCGCACGGGGCTGTTGTGCCTTGTATGGCGGCTGTTTCTCCCGGAAGAGGCAGACAAACGTGTGCGGTTTATCGTGCTTGCAGCGCTGCTGGCGGGACAGCTCGCGCTGTGGTTTGGGACACAGGGATTACTCGGCATTTGGTATCTGCCCGTGGCGCTTGTGATGCTGACCTACGCGCTGCTTAAACAGAGAGCACGCTTCCGCGAGGCCGTTTTTTCCGTTTTGCTGTTCTTCAATCTGTACGCACAGACCTACTTTGCGGCAAACAGCTTTTCAACCATTGTGTCAGACCTTGCCTTTCGCGGAACCATCCAATCGGAGACGCAGATCAACCGCATCGTGTTCCTGCTTCTATTTGTCGGCTCGCTGCTTGTCGCGCTGCTTCAGTTCGCAGAATACGCCGTTTTGCGGGCGGTTATCAAAAAGACAGCGACGATGAATTGGACTGAAACAGCCTTTTTGTCCGTGCTGAACGTGATCGGCATTATCCTGACCAATATGATTGCGGACATTTCCCTGTCCCGCATCGGTCAGGGCATCGTCCTTTATGAGGAAAGGCCGCATCTGCTCTGGCTGCTGCCGCTGACCTCGGCGCTTATTCTGGCGGGCGAGTTCGCGGCGCTCCTTGCTTGGCAGAAATACGCCGAGCTGCGGGAGTATGAGCGCAGCTACTTTTCGGAAAGTCAGCAGAGAAAGGCTCTGCAAGCGCGCTTGGAGGAAACGGAGCAGTTTTACGACGGCATCCGCAAGGTGCGCCATGAGATGAAAAACCACATGACCGCGCTCCGTGCTCTGGCGCAGGCGGGACAGTACGACGAGATGGACGCTTATATCGGGCGGCTGGACGAAACCGTGCGCGCGCTCGACCTCGCGTTCCAAACGGGAAGCCCCATTACCGACGTGATCCTCAACGACAAATATCACGCGGCACAGAGCAAGCACATCGCATTTACGACGAACTTTCTGTACGATCCGTCCTGTGGGATTCCGGCCTATGACGTGGGCGTGATCGTGAACAATCTGCTGGAGAACGCGATAGAGGCTTGTGACAAGCTGACGGATGGCAAGCGATACATCGTGCTGAATGCCCGCTACAAGCCGAACTTTCTGTTGATCGAAGCGGAAAACAGCTTTGACGGCGAGCTGTCCTGGACGCCGGAGCAACTGCCGCAGTCGAGTAAACCGGACGCGGAGGCATTTCACGGCATGGGGCTGAGGAACGTGCGAGACATCGCGGAGCGGTACCTCGGCGGCGTCAAATTCGGCGTAGAGAACCATGTGTTCCGCGTGAGCGTTATACTGCAAAGCGGCGTCCATTCATGACACGTTTTAGACTTTGTATTACATTTTGCTGAATCACTTGATTTGTGTGCCGACAACGGGAATAGAAACCCGATTTCAAAGGAGGCGCACAGTATGAGCGATCCCATTACCATGAACCGCGTGGAGCGCACTTCAAACAGCTACAGCTACCGAAAGGCGACAACAACGGTCGGTAACGGAGCGTTTGGCGCGGCGTTACAGGCGCAGAGCGAGGCGGCGAAGGCGGCGCGGACGACGGATGTGTTCCAAGCAGCCGAAACACAGGCGGTATCCAACAAGGATATGACGCTGGACGAATACAAGGACTATCTGCGCGGAAAGATCGACAGCCTGCCCGTTCACACTGATAACCTCTGTGACAGTTGGACGATCCATATCTCCGACGCATCCTTTCAGGCGTTGAAGGAAGACCCGGAGTTTGAAAAATGGCTGATCGACGATCTCGGCAAGGCGTTTGCCACGCCCTATCCGGCATGGGCGCGCTCGATCGGCGGACCGGGCTATGTCGTGACTACGGTGGGGACAAAAATCGGTGAAGCGCCCACCACGAGCTGGCATCAGGGCTATATGAACGGCACCGGCGACCTTGTATGGGCGGAAAAAACGCAGGGCAGCTTTTGGACGCGCAAGGGGGAAAACAGCGGCTGGTCGCGCGGCGGGCTTGGCGGGCTGTGGGAGAAACGACAGCAAAAAGCGGAAATTGAAGAAGCCGCGGAAAAGCGCCGCCGCCGTGCGAAAAAGCTCCAGGAGGAGCTGGTGGAAAAGGCGCTGCAGCGTCGGGACATGGCGCGCTATTTTGGCGAAATGCAGTATTACCGCTCCCTCGCGGCGCGGAGTCTGGCGCTCGGAGACAGCCTGCCGACGTCCATGCCGAACGCGCCCGTCCCCACAGGCGTATCGGCGGCGGAGTTGTTGGACTTTTTGATGTAAGGTGGAGGTATCACTATGGGGATCGGAAGATTTTTCTTCGGCTCAAATTACGTTCGGATGCAGAATCGTCCGTCGGTGAAATCACGGTACGGACGTTCGTTGAGCAAGTCAGGGACAAACGCAATCGGCACGAAAAGCAACTCCTATAAGGTTACGAAGCAAACGAGCAGCAGTTCCGTCGCACAGATGATGGATCTGTCTACGCTCGGAGGCACAAGCAAAAAGTCGCAAAGAACGCTCCAAAAGCTCGCCAAAACCGTCGGCTACGGCAGCGGCCTTTTGGATTCCGGCACTTCCGCCGCATCCAGCACTTCCGACCTGTTCAGCGCCGACATTCCCGCATCTGGGCAGCAGATCGTCAAGGTGCCGGAATCTACGCGGCAAGCCCTTTTTGACGAGACGAAGCGCCAGTTCATTGAGAACAACGGAAGCGTGGACGAAAAATCGGCACAGCGCGCGGAAATCTATCAAGATTATCTGAAAGACACATCAAAGAAGAACCAGGCGGGTGGGACTTGGACGCTCAGCCAATATGAGAGCCAATACCGCGACGCCATGACGGACGCGATCAAGGCATCGAATCCGTCGTGGAAGGAAGGACAGCCGTTCAACGCGAAAAATTTGGACAGCGTGACACGCACGGGCGTGGAAAGCCGCCTTGTTTCCGATGGCGCCAATTTGTCCCGCAGGAAGTACAGCTTTCTTGCGTAACGGGAGGGCGGGCATGAGCAATACGATCAACGTCAATTATGTGACGGGCATGGTCAACAGCCTTGCAAAGTCCGTATCACCCAAGACCGCGCCAAGCGCAACCTTCGGTGAGATGCTGGCATCCACGGGAACGCAGGTCACAGATACGGTGGCAATCAGCGCCGCAGGTACGGCGGAAGCCGTATCGCGCGACGATATGACGATGGAGGAGTACAAGAAGAGTATCTTTGATCGGATCTCCGCGTTTCCGATCCATCCCTCGCATCCGCTGGATCAGTACAGCATCCATATTTCCGATGCGGGATTTCAGACAATGAAGGACGATCCCGAATATGAAAAATGGGTGCTGGACTGCATTAAGGACGATATGGCCTATCCCGCACCGAGCTGGTATGTCGCTATCGGAGGGCCGCCCGCTTGCTGCATTTTGAATTTCGGCGCGACCAAAGAAGAGCGGAGCGGCCAGATGTTTGCTGTAAACTACGGCAACGGGCAGGGGCAAAAGATATTTGACGAACACGCGGATGATAGCTTTTGGACGAACCGCTCCAAACGGCAGAAGGAGCTGCTGGAAGAGTCGATCAAGGCTGCGGAGAAGCGCCACAAGCGTGAGCAGGCGCTGATGGAGGCCGCTGCCGAAAAAAGCGCGGCCTATCGAAAGGCAATGTCACAGTACCATTCGCTGGTGGTTTCGCAAAATGGTCAATCAGTCGTCCCAATGCCGCAAGTGTTCTTTTCCACCGGCGTCTCCGCGGCAGAAATGTTGGATTTTCTGATGTAGCGAATACCTCAATATGGAATTTATACGTTGCCCCTCCTGCGGCAGCAAAACACGGGATAAGATTAGAGCAGACACGGATCTAAAGAACTTTCCCCTGTTCTGCCCGAAGTGCAAGTACCGCTGCCTGATTGATGTAAAGGGCATGGAGGTAACCCGCTGTCAAAATATTACTGCATAGTCGCTGATCGCGCCAGCCGCTTAGCCGCAGAGCCGATGTTTCCGTAAGCAATCACGGGGACATTAGCTCTGCTTTTTGAATACTCACGTTACCCTGCCGCGCGACGGCAGAAAGAAAAAACCGTCGTGCGACAGGGCTATTGTCGTTGCATTTTTACACCACGGCGGTTTTAGGAGACTGTCGTGGCATTTTCGTTTTTATCCCAGTATTTCCCTGATGCGTCAAAAAAATCTATGCTGCTGCGCAGGAAACTTGCACCCATGAAGTAGAACTTTTACTTCCTATTTATGGAATTGATGATAGTAAGCAATATGTCCGCATAGGCCGTTGCGCCTGTGCGGGCTTTTTGTTGCCCGATAGCTACCATGCCCGCGCCCCGCCACCTCGGTCTGAATTCTTCAAAAAATTCAGACTGGAGGAACACGATCATGCAATTTCGCAACGATGGCTGCGGAATCGACAATATCACAAGAAATGCCTTTACCGCCTATCTGAAGCTCAGAATAGAGCGGAAGCGGCGGGACATCCTCGCAAAGCGCGCCAGACGGGAGCTGCACGAGATCGGCACGGACTTCGACACCTTTGACGTGAGCGGCCCCGAAGAGTGCGATCCGGCGAAGATCTGCGGCAGCGACCCGGTCACATGGCACAACGACCGCCTTGTGCGGGCATTTGCGGCATTGGACGAACGTGAGCGGTACATACTGACGGCGCGGGTGCTGGATGAACGCGGCTTTGACGAGATCGGCGGCGTTCTCGGCATGACCTACAAGGGGACGGCGAGCGCCTACTACCGCGTGATCGGCAAGCTGCGCGACATGATGAAAGAGTAAGAAGGAACAAGCGATGGATTTTAGAGACTTGCTTCATGCCGCACAATGCGGTGACCGGATAGCGTGCGCCCAGATGCTCAAGCTGTACGCCCCGCTTCTTGAACGCGAAGCGAAGGTGGACGGCGTGCTTGACCAGGAGCTTTACAGTGAGCTGTGCGAGGAAACGCTGCGTGCGATCCTGCAGTTCAAAAGCCCCGAAGTGACGGAGCAATAACGCCGCACGGATTTTGAAATGGACAAGCAGGGCGCGGACTATGGCAGTCTGCGCCCTGCTTGCATCTTCACTTTTGGAACGCCGACAGCGTTCCGGCAATCACGGAAATATCCTCACTGCTCCACGGAGAGGACTCGGAGACCGCGGCAGGCGCAGCCGGCTCCGATTCCGCAGCCGGCACATCGCCCGGCCCGGGTTCGCCGCGCTGTACCCGCTCCATTGCGGCGGCGACACAGCGCATAAGCGTCGCTTCATCGACCGCCGCGCCGCTCTGCGGGCTTTGACTGCGCGTGTAGTATAGGATGGCGTCGGCAAGGAAGCGTGCCTTGCGGCGTCCGTGCCGCGCCAGCTCCTCGCTCGCTGCCCGTTGCTGCGCGTCTGCGAGGTCAAACAGGATCGTAAACCGACCCGGATGCTTTTTGTCCTCCATGACGCCACCTTATTTCTGCCCGAGCCGGTAAAGCAGGGCGTAGCCCCTCGCGTTGGCACGGATATCCTCGACAAAGATAGGGTTCGCCACCTTGCCGGACGCCTCGATCTGCCTTCGCAACAGGATAGAACCGCCGCCGACAAACACGATATGCCCCGAGCGAAGCTCCAGCTGCCGCTCACGAAGGGCGCTGAGCAGGTCCGAAATGAACTCCTGCGCCAGCCGTTCGGTCAGCTTGACGACCTCGGGCGGCGTCTGAACCGGCTGACCGAGCAGAATGGCGTCGATCTCCGGCTCCGAGAGGATAATGTCGTGCTCTGCGCGAACGCGGGAGGTGATCTTGTTATACATCATAATGACGCCGCTCTCCAGCGAGTCGGACACGGACATATCCCCGCCGCCGTTCTTGATCTGGATGTAATCCGCCGTAACGCCGCCAATATCGAGGATCAGGGCGCGCGGGATCGTCTTGAGCGTCTGGAACATCGTGATCGCCGCGGCGTAAGACTGCGGATAGCAGACCGCCTCGTTGATCAGAACGGTGTACCGCTTATCCCGATACTCGAAGTGGATGGGGCCGCGGTTCAGAAAGAAGCCGGTGAACTGCTCCCGCTGCGAGCCATAGTGCGCGGGCGGCAGCCCCACGGCAAGCTGCACCGTGAATGTGCCGGGATGATAGCTGCCCGTCGCCTCGATCTCGCGGGCGATCGCGAACAGCGTGAGCACGAAGTACCGCTCGTCCTCCGCCTTGTTCCGATGATACGGGATGCGCTGGTCGGAGAGCTGATAGAACTTGCCCTTATACTGAAGCACATCGGCCCCAAACGGGCGGACGTCGCTCTCCAGAAGACCCGCGGTGAACGCCTCGCCGTCGCAGATCTTCACGCATTTGTTTCCATGGTCGATTGCAATTAACATATAGCTTTCGCCTCCTTGATCTGTTATACGGACGCAATACGCCTTTTTCAACGCATTATGTGCGTAATGATTAAAAAGGCCTCTGCCGGTGAGGGCAGAGGCCAAATGTGTGACTGCTATTCAGTTTCACTTTGCAATCCATCCAGAACGCTTTGAATCAGACGCTCGCTGAGCCTGATCCCTGCATCCTGCATCTTTTCAATGGCGATGCGGAACGCCTCGGCAGTCAGCAGGCCGGATGCGTGTGCTTCGCTCAGCACGCCGATGGAGCCCATAACGGGCAGCCCCATTGAGATAGCAACTTGACGGCCCTTACGTTCGTCTATCAGCAGGACGTCGGCCGAGCTGCTCTCGGCATATATGATTGCCTCGCTCTCGCCAAGGTCAAGCCCGGTCGCGCGCCGCAGGATATCCACGACCCTGCCGTCTGAAATCGAAACGACCTCCAGAAACGGACAATTTCTGATCGCAGCAGCTTCTTCTTGAAAAGCTTCGTTGGAAGTGAGCTCTTGATAAACCGCTTGCGGTATCAGGATCTTTCCAAACAGCTTTTGCAGCAGTTCCAACTGCGACGCTTTCATCAGCGCAATAAGCGGCGTGGTATCTGATACGACGATCATGACGCGCTGCCTTTCGCCCGACGGTAGACCGCTCTTTCGGCTTTCAACTCATCTTCGCTCAAATCAAGGTAAGGAAGCCCGAGCTTTCCGTAAAACGCAATCAGATCCAGCTTATGAACGCCGAGTATCTCGGCAGCCCTTCCGTGTGAGATCGTCAAATTCTGAATGAACGGATACAGAAGCATCGCGTTTCGCTCAAATGCTCCGTGGGATGGCGCTGATGTGATCAGCCTGCCGAGCTCTGCCGGTACATCAAAGCTCACGGTCATCATGTTTTCCATCAAAAACACCCCCTCGCTAGTATTATATCGAATGAAGAAGAAAATGCAAGGCGTTTCTTTGTGCTTTAGATACGCTCCTTTTTAAGCTGCCAGCGCATGGAACGAGGGAAACACCCTCATTCCATGCGCTGAGATGTTTTTACGACGCCTGCGCCATAGCGAAGAACTCGCCCGGCGTCAGCACCGGGATACCCAGTGAACGCGCCTTATCAAGTTTGCTTCCGGCCTTCTCGCCGCAGACAAGGCAGTTGGTCTTGCTCGTGACCGAGCTGCCGGCGACCGCTCCCAGCGATTCGATGTAGCTGTTCATCTCATTGCGGGAGTACGGCTCGATCTTGCCTGTTACCACGATGGTCTTGCCCGCGAACGGGCTGCCTGCCGCCGCGGGAGTGCTCTGCTGCTCCTCCGGCGGGGCGATATGCACCCATTCGCGCAGCTCCGTCCAGAAAAGCCAATGCTCTTCGGACTGGAACCAATCGTGGATGTTCTTGGAGATCGTGGCGCCGAAGTCGGGAAGCTGGCCGAAATCATAGTTCTCCATGATCGCGTTCTCGAACTCGTCGAGGCTCGAATGGAAGTGTTTTGCCAAAGCTCGGCTCGCGGTGCTTCCAACCATTGGAATGTCCATCGCGCAAAGATACCGCTCAAATGTGGTCTCGCGGCTGCGCTGGATCGCGGCCCACAGGTTTTGCCAGGACTTTTCGCCGAAGCCGTCCAGCGCCACGATGTCGCTCTTGTGCTCGTCGAGACGGTAAATGTCGGTGAAGCTGCGGAGAAACCCCCAGCCGAGCAGCTTTTCCAGCTTGCCCTCTGACAGCCCCTCGATATTCATGGCTTTTTCGCCCGTAAAGTGGACAAACTGCCGCAGATAGCGTGTGGGACAGGCGGCGTTGTCGCAGTAGAGCGTTTTGGTCGTGCTTCCGTTCGCCGCGCTGACATGGATGCGTGTCGGCATCCCGCAGCACGGGCAGGAGCTTGGCACGACCCGGCTCAGGTCGAACCCGCCGCGGTCAAGGTTGTCCTCGATGTGCGGGATGATCATGTTCCGCTTGCTGACAAGGATACGGTCGCCCGGCATCAGCTCCAGCTCCTCCATAAAGGAAAGATTGTGGAGACTGGCGCGGCTGACGGCGCAGCCGTCGATGTTGACCGTATCAAAGATGGCGACGGGCGTGATCTCGCCGGTACGCGAGGGATTCCACTCCACGCACATGAGCTTTGTTTCAAAGAGGTCGTCTTCAAACTTGAAAGCGAGGCCGTCCTTGTAGTGATGCCCCGTGCGCCCCTGCGCCTTACCATAGGCGACGTTGTTGTACTTGGCAACGATGCCGTCGATGGGAATGTCGCTTTTCTGTGCGAAATCCCGCAGCTGACCGATCGCCGTTTCCAGATCCGCCTTTGTGATGGCGCTTTTGCTGACAAGGTGCGGACAGACCGGCACACCGTACACGTTCAGGACATAGAGCTTGTCCGACAGATCTTCGCACTCGTCCAGCCCCTCGACGACGTTGAACGCCATAAACGTGACGCTGCGCTGCTTGCAAACGGCGGCGTCCAGCAGCCGGACGGAGCCGGCCGCGAGGTTGCGCCCGTTCTTATACGGCTCGCCGTTGCTGTCGAGCAGGCTGCCCTTCAGCCGTTCAAAGTCGCTTGGGCGGATGAACGCCTCGCCCGCGAGCACAAGACGCTCCTGATGCGGGATCTTGGCGGGAATGCCGATGATGCCGGCGGCGTTGTGGGTGATGATCTCGCCTTCGTCGCCGTTGCCGCGGGTCGCCGCCTCCTGCAGCTCGCCGTGGTCGTAGGTCAGCTTGACCGTCAGACCGTCCAGCTTGAGCATGAGCATGATGGGCTGACCGTTGATGAACCGCAGCAGCTCGTCCACCTGCTTTGTCTTATCCAGAGAAAGCAGCGGGATCTCGTGCTTTGTCTTTTCGAGCGCGCTCACGGCGGTATAGCCGACCGTCCGCGTCGGGGAATCGAACGTCTGATAGCCCGAAAACTCCTCCAGACGCTTTAACTCGTCGAAAAGCCTGCCGTACACCTCGTCCGTGACGGACGGGGCATTTTTGTTGTAATACTCGTCGCGGTACTGGTTGAGCCTTGCGGTCAGCTCCTGCACCTTCTGAATGTCGGTTTTCTGTTCCATTATGCGGCCTCCTTCCGCTGCGCGCCGCCACAGGGGGCATACGCGCCGTTTTTGAGTTCGTTGATGATCTTCCTGATCGCGCTCTCGTCGTTGTTGTTGGCGGAAAATACCTTGCTCAAGGCGCATTTTCCCACGCAGACGTGGACGGCGCCCTCCTGCATCCACAAAACGGCGTCACGCCGCTGCGCGCAGACGATCATGAGCTTGCCGAGTTCTTCCATTTAGCTATCCTCCAATACCCGGAAAGAAATAAAATTCGCGGGATTCTCCTTGCGCGCCCTCATGTCGGGAATGTTTTTGACTGTGCAGATATTGTCCTTGAAGGACACGCAGGACGTGTGGCCGAGCCAAGTGTCTGTGCCGTTGCCCCTGTTTCTGCGGTTCAGGGGATGCTCCGGCTGGCCGTCGATCACGCTGTAAAAGCTCGCCGCTTCCACAATCGTCACGCGGCGGATCTCCCCGACGTGGGCGGGATTCTGATGCGCTACGACCTCGATCCTCGGCTTCTCCCGAAGGATGCACATGAGTTCCCGAAAGGTTGTAACAAGCATCGTTACGCGCCCCTTCTTTCCCCGAAGGCGCCGAAGTTTACCTCGCGGATGATGCGCTCGATCTTCTTGTCGCTGTCCCACGGCGCGGACATGGTATCGCCCGTCACTTTGGAACGGACGAACACCATGCCGTCCTGCGTTGTCATGACGATATCCGGGCGTCCGGCGCAGACAATGGCGAGATTTCCAAACTGTTTCATAGAGAGATACTTCCTTCCTTTTTTGATGTTGGGGAGGGCGCGCCGTGCGGTGCGTCCTCCCAAGTGGTTAAGCTGCGTTTTCAAGCAGGTCGGCGGTCAAAACGTCCACCAAGAGCTTCCCGGCCAAGTCGCCGTGGTTGATCTTGATCTGGTCGTTGCGCATCTGCACGAACTCCTCTTCGCGCAGGACACGGCTGCGCTCCGCCCGCTTGCGGTCAGTGTCGTTCAGGCGCTTTGCAACCACGCCCTGCCATTCCCGCAGGAAAGCCCGCGCATCGTCAATATCCTTGTTCTGCTTGTCGTACTCGGTGCGGATCTGCCGTACCGTGCCGTTCGGCTCGACCTCCATCGTGTAGTACGCCTCCTGCGTGTCTTCGGTCTTGCGCAGGAAAAGCAGATAGCTCTCATGCCGCTCGATGCGCTCAATGTAGCGGTCGCTGCTCGCAATGCAGTGATGCAGCGTGTCGCCCTCCTCGATGATGTCCACAAGGCTTTTCGGCGCGAGGATCGTATAGACGTCTCCGGCGTATTCATACTTCTCGGAAAGCGTCTTGCAGATGTCGTCAACGTGCGGGAACTTCTGCAACAACTGTCCGGCCCGGCTCACGGTGTCCCTGTGATTGCTGCGCCGCACAAGCTCGTCGTGGCGCTTTTTCAGCTTTGCCGCGCGGTAAACGATCTCCTCGTTGACATTGTAGTGGAAGCCTGCCGCCATGTTCAGGTAGTCCTGCCAGGTCGTCAGCATCTCACGCGCGTTCATGTGGTAAACAAACATTTGCCGGCGCATATAGTTGTAGACCTGCACCACATTCATGCGGCCGATGATAAACTCGATATCCTTCGGCTTTACATCATGCTCACACATCCAGAGAATCACCTTGTCGGGGATCGCTGCTTTTACCAGCGCCTCGAATTGCAGCCAGCGGAGAAACGCAATGGTGCCGTTGTTCTCGCGCAGCCGTTTGAATTGCGGACCGTTGAGACCAAGCGCCTTTTTGAGCGAGCCTGCCTGTTTGTTGCATATGGCCTGTTCATAGTCATAAGTACTGCGTATGCACTCCTTGACCATGCCGGTAAGCCCTGCCTTGACAAGCTGCTCGATTCGGGGGAAGCGGTTGTAGACGGCAAGATAATCTTCCGGGTCCAAAATGGCATGGTCTGCGAGATACTCCTTTAAGCCGGTGCGGCTCAGACCGCTTTTCATCAGCTGGGGGAGCGTTTTACCGTAGACGCGGCCATCGTGAGTCCAATAATAGCTGTGCGAAGAAAGTATCGCGCACCCGATCCACCGTACTTCACGCCTTTTATACCAGCCCCATTCATACGCGCTGATCTGCTTTCCGTCCGAGGTGAAAAAGGAGCGCCGTATCTCGTGGTAGTTGGTCTTGGGCGTCAGATACTCGCCCTTGCACTGGCGGCACCATACCTTGAACTCGCGCAGAACGAAGCCGCAGGCAGTTTTCTGCAACAGATATACAACGTAGTCCCCTGTCACCAGAAAGCCGACCCTGCCGAGCGCCTTGTACTGGATACGGTGCCGACAGCAGGGGCAGCGCCCCTCCTTGCCGTGGCGGGGTATGCCTACGATCGGCACTTCCTTTTCGCAATAGGAGCAGTAGCCGGTTTTGGCGCCGCCGCGGCGGTACTGATAGTACACGAACTGCTCGGGGATGCCGACCTTGTCCACCCAGCGCAACCAATCCTTCGGAAGCTCCGGGACTTGCTTCTGTTCTTCGTCCCACGGATCGGTCTCACGCTTTTGACGGGCAAGAAGCTGACGCTGCCGAACGCCCTCCTGAAACTCGTTGATGGTGCGCTCAACGCCCTCCGTCGAGCCAAAGTAGCTCTGCAGCCGTTTCCTGTCAGCCGTGGAGATCCATGTCTCGCCGCCTTTGTAGTAATACGACGGCCAACTGAGGTTTTTCAGCATGGCGGTCAGCCATTTTTCGTCGGTGTGGCTGTAAGTGAGGAACTGGTCTTTTCCCTTGTTGACGAACAGGGTATAGATTGGCTTGCGTCCGCCCAACTGCAGCGTATCGGCTGCGTAGAACGAGATCGCGGCGATCCCGTCCTGCACGATACACCTCAAATAAAGGGGATAGCGGTACACGGTCGTTTTGGTAATATGACCGTCCCACCAGCTCCGCTCGTCTCTGACTTTCGGCGGATTAGCCGCGGCGAGCTTCAGCATACGCGGTGTTGCCGCTTGCTTTGGAAGCGCCATAAGCTGTTTTTTAATCATTTTGCCACCTTTCCATCAGGCAGCTCCGCGTGCGCCTCTCCCGTAGAGGAAAAGAGCGCGCAGGGCCGCAGATCAATGTCGTACCATATGCCAGCGCGATATTTCTCGCCATCCACGACCGCAAGTGCGATCTGCTCGACTTTGCTGCCGTCTGCGCTTTCTCTGGCGAGGGCAAGGACGTCGCCGTCCTTGCCTGTCGCCTTCGGATTGATGCCGCGCACGATGGCAAAACCGTCGCTTGCCATGCCTGCGTCACGCTTGACGAGATCGTTCCACGGCATCAGCGGGTGGTCGTGCAGATACACCAGCGCATGAAGCACAAACTCCTTGAGATCGAGCCGCTTGAGGATCGTCAGCTCCGTGCAGGCAATCTTGCTGTCGCGGTCGTCCTCGTCGATGTCGCCGCCCGCGTTCACGATGTAATACTCGTTGCGGGCAAAATCGCTATAGTAGGACAGACAATCGAGCGGGTTGGCGGCGCAATGAAAACCGTTTTGCACACAGTTCGCCTCGGCGGTCACGTTGAGCCCCATCTTGAACTGATAGCCCCGGCACACAAGACCGCGGTGAAATCCTTTGTAAGCGATCATGCCGCACCCAGCAGGCTCATCTGCCCGTCATCGGCTTTCGCCTTTGCCTTTTCCTCAGCCGCCTTCTGCGCGGCAGCCTTTTTCTCGGCCTCCTTCTTGGCTTTTTCCGCTTCTTTTTCCTTGGCCTTGTCTTTCTTGGACTTGGCGGAAACTGTATGACCGCCGATATAGGGCTTCGGCGTGAACTCCTCCTCCGGCCGCTCGTCTTCTTTGGCGTTGGGGTCGTTGAAGTAATCCACCGCCCACTGGTACACCACGTCGTCGGGAACGTCGCCGCCGTACATACCGTTTTCCGGCTTCATGTCGTTGTTCTCCATGTCCTTCTGGATGAACTCCCGCGCCTTGTTGTTGATGTACTTGACGCAGTTGATCATGCTCTTCACCGGGTTCATCACGCTGCGCCCGAACACGGGGTCGCTGACGCACATGGCCTGCACATATTCGCTTACCATGTCCTTCATGTTCCGGCGCGTCAGCTGCTCAAAGCCCTTGCTGACGCGATCCATGGCCTCCTGCATCACGGCGTCGTCTGAAAGCGCGGCAACGCGCTCACGCTCCGCCTTCTCTTTGGCTCGGCGCTCGGCAAACTTGGCTTCCCACTCCGCCTTGCGCTTGGCTTCGGCTTCCTCATGCGCCTTTCGCTTTGCGGCCTCGTCCTCATCCGGCTTTTTCCCGTCGCCGGGCTTGCTTTCGGCAGAGTTCTGGACGTTTTGGGGCTTTGCTGCGGTCGGCGCTGCCGCGGGTCCCGCGGGCTTTGGAGCCGCCGGCGCGCTTACGCTCGGCGCAGCGGTCTGCGTGACCTGCTGCGGGGCAGGCTGAACGGCGGCGTTTGCCGTCTGGCTCGGCACGGTCGGCGCGGGCGTCTGCACAATGGCAGGACGCGGGATCGGCGCCGAAAACGCGCCGCTGACAAACGGTGACGCGGCGGGCGCTGTGCTCTGCGTCTGCTGTACCGCATCCGCCATACCTTGCTGTTGTTCAAGATCGAGATTGGAATAAGCTCCCATGGTCGTATCCTCCTAATCATTATAAAAAGGGCGACAGCACGGCATTGCGCCATGTCTGTTGCCCTTCCTGTTTTGCTCAAACCGCGTAGATCAGCGTGCTGAACTCGTCGAAACAGTAGCACACGATGTTCGGGTACTGAGCGGATCGCTGTAAAAGCGTTTTCTGTATGGAGCGTGCAAGCTCCGCTTTTCCGGGGTCGTTTCCGTCCTCCCATGCCTGTACGATGATGCGTCCGTCTGTCGGAGAGCAGCGCACATCGGCGTCGAGCTCCCGGCATAGGGCAAGCATATGTGCAAGCTGCCGGGCTTTTCCCTCGTTCATGCCGGTTTCGCGCGTTTGGCGAGCATGGGCGAGAAGTCGGTCGCCTGAAAGCCGGCCGGTTCGCAGTAGTAGTATCTCCGCTCCTTGTCGTCGAACAGCTCCACAACGTCGGACACGGACAGGCTGCGCCCGCTGTAATCCTTCGGCGGGCATACGTTGAACACACAGAAAAGGTGCTCCAGCACGTTTTCCGCCGTATGCTCGATAGGACAATAAAAGCCGGCCTCATACACCATAAGATAATCGGAGGCGCGGGGCTGCCCGAAACCGAGCGAGCGCAGCTTCTCCATGCTCTCAAAGGCGTATGGAATGTGCTTGTTTGCCCTGAGATCGAGCTGATAGATCCGAAACTGCTGAAAACGGCGCTGGTCGTCGAGCATTTTTTCGAGCGGATCAGCGGGATCGTTTCGGAGAAAAGCCTTATATTCCTTTTCCGTGAGGCCGAGATGCTCCATCAGCGTGACCGTATCATCGTTGGCGTCATGCCATTTGTCGATGAAGTCCCTTATCTTGGAATAATCGCAGCTGCCGCGAAGGTACTGCTGCTTGAAGTTCAGCACTGGGGTCAACTCCTTTTTCTCTTCATTTTGCTTCCGCATGGCGAGCTGCCAGTCGTCGATGCCCTTGTATCGTGGGTTCCACGTCAGACGGCGGCAGGCGAAGCCGTGCTTTTTTGCCATTGCGTAGACTTTGGACGCGCCGCTGCCGACCGCCTTGTTCCGATACTTGTCCATATCCTCCGCTTCGATGATCTCCTCGGTGCCGTTCTTTTCGAGCGCGGCAAAGAAGGGCTCAAGCCCCGCGGTGTTGTTTGCGCCGATGGTCGCCAGAAAAGTGCGGCCTGTCAGCGCGTGAGCAATATCGGCTTTCAAGGCTCCCTCGGTGACATAGACCACGCGGGCGCAGGGATCGCCGACGAAATGGACAGGGCTGCCGGATGACGCACCCATGCTCTTGCCGGTACTGGACAGTGTCAGATACTTGATGCCGGACTTATCCGGAGGGTCGTTCTCGTCTCGGATGGGATGATCCAAACGGGTCTGCAAGCCCTGTATCTGTCCGTCCATACCCCGAATGGGGATCAGGATGCCGGAGGTCTTGGAAAAGAATTTGACCGTCCAGCGTCCCTTGTCGTCCAGATAGAATCCCGGAACGCCCTGGACCGTGAAGCCCTGCTTGATCAGCCTGTCGGCAATGGCGGGGCAGAGGAACGGCGTCGGCGTGCTTTTGAAGCCGAAACGGTCGATCTGTTCGTCCGTCAGCCCTCGGACCGTGCGCAGATGTTCTCTGTGTGCCGTTGTCAGCGTGAGCATAGAGAGCATCGCGGTATAGGTGCGGTGCAGCTCACGCGCGCAGGCGCGCTCCATCTGCGGCGCGCTCTTGACAGCCTCCTTGACTTCCGTGGCATAGCCCGGCGCGATCCCGTCGTTCAGCAGCGTTTCGCAGATCTCGCGATATGCCTCGGCGTTGCTGATGTGGTAGACCATGGCATACAGCGAGAGCATTCCGCCACCTTTCTGACAGTAGTTGCAATGCCATACGTTCTTGTCGAGATTCAGATTCAACTTGCCCCGTTTGTCTCCGCAGACAGGACAATCCACATAGACGGAGCCCGGCCCCCTCCGCCTGATGTTCAGGCGGAGAAGGGCGGCAACGTCCATGATGTCAAAGGGAAAGTCCCGTGTGTCGATCGGAACCAACTCCTCCCATCATGTTGTCATGGCTTTTCTGCCGCGTGTTACGGCGCGGCATTTTCGGTCATCTTCCTGTTCAGCTCGCTTTCGGGAGCGCGATGCTGTCCAGCATGATCTGCGCCGCGGCCTTGAGCACGTTGTCCGAGCGGTTGGAATGGACGTAGTAGCGCAGGAAATTGCCTCTCGTGCTGGCGACCTGCCCGAGCGTCCAGCCCTTGCAGATGCCCTCGTTGACAACGACCGCCTGCGCCTCCTCCGGCGTCATGGCCGCGATGATCTCGTCCACCGTCATTTCGGGGCTGTAGTTGACCGCGGAACTCGCGGTGTTCATCGGCGGCTCACCGTCGTCGGACGCGCTCTGCTCCGCCGCGGGCGCTTCCTCAGCGTTGGACTCCGCGGCGGGGGCGTCGGCCGGCTGGAACTGCGTGCTTGCACGCAGCAGCTCCAGAGAACTCGGAAGACGCGCGGCGGAAGGCTCTGCCTTCGCCTCGGCTCCGTCGTTCGGCTTTTCCGTGGCGACGGCTGCCTCCGCAGCGGCGGGTGTGCTCGCCGGCATCTCGACCGGTTCGGGCTCCGCCGCAGCAGCAGGCGCAGTCTGTACCGCAGACACTTCCACCGGCGCGGCGGCAACAGGCGCAGCCTGTGCCACGGGTTCCGCTTCCGGCGCGGTGACGGGCGCAGCCCGCACTTCGCTCTGCGCAACAGGCGCAACAGGCGCGGCAGGCGGTTCAGTCGGCGCGGTGTCCTCCCTCATCGTAAAGGGAAGGTCGCTGTCTGTTTCCTGCGGCGCCGCCTGAGCAAAGGAGCCGTAATCGCTGCGTCCGGCGCTCTCCGCAATGTCGCAGAGCTGGATGCCGAAGCCGGCATTTTCCAGCGCCTCGCTCAACGCCTTGTCCTGCGCCGCCTGGATGTACTGACCGTTGGGGCTGTCGCCCGGCGTCGCGGACGCCGTGATGCGGGAGAGCGGCTTGTCGTCGCCCTTGTCGGAAAAGACGATGGCCTCAAAGATGGCGAGCTGATCGGTAATGCGCAGATTGTTGAGCAGCATACGCCCGTTGGGGAAGGCGAGCCGGAACCAAAGCTTCTGATACGGAAGCTCCAGCTTCAAAACCTCGCTGTTCGTCCTCTCCGACCTGATCGTGCGCAAATACTTGAGGGGATTGAACCCCTCGACCCGGCGAAGCGCGTTCGCTGCGGGTACGGTGTTGATGACCGCATTGCTTTTCTGATTCATTCGGATAGACTCCTTTCAAATAAATACCCGACGGGGATTTATCCAGTCATGTTTCCCGGTTGCCCCGAAGGGGCGAGGGAAACGACGATTAAATCATAATGGAAGCAAGGCTTCCATTATAAAAATGTAAGACAGGCGCCGTTTTTCTTTGCCTGCCTCAAAAACAACTGCTGCAAGGGGACGCACCGCGTCAGCTTGCCTTTTTGATCCGTTTCTGCGCCGCCTGATAGTATTGGCGCATACGCTCGGCAAGCAGTGTGTTCCGCTTGGCTCGCCCGCTCTTGGAAAGCGCGATGAACAGTGCCTTTTTCTGCCCGACAAGGATCACACGGCGCTTGGCGCGGGTGATGGCTGTATAGAGCAGATTGATCGAGAGCAGGATGCTGTGCGCCGTGAGCAGCGGGATAATGACCGTATCGTACTCGCTGCCCTGCGACTTGTGAATGGTCGTGGCATAGCAAAGATCCAGCTCGTTCAGGTTCTCAAAGGGATAGTCCGCGAATCGACCGTCGTACTCGACCGTGACCGTGCCGGAGCCGATCCCGCTTACTCTGCCGACGTCGCCGTTAAATACGCCGACGGCAACAGGGTTTCCCTTACCGTCGCGGAGGCGAACGTCGTAATCGTTCTTGATCTGCATGACCTTATCGTTCAGCCGGAACAGCTTGCCGCCGAAGGACACCTCCGGGATATCCACGCTGGGAGGATTGACCTCTGTGCGGATCGCCTCATTGAGATTGTTTGCCGAGGCGTCGCCGTTCGTTCGGAACGGAGTCAAGATCTGAACCTGGTCGATGCCGGTCTCGGCTATCTCCTGACGGTAGATCGAGCGCACCAACTCGGCGGCTTCCTGCTGGCTGTCCGCCTTGACGAAGGCAAAGTCGCTGCCGTAGTCGAGCTTGCCGTCCTGTTCGCGGACGCGCTTGGCGTTGTAGGCGATCAGACTGCCCTTTGCCTGTCGGAAGATCTCGTCCAGAACGGTAACGGGGATCACGCCGCTTTCGATCAGCTCTTGGAACACCTTGCCCGCGCCGACGCTTTCCAACTGATCGGCATCGCCGACCAAAAGCAGCTTTGTGCCGGGCTTGAGCCGGGTAAAGAGCTGATCAGCGAGCCACATATCGACCATGGACGTTTCATCGACGATCACGAAATCCGCGTCAAGCTCGCCCTGTGCCTGCCAGCCAGCGTCCTCGCCGTGCAGCTTCAGAATGCTGTGCAGCGTGAGCGCGTCGTTGACGCCTGTGACCTCTGCCATACGGCGGCTTGCCTTGCCGGTTGGCGCACCGAGAACGATGTGCTTGCCGGGGTGGAGCATACCGTATGCCTCCACGATTGCCTTGAGCACCGTCGATTTGCCTGTGCCGGGGCCGCCTGTGATGATGGACAGATTGTGCCGCAGCACCATCTCGACCGCCTCCGCCTGCCGTTTTGACAGGGTAATGCCGATTTTTGCCTTGACGCGCTCCAGAACGGACGCGACGTTGACCGGCATCGTCGGCTCCATCGCCATCTGAACGGCTTTGCGCGCGGTTTCCACCTCCTGCGCATAGACGTGCGGGAGATAGATGTTTCCGCTGTTGGCAACGACGATATCCGAGAGGATCATGTTTTTCAGCTCTTGCTGTACGTCCTGCGCGGAGACTCGCATGGTGGGGTCTACGGTCTTCTCGTTGAGCAGCACAAGCGACGACCGGATCAGGTCGCCGGCTTCCACAAACAGATGACCGCCCTCGCTCCGTGACTTTTCCAGCGCGTAGAACACCGCGCCCTGCACCCGCAGCGGGTCTTGCAGGTCGCCGCCCGACTTCTGAACAATGTCGTCCACGCGGCGGAATCCGAAGCCGGAGATCTGGCAAAGGCGAAACGGACTTTGCTGCAACAGCGCGACGCCGCCCGGTCCGAAATGCTGGTAGATCTTCATGGCCGTTGCCGGCGTCACCTTGAACGGGGAAAGCAGGATCATCAGATCGCGCATGGCTTTGCTTTCCGCATATCCGCTCTTGATCTCCTCCAGCTTGTCCTTTGTGATGCCGCGGATCTCCAAAAGGCGTTCGGGATGGTTCTCGATCACGTCGAGCGACGCAATGCCGAACCTGTCCACGATGACCTTGGCGGTCTTGGGACCGATGCCTTTGAGCAAGCCGGAGGAAAGATACCCCCGGATGCCCTCCACGGTAGGCGGCACCAACTCTCGCCAGTGCTCCACCTGATACTGAAGCCCGTGCTTGCTGTTGACCCAACTGCCCTCCAGATCGACTTTGATGCTGTCGGTATCCGGCAGGTCGTAGCCCACCGCGACGAATCGCGTCAGGTTGTCCCGGAAGCGGTAGCTGTCTCGCGCGTCCTGTGGGATCATCATGTCCGCGGTTTTCATCCGCACGACGCAATACTTGCTGACAGGGTTGGAAAACAGCATTTTGTCAAATGCTGCGACAATACCCATTCTCTTTGCACCTCCATGGTCTGACTTACGCCGCTTCCGGCTTCGTCTCCTTGATGTTGAAGCGTCTGCTGACCTGCGTGGTCACATACTCGGCGTAGATATCGGGATGCACCTCTTTGAGCCGCTCCAGATTCTCCTTTGTGATGCCGAGCTTGCGGACGGGGTTGTATGTTACCTTGAATCCGCCCTCGCCGGTGTCATAGACGGCGGAGCTGCTTTGCCCCATTGCCGCGATGATCTGCGCCTTTACACGGGACAGCTCGGCGTCGATCTCCTTGAGGTCGGCGTCCCAGCGGCTCTTTTCCTGCACCAGTTCCATATATCGCCGGATCAGCTGATACTGCGGCAGGGCAAACTGTGTGGGCGGTGCGTCCTTTTCGGACGGACCTCGCCATCGGCGCAGGCTTTCCATGATAAGGTCTCCGTCCTCGACATAGGGCGGTGGCGTGCGCGCAAGCACGTTGTCCTGCCAAAAGGTCTGTTCTGCCAAAATGAGCTCTTCCTCGTAGGCTTCGTCCCGGTCTATGTGCCGGATGATCGCCTCGTCCTCACGGTTGCCGTACAAACAGCAGAAATACACGCGGTCTATATTCTTGACCGCCATGTAATGCCGTCCCTGCGACTCGTAGTAGACGGGAACGATCTCCTCGCCGTTGTACCACCAGTTATCCCGGGCGTTGTAGTTTGTCGTCTTGATCTCCAGGATCGCGGTGCTGCCGTCGGGCAGCTCCACGAGGTAGTCAAGATCGGCGAGCATCCACGGATACTGCGGGTGCTGGAACATGGCTTTGCGCTTGAAGACCTTGAGCCCGGTCTTTTTTTCAAAGATCCGGGCAACCAGCGGCTCCAGAAGATTTCCCATTTCGAGCTGCACCCAGTTCTCCTCGTCCGGCTGGACTTCGACGATGCCGAGCTTGTCGTAATAGAGGTCGCGTGCCGTTCTCCACGGGGAAATGCCGAGTACCGCCGCGGCGTCGCTGCCTCCGATGCCGCAGCGCCGGTGGGCGAGCCATTCGTCGCGGCTCAGGTTCGTGGTGTCTACGAGGACGACGGGTTGATACGTCTGCGTCATAGCGCCTTATCACCTCCCAATCCTCTGTGGTCTTGACGGTCCATTTTTCGCTTCTCCTTTCTGTTATTCTCAAAGCCTTTCGGCATTTGGACGGATAAAATCATGCGATAAGCGTGATTTTATGCGCATCTGATCCGGTTGCCCGAAGGGCGAGGATCAAGCGCATCAGAATTTTTGTGCAGAGCACAAAAAAAGAGCGGGAATGCCTGTCAGCTCATACGAGCATTTCGACACACCAATTCGGTGTATCACAGTCATTCCCGCTCTCGCGGCGTGTGGGTTGCCCCAAAACATAGAAAATCAGCGGCTATATGCTCAAATGAGCACACTACGCCCGCTGATCGCGTACAATCCATCATAACGTGTGCAAGGCGGAGAGGATTCTCCGCAGTCAGCCTTTCGGCCTATCCCGTTAGGGAACGCACATACAATCAATAACAGTATAAAGATACCACAATATCTTGCGGTTGTCAACTATAAAAACCACAAGAAAAGAATTATTTTTGTGCAAATAAGGCAAAAGAGAGAAAACGGCGCGGTTTCTTCCCTTTTGATAATCGTAAGGCTAAGCGTTGTACCTTGATAAACAGTCGCGTCGCGGCTCATACCTCCCCATGGTGGAATACAGGTGTAGTCGAAAGTATGCATTTGCGCGCCAACTGCTTAAATGAGCATAGCTCAGCCTGAAATACATGAATAAGGAGCGAGCATAGGAAAGCCGCCATGGAGGAGATAATACTCATACAAGGATGTGATAAGGTGAAGAATAGTCGTCTCGACCTAATGACAGTACGAGAAGCAGCGCAGATACTCCATATGTGCAGGCAGAATGTTTACAAAGCTATCGCAGACGGAAAGCTTCAAGGGTTCAAAAATGATTATGGCAGATACCTTATTTTCAAATCGTCTGTTGAAAAATACATAGATAGATGTTACAATAGCTATAATCTCTTAGGTCATTCGGCAGAAGGAGGGAAATGTAATGCCGAATGATATTACAGGAACCATTCAAATCAAGAATGGCAAATACTTTGCCGTTCTCAATCTGAGGCATCCAGATGGATCGCGTAAACAAAAGTGGATTACAACAGGGCTGGAGATTAGGAACAACAAGCGTGCTGCCGAAAAGAGACTCCGTGAAATCATTGCTGAATATGAGGAAAGAAATCAGCTTTTTGACAGCGATATGCTGTTCTGGAAGCTCATGGAGGAATGGCTGGAATCAATAAGGCTCAAAGTAAGGGACTCGACATATCATAATTATAAGTTGGTTGCTGAAGCACATATAATCCCTTATTTTAAGGATTTGAACATTAAGGCAAAGGATCTCTTGCCGAGGGATCTGGAAAAGTACTATGCCGAAATGCTCAAGACGCTCTCGCCGGTTACGGTTCAGAAACACCATGCCAACATCCACAGCGCCTTGGAGTACGGTCGCAAAAACAGGATCGTTCCAACAAATGTTGCAAAAGACGTTCAACTGAAGAAGGCATCAAGGAAACAGAAGGGCAGTTTTTATACGACAGAGCAGATAAAAACGCTGCTTGAGGCCGCACAGGGAGATCCGATAGAAGTTCCCATTATGCTGATCGCCCAGTTTGGAATGAGACGGAGCGAAGCACTTGGCCTCAAATGGAGCGATATAGACTTTGCCAATCATTTGCTTACAATCCATGCAACGGTTGTATATGTTGGAACGGAAACAACTTTTGTTGAGGGAACTAAAAGCGAAGCAAGCGAGAGGACATTGCCGATTGCGCCAAGCGTCGAAGCATACTTGAAAAGTGTTCGGCAAAAGCAGTTGTATTGGAAAGAAGTCTATGGCAGCGCATATCACGATGATGGCTATATCTGCACAAGAGATGATGGTACAGTCATTAAGCCCAATTTGGTTACTGGACGATTCAAAAAGATTATTGAAAAGTGTGGGCTTCCCGCAATACGGTTGCATGATTTGAGACACTCCGCAGCTACGAACTTGCTCGCACAAGGTTTTTCCATCAAGGATGTATCAGAGTTTTTAGGACACGCCGACATAACCACCACATTAAATATATACGGACACGTTCTACAGGAACACAAGTTCGCCATGGCAGACGCCTTGAGTGTAACCTTGTCTCGGTCGGCGTGATGGGAAGGCATCTAACAGGTTATCTAACAATCGCGATTTTTTGTAAGTTTTACACAACCACGAAAACAGCATAAAAGTTGAACTATTATAGTCAATGCGGCTCACTTTTTGAATTTTGTGACTGCCATTAACAAGCAGTAACAGGCGCGGGAGCGGTTCAGGTTCTAGTGTGCATTACGCACGTGCGGGTTCAAGTCCCGCCTCGCGCACCAAACAAAAAGCGACGTGTTTCCCGCAGTCGTCGGTAGGGAGATTTTGTGACACCACCTAAGTGAATCATGTTTCCCGAAACAGGGACCTGTGTACGCG
>CACZPK010000032.1 GCA_902783035.1 Oscillospiraceae bacterium
GCCTGCGAGACCGGCTCAGAGAGGTCGCCGCCCGGAGGCGAGACCGCGCCGACGGCGGTCAGGCTGCCGCGGCGCTCCTCGGAGCCGATGCACTCCACGCTGCCCGCGCGCTCATAGAACTGCGCCAGACGCGAGGCAAGGTACGCGGGATAGCCCTCTTCGCCGGGCATCTCCTCAAGGCGTCCGGACATCTCACGCAGCGCCTCCGCCCAGCGGGAGGTGGAGTCCGCAATGACCGCAACGTCGTAGCCCATGTCGCGGAAGTATTCCGCGATGGTGATACCGGTGTAAACGGACGCCTCGCGCGCCGCAACGGGCATATCGGAGGTGTTGGCGATCAGCACCGTGCGCTTCATCAGCGATTCGCCCGTGCGCGGGTCCTTCAGTTCGGGGAACTCACGCAGAACGTCGGTCATCTCGTTGCCGCGCTCGCCGCAGCCGATGTAAATGACGATGTCCACGTCCGACCACTTTGCCAGCTGGTGCTGCACGACGGTCTTGCCGGAGCCGAAAGGCCCGGGGACTGCCGCCGTGCCGCCCTTGGCGATGGGAAACAGCGTATCGATGATGCGCTGACCGGAGCTAAGCGGTTTCGTGGGCGGATATTTCTTCTCATAGGGACGTCCGACACGGACAGGCCAACGCTGGAGCATCTGGAGCGGGACTTCCTTCCCGTCCTCCGTCTTGAGCGTGGCGATGGTCTCGGTCACGTTGAACTTGCCGCTCTTGATGTCGGTGATGGTTCCCTTGAGGTTGGGCGGCACCATGATCTTGTGGAGCACGACGGGCGTCTCCGGCACGGTGCCGATGATGTCGCCGCCGATGACCTTGTCGCCGACCTTCGCAGTGGCGGTAAAGTCCCACTTCTTCTCATGGTCGACGGCGGGCACCTCCACGCCGCGGGTGATGTTCGCGCCGACCTTCTCCACGATTTTCTCCAGCGGGCGCTGGATACCGTCGTAGATGCCCTCGATCATGCCGGGGGCAAGCTCCACGCTCATCGGCGCGCCGGTGGTGACGACCTCTGCGCCCGGTCCGAGACCCGAGGTCTCCTCATAAACCTGAATGGACGCGGTATCACCCTTCATGGTCAGGATCTCGCCGATCAGGCGCTGCGGGCCGACGCGCACGACGTCAGACATATTCGCGTCGGAAAGCCCCGTCGCAACCACCAGCGGCCCGGATACTTTTACAATTTTACCAGCCAATACTGAACCCTTCTTTCTTAAAGGTTATGACTGTACCGCTTCAGCGGTACGCGCCATATTTCGCGGCTGCCGCACAAACGGCATGCGAAATGGCATTTCTGTTTTGCAGCAAGCCGAGCCCGCTACAAAATATCGGCGCCGACGGCGCGTTCGATCGCTCTTTGTATGTTGTCCCTGCCGATGCCCAGCGAGCCTTCACGCCCCGGGATCAGGATGATCGCCGGACGCAGCTCGTCTTTGTAACGCTCCAGCACATCGGGCATGGCCTTTGCCAGTGTTTCGGTGAGATAGATCACCGCGCAGTCGTTCTTCACGAGGCGCTTGATCTCCTCACGCGCATTCTCAGGCGTTGAGGCGGGGCAGGTCTCCAGCCCCAGCGCGCGGAACCCCATCACGGAGTCCCAGTCGCCGACGACGGCGATCCCATAAGTCGCTGCCATAGTTTTGCCTCGCCTCCTTTACACATATCCGGCGCGCAGACGCGCGCGGATCACATCCCCCGGCACGCCTGCGGCGCGGCCCATGAGGATGATGCGCAGATTCGTGTACTGCGTTTCCAGCGCCGCCAGAAACGCGAGCACCGGCTCCTCGCCGAAGGGGATGAGCCGCGCGTCCGCAAGATAAGCGCTCAGCGCATTGTCACAGCGTTTCTCAAACTCCGTCAACAGTCCGCCGTGCAGCGCCTCCGCGCCCGCCTCCGCCGCATCCGCGAGAGGGGTGGGCGCATAAAGCTCCGCGAGCCCCGCGCCAGTGTTCATGCTCACGCGCAACAATTCATCCGTTCCCACGTCGCCGCCCTCGACCAAAACGCCGCGCAGGAAGTCCGCGTTCTTGCCCATACGAAGCGTGCGCACCAGTGTGCGCAGGTTCACCGCATCGATCTGGAGCCTGACATAGCCCACCAGAAACGCGCTGTCCGACCGCTCCGCGGTTTCCAGCAGGTCGCGGAAATACCAGCGGTCGATGGCGATGTCGCTCAGCTGCGGATCGCGGGTCGTGGACAGGATCTCATAACCCTCATGTGCCGCAATGCCGAGATAGCCGGGCATGTCGATCAGCTCCATCAGGTTCTTTGCATGGCCCGCCTCATAGAGCATCTCGTCTTTCACACGCCCGAGGCCGGCAAGCATCCCACCGGGGCTGACGTTCATGGCGTCCGCTTTCAGCATCGCCTTAACGTTGTGGTAATCGTATTTGATCTTGAACACGTCGAGTGTGGCGGGGTCGGGCAGGCTGTTGGCGATATCCTCCAGCATCTCCGCGCGCGCCGCGGTCAGATCCGCGTCCAGAGCCTCGGGGTGCCGGGGTTCCAGCTGCCCGTAGCCGAACGATTGCAGCAGCTTTGCCTCCTCGTCGTTATCACGGGCGGCAATGAGCTGTTCATACTGTTCCGTAGTCAGCAGATCGTTTTCCATCGCGCGCACGCGCGCCGAGACCGCCAGATAATCGACGTCTTTCACTCTGTTACTCAAAGCGTTTCCTCCTTACTCCGGAATGTGCGCTTCGCACAAGCCGGGTAATCACTGGAACAGCAGCTTCGCCACCGATCCCGCCGTCTCCGCCTTTTGCAGGCGCACCAGCGTTTCGAACGCGCAGTTGACCTCCACGTTCCTGTCGCGCAGGATAAATCCTCCGCGGATCGGCGCGGTTTCCTGAGAGAGCGTCAGCTTCCTGCCGGATGCAGCGTTTGCCTTCTCCACCGCTTTTGCGCCGGCATCCCGGTCGGCGGCGGCAAAAACCGCCTCTTCCGTTCCCGTGGACGACGCGCGTGCGAGCAGATCGGCGAGCAGGCTGACTTTTTCGTCCCCATCGAGCTTGCACAGCTTGTCAAGGGCGAGGGCGTACGCCTCCTCCACCATGTCCTGCTTGGCCTGCAAAATGGTCTTGCGTGCATCCATCTCCGCCGCGCTTTTCAGGCGCTCCTCGCGCTCCGCGGCGGCTTTCTCGTTCCGCTCCGCCAGCGTGCGCGCCTCAGCGTCAATGCGGTCGCGCCAGCTGTCGACGATGCGCTGCACCTCAGCCTTGCCGCTGTCGAGGATGCCGTCGATCTCGGCTTTGGTTTCCGCCTCGATCCGGCTTGTGATCCGTTCGAGTCCGTTCATGCCAGACCTCCTTACATGAAGAGCAGCATCAGCATCGACGCCAGCAGGGAAAGGATGGCGTAGAACTCAACGATACCGCAGAGGATCAGACCCTTCGACCAGTCGTCGGGTTTCTTCGCGAGGATGTTGATGGAGCCTGCCGCAACACGGCCCTGCGCAATGGCGGAAAGCAGACCGCCGAGTGCCATGGGAAGGCACGCCGCGAGGTACTTCATACCGTCCGCCGACGTCGCGGGCACGGTGCCGCCAAGAACGCCGATGCGCGTGAGGCAGACGAAGAAAACGACCAGCCCGTACAGGCCCTGCGTACCGGGAAGCAGCTGAAGCACCATGACCTTACCGGATTTGCTGGGGTCCTGGCTCAGCAGGCCCGTACCGGCTTCACCCGCAATGCCCGTGCCCTTGGCGCTGCCGACGCAGCTCAGGCCAACCGCAAGACCGGCGCCGATCAGTGCAAGCGCCATACCGCCAATTTGTTCAAAGAATCCCATGATCATTTCCTCCTAAATATGTATTTATTCTTTGACGATGTCAACGTATCTGGTTTGGATGCCCAGCGGCTTAAAGGGTTTGCCGCCGTCTTCATAGAACCGGCTGAAGAATTCCAGACACTGCAGGCGCATGTCGTGGACATAGCAGCCAAGCAGGTTCAGCGCAAAGTTGAGTGCATTGCCGAGCATCGAGATGATGAAAAATCCCACCACGTTGTTGGTCAGCGCACCGATGGTATTGAACACCTGCGCGATGACCGCGCCGGCAAGCATCAGCGCCATCAGGCGGGAGTACGACAGCACATCGCTGAAATAGCCTGTCACGTTGCTGTAGAGCGAGCCGGCAATACCCATTGCCTTGCCGACGACACCCTGCTTGCCATAGCCCTGTGTGAGCACCAGCAGCACGAGGATCGCCCAGACAAACGCCATGTTCTTCGTCAGATACGCCGCCGCACCCAGTGCGAACACCAGATACCACGCGCCTTCATTGCACAGCGCATCCAGCGCCTGCCCGCGTTTGACCTTCATATGGACGCTCACGCCCATGCCGAAGAAAATGTGGATCAGTCCCAGAACCAGCGAGCCGATCAGCGCCGTCACTGCATCGTTGAGCGGGTTGAACAGCGCCGGCATCGCAAACGTGCTCGCGGGGTTGAGGATCTTCAGCAGCTGGGGAATGAAGTCTCCGAAGAAACCGCCCGTCAGCGCGCCCATGATAAACGTGCTCACACCGCAATAGCCCATCAGCGGCATCATGTTTCGCATCGTCGGGCCGTTGGGGCGCGATTTTTTGATGACCACAAGGGACAGCAGGATCATGATGAGCCCGTAGCCCATGTCCGCCATCATGATGCCGTAGAACAAAATGAAAAAGAACGACATCAGCGGGTTCGGGTCCACACCGTTGTAGGCGGGCAGCGAATACATGTCCGTCACCATGTTCAGCGGGCGGGTGAACCAGTTGTTCTGCAGCGCCACCGGCACGTCGGCAAGATCCTCTTCCGACGGATCTTCCGCATCCCAGGCGCAGCCGCATTCATCGAGCAGCGCACCGACCTCACCCATGCGCTCTGCGGGCGCCCAGCCCTCAAAGAACACGATGGTGCCGTCGGTAAGCAGCGCACCCGTGCCCTCCTCGCGCAGCGTTTCGGTCTCCAGCCGGTCGGCGTAGAGCCGCAGCGCATCGCGTGCGTTTTCGCTCTTTTGAAGCGCCGCCGTGGTCTCCGTCTGCCGCTCACGGTTTTCGCTCAGTTGGACATCCAGCTCGGCGATGTTGTCCTGTGCCGTGCCGGAAAGCGTTTCAAACGTGGTCACGCTGAACCCGTGCGGACGCAGCAGCTCCTGTACGCTTTCTTCCTCGCTGCGCAGGCAGAGGATGCAGACATAGCGCTGCTGTTTGTCGGCGCTGACCTCATAAAGCTCTGCCGCGGCATCCGCCGCATCCAGCTCCTTTTGCACCGCGCCCAGATCCACCGCCGCGGGACAGACCTCCAGCCGGCATAGCGCACGCTCCGTTCCGTGGACTTCCAGCGGCACATCCAGCTTCTCCCACGGCTCCAGTCCCGCACGGCGTCCCCGCAGGCGGTTTTCGTCTCCCTGCAGCTGTGCCAGCGTCCGGAGCTTTTCGTTGATGCGGCGGCTCGCCGCATCTGCCGTCTCCACGGTCTCGCTGCTGAGAAACGCCTCCTCTGTCACGCCGGGGCGCAAGTGGAGCACTTTCTCCTTTGCCGTACCGTACCGCCGGATAGCATCCAGCGCGGTGTTGACGTCCGCCAGCTCGCCCTTGCGCTGCGCCGAACAGGATTCCTCCCGGTGCAGCAGCGCCGCCCATTCGGGATCGGCAAGCTTTTCCGTCGGCTCGCTGATCTCCAGGCAACCCAGACGCAGCAAGCCCTCCAGCAGGCGCGCGCGTTCGTCGGCCATGGCAATGACCCGGAGCTTTTTCATTTTTACGATCATTTCAGCTCTTCACGACCCTTCCGACGATCATTTCCGCCGCCTCGTTCAGACGGCTCTTTGCCGCGTTGCGGAGCGCGTCGCTCTCCGCCTGCGCGTGCTTGGCGATCTCAGCCGCCGCCTCGGCGGCGTGCTCCTCCGCACGGCGGAGCAGATCTTTTCCATGATCTGCCGCTTCATGCCGGGTCTTTTGCAGCTGGGACTGGCCTTCGCGCTCCGCTTCCGCCAGCGCCTGCTTGACGCGGGCCTCCGCCTCCGCCTTTTCTGCGCGGCCACGCTCCTCGATCTCCGTGACCTTGCGGATGGCTTCCATTGTCATGTTATCACCACACTTTCGCCATTCGATGATATAACTTTGTTTATTATATAGTAATCTTCACCAAATTTCAACTATGTTTTTTCACATTTTAATACTGACATGACAATCAGCAGCCAAAAATACGGTGCGGTGATGCAGGTGGAAATGGTAAAACACGCCATCACGCTGCCACACAAAAGTCCCATGCCGCACAGGGCAAAACGCGCCTCCCGGGCGTTCCGAAAACAACGCCCCAGCGCACCCAGCACCAACGCCAGATACGCCGACAGCGCCAGCGCGCCCTGATCGACCAGCAGATGCAGGTACTCGTTGTGCGCGGCGGTGATATCCACAGGCGTCGCCGCGCCGTCGCGATACCAGACAAAGGGTTCCACGCCACGCAGGTAAAAGGTTCCGGGACCGCCGCCGAGCAGCGGACGCGCGCGCACCAGCGGCAGGCAGTCTCGCCAGATGGCGAGACGTCCGGAGCCGAATCCGCCCTCCGCCTCACCGCGCAGCAGACGCGCCGCCTCCCCCAGCGTCCCGCCGCCATCGTAACACCGCAGGAGCAAAAGGGCGGCAATGCTCAACGCGGCAGAGAGCAAAAGCATCCAGCGGCGCTTTTGCGGGAACAGCAGCGCAAGCCCCCATACCGCCGCACAGGCAATCCCCAACCAGGCCGCCGCAACACCGAGACGGTACAGCGTCCACAGCGACAGCGCCGCCGGCGCGGCAAGCCACCACAAGCGCTCACGTACCACCGCCGCCAACAGCACGCAGGCCGCCAGCGCCAGCAGGTACGCGGTAAAGTCCACATTGCCCGACGTACCGGCAAAAAAGCCCGCATAAGCCGCGTCGCCGTCGTGATAGCTCAGTCCCGCGGGATAGAGCCGGAGCGGGTCGTATCCCGCCGTCTGAGCCAGCGTCAGCAGACTGCCAAGCGTAACGGAAAACGCCGTAAGGTACAGCAGCCGCCGGTCCGGACGCAGGCAGCAGGACAGCAGCCAGAACGTCGCCACATAGATCAGTTGCGTCAGCAGGCCGTCGCGCCGCGTACCGCCCAGCAGCACCGCCGCGCCATAGGGCGAGCACAAGGCTGAGAGCGCCGTACAGGCGAGGTACACGCCCGCCGCCCCCTGCGCCCACATTATGCGCAGCGCCTGCCGCGGCACAACCGCCGCCATTGCGGCGAGATAGCCGAGCGACAGCGCCAAAAAACAGATGTATTTACCCTCCATCATGCGCACATAACCGCCGTACGGCAGGAAAAGGTAAAGGACGGTCACAAGCGCACAGGCATAGAGATACGACACGCGCTCCGCCATCGCGCGTGAACGCAGGCCATTGTGCATCGTGACCGCCCCCATTCTTTTTTCTTTATTATACCGGCCGGTGGAACTTTTTGCAAATATTGTCGTCCAAACTCATATCCCACTTGACATAATGACACCATATCTTGTAGAATAGGGAAGAATGAAGTCACAAGGAGGACAATATTATGGAAGGTCGTCGCGTCACGCGGAAGAACCAAAAATACAACCCGCTTTTTATTTTGTTTCTTTGTCTGGTCGCCGCCGTGTTTATCCTGCTGGTCGTTTCGATCGTGCTGGGTGTGCGTTTTGGCAGCGCCAACAAAAAACTTAAGGCAGCCGAGACAGAGGTTCAGGAGTTGACCGAGAAGGTCTCCCAGCTGGAGGACGAGCTTGCTGCGGCAAAGCGCGGCACAACGAATACCTCGCCAGAGCTTCCGTCGGACAATACCGGTTCCGATGCGCCTCCCATCCCCGGCACGGAAACAAACATCTCGGGCGGCAGCACATCCTGGCTCGACCTGACCGGGCACAGCGAGGTCAAGGTGCAGCCGACAAATCTGCTGGACGGCTATAAGACCTATTACACCACCGCGGGCGTCAATCTCCGCAGCGGCCCCGCCACCAGCTATGACCGCATCACCACCGTGGATTACGGCGAGAAGGTGCAGGTCGCCGCACGAGAGGGCGGATGGTCCTTCGTGAAGGCGGACAACAAGTTCGGCTGGATCAGTTCGGACTATCTGTCCACCAGCGAGCCTGCCGCACAGGCAAGCACCAGCCATAACAGTTCCCGTTCGGAGGCAACCTCCGGCAGTCTGCGCCGCTGAAGCGCGGCGCCGCGCGCAGCAAAAGGGAGACGGCCATGGGCCGTCTCCCTTTTTGTCAAGTCGTTGTCTTGTGCGGAAGGATACACTCGTCCTTATGTCCGCAGTAGTTGCAGGTATTGCTCGGATCGCAGGCAATGGCAATGCTCAGATACGCGCGCACCGCGTCGTCCGCTGCGCCGGACGCTCCGGCGGCGATCAGCAGGCCGGACAGCGCCAGCGTCCGCCGTTCCTCATCCGACGGCGCGCCGCAAAGCAGTACGTCCGCTCCGTGGCGCTCCAACAGCGCCAGCGCAGCGTCAAAGCCGCCGCCCTCCACAGTTTCCGCATACTGACGCACGATCCTGCCGTGGTCGTCCTCATAGAAACGGATCTCTTCGCTTGTGCCGAGGGCCGCACAGACTTCTCCCCCGGCAGCCGGAACCGCGATACGCATGACGCCGCCTCCCTTTCGTTTTGTTCGTTTTCAGTATAGCATGACGGCAGGTTCTTTGCAAGGCGGGGAAATTACAGATTACAGAATACTTGTTGCTACGAGTGGTCTCCCTTCCTTTACGCAGGGAGACCACTCGGGTTTCCCTGATTGTTGTCATTTAAGGCTTACAATCGGGAAACCCGATATTCAATTGATGCAGAATGCGGTGAGATATCAGCCACCGCATTCTGCTATCACCCGCTTACCACTTATCCAGCTCGTAGGCAGTCTTAACATCGATAAAGTTGCCATCCTGCCGATCATCTTGGTATCCCCCAGGAGACGAGGTAACGGGATATCTCATGATCTTATTGTACCATTCCGTTTCATTCAACGTAGCAAGAGTGATTTTGTAGCCCTTGTTGCCCTCTACAAGAACCGCTCGGCCGTTCAGCCACATCATCTTGCTCGGTGTGCGCTCATAGCCGGTGTAAGAATACGGCGGCAGCAAGACACTCTTGAGCGCGTTGACAACCTTCTGATGATCATCCGGGAATGCGATCTTGAGAACTTCCTGTAGGAGCTGGCGGCTGTTATAGCTCAGGCCGGAAGGCGGGACGAACTTGCCGTTGGAATCGTAATAGTTGGAGTCCATGAATGAGCAGAAAACGGAGCCGTCCTCTTTCAGGATGTTCAGGTTGCTGTCATAGACCAACGACTCGTCGAATTCAGCAGCCTTGATTTCAAGGAAATCACCAAAGTTACTTTCCGGCTGATAGGTTACCTGCAGGTTGGCATACTTGCGATCCTTCGCAGTAAGCACCTTTAATGCCCAGCCATTGTCGGATCCGTCGGTCTCCGTGAACTTGCCCGTCGCCTTGATCGCATCGTAGATCTCCTTGTTGGTCATGCCATTGGCGATCGATTCCGCTCTCTCCGCTGCGGTCGTATAACCGGCGCGGTTCAGAATGGCGCAAATCTGAGCGCGGGTCAGGTTGTCGTTCGGTGCGAAGTTGCCCTTTTCGTCGACACCATTGATGATACCATACTGGACGGCCTTGAGCACCTGCTCCCTGCACTGGCTGTAGGCGATATCCGGGATATCATCGTAGGTTTTCCCATTCGACTGTGCTCCGGGTTTTATGCCCAGTCCCTCGATTACCATGAAGACAGCAATATCGCGGCTGCAGGGTTCCTCATAAGTTCCGTCCGCGATATTGGTTGTGAACTTATCCAGGTAATCGGCCTCAATCGCATTCTCCACCGCGACGTAATACCACTTGCCCTCCTTCGTCCCGACCGGCGTACCCTTTGCGTTGGCGATGATCGTCGCCATCTGGGCGATGGTCAACGTATCATCCGGGTGGAAGGTCCCGTCGCCCATGCCGTTGACCAGCTTGCCTTCCGCCAACGCCTGGATGTCCGCGTACGCCCAGTGCGACGTCGGCACGTCGGAGAACGTGGCCGGCGCGGCAAGAGCCGTCGCCGCGAAGGTGAAAATCATAACCGCCGCAAGCAGCGGCGCAAACAGCGTTTTCTTCATGGGAAAAACCTCCTTTTCTGCCCCCATGATATCAGTGGAACAAAATGCCGTCAAGGGAAACGTGTGGGCAAAACCGCCCCGCGCGGGGCGTAAAGAGCCTGCAAATTATTGATTTTAGCCATTGCTTTTTGGGTGTGAAACAGCTACAATAGCGTTTCCGGGGTCTGTTCCCCGAATATTTCATCGTAAAGGAAGTTATCCCGCATGACCGCATTGCTCAACGTCGCGTTTGCCCTGCTGGCAGGGCTGATGATGACGCGCCTCTTTAACAAATGGCGCCTGCCCGATGTAACGGCGTTCCTCGTCGCGGGCGTGCTGATCGGCCCGTTCTGCCTCGGCCGCCTCGGTATTCCCGGTTTCGGTTTCCCCACCTATGACGCCGTCGCCGCGCTGGTGGTCATTTCCAACGTCGCCATGGGCTTTATCGCGTTTTCCATCGGCAACGAATTCCGTCTGGAGCAGCTGCGCAAGACCGGACGTCAGGCGTCCATCATCGGTGTTTTGCAGGGGATCGCCGCCTGCCTGCTGGTGGATTGCGCCCTGCTGGGATTCCACACCGTGTTCCCCAACCTGCTCTCCGCTCCCGCGGCGATCACTCTCGGCGCCATCACCACCGCCACCGCTCCCGCCGCGACGCTGATGGTCGTGCGCCAATACAAGGCGCACGGCGAGCTGACAAGTCTGCTGCTACCCATCGTCGCGCTGGACGACGCGGTCGGCCTGGTCGTTTTTGCGGTGTCCTTCGGCATTGCGCGTGCCCTGCTCTCCGGCACAGTGAGCATTGTGTCCATTCTCGTTGAACCGCTGCTGGAAATCATATTGTCCCTTCTGCTGGGTGCTGCGGCGGGCGTCGTGCTGACCGAGTTGGAGCGCATGTTCCATTCCAACACGAACCGCACGTCCATGACCATTGCCTTCGTATTCCTGACGGTGGCGCTCTCATCCCTCAAGTTCACCGTCGGCGGCGTCCGCATTGGTTTTTCCTCGTTGCTGGTGTGCATGATGCTCGGAACGGCATTCTGCAACCTCTCCCCGCTCTCGGACGACCTGATGGGCCGCGCCGACCGCTGGTCCCAGCCGTTGCTGGCGGTGTTTTTTGTCATCAGCGGCGCAGAATTGCAGCTTGAGGTATTCTCCCAGCCCATGCTGGTGCTCATCGGCGTGATCTACATTCTCTCCCGTTCGCTGGGCAAATATTTCGGTGCCTACCTCTCCGCCCGCGGCGTCGGATGCAGCCCGAACGTCGTGCGCCATCTCGGCGTCACGCTCCTGCCGCAGGCGGGTGTTGCGCTGGGCATGTGCGTCACGGCGCAGCAGCTTGGCAGCACGGACGGCTCGCTTGTGCGCAACATCATTCTCTTCTCCGTGCTGATCTATGAGCTGATCGGCCCGCTGATGACCAAGGAGGCGCTCAAGGCCGCCGGCGAGATCACCGAAAAGCCAAAGGAAGTCGTCGAGCGGCGCGCCCGCGCTCTGGAAGCGGCGCAGCCCAAGGAGCTGGCACAACAATATCAGCACGCGCGCCGCGGGCGGCGTTACAACCGCTGACGCACATCGTCGCACAAACATTGCCGCACAAATAAAAACCGCCCTTACGGGCGGTTTTTTGCTGTGCAAAACAATGCTGCGGCAGTCCTCGTTTCCAAGTCGCCGGACTTGACATGTAAAGCTTTGTGTGTCGGTTTTGGACGTTCGCGGCACGGCATGGCGCAGAGGCTCCACGCCTATTCCACGCTGTCCGCACGCGACACGCCGGTAAAGAACAGGTTGCCGCGCTGATCGTGTTGCAGGCCCGTCAGGCCATCGCGCAAGCGATATGCCTCCGCCCTGAAGTAAAGGGGCGAGAGCGCCGTGTCGTCAAGAAGCAGCGCCTCCGCATCGTGCAGAAACGCCGTGCGCGCAGCCGGATCGCGGGAGCCGCTTGCCACGCCGATGAGCAGGTCAAACGGTTTGCTGACGTAATGCAATACATTGCTGCCGTCCGTTCCGGCAAAGGGTGCCAGAAACTCCAGCGCATCACCGAAGCGCGCTTGCAGCGTGTCGATCGCAACATCATATTCGCCTGCGGCAATGCGGCGGTCAAATTCCGCGCGCGTCAGTCCCTCCGTGCTGATGGCAACCTTCAGGCGTTCATTCCAGATGGACGTCGTCGCTGCCGCAGCTCTGCGCGTTTCCTCACCCGCCACATAGATGCACTGCACGCTCGGGAAGCCCACGCCGCCCCAGTAACCGCCATTGCGCAGTTCATGCTCGGCAGCCAGGCAGCGCATCGAGTACCCCTCTTCATCTACGTCGCAAAGCGCTGCGCCGGCACCGCGGAAGTCCTCCTCCGCTTCCGCCGAAACGCCCAAAATACCGGGCGGGACAAGTCCCGCGGCGGGAACCGTGCCCGCTCCCGCGGCGGCGGCAATTGCAGTGCGATCCAGTGAGAGGTCAAAGGCGCGGCGCACACGCGCATTGGAAAACACATCGCTCATGTGGTTGTAGAGTACGCAGACCGTGCTGCGCAGCGGGAGATATGCCTCTCCCTCCGTTCCGGCCGGCAGTACAACGGCAAGATCCAGCGTCTTGCTGTCGTAGAGCTGCTGTGCCTGTTCCTCACCTGCGGAGAAAAGGAACCGCAGCACGTCCGGTTCCACGGAACGCCGCTCATAATACGAGCTGTTGCGCCGCAGCTGTATGTACTCTTCCCGCGCCCAGACGCCGACCTGATACGCCCCGTCACACAATGTCGAGCTGGTGGAGATCACGTCCGGATCGCTGCGCATCTTGTCGCTCGGCAAGGGCATGGTCGCCACGGCGGTACAGATTTCACGGATGAAAAAGGCACAGGGCGCAGCGAGCGTCACACGGAACGTGGTATCGCCGTCCGCTTTTACGCCCAGCTGGGTAAGATCACCCGTCTCGCGCACGGTTTGATACCCCTGCACCATCGAGAGCAAATCGCAATTGGGTGAACCGACCGTCGGATCGGCAAGCCGCCGCCATGCGTAGGCAAAATCCCGCGCACGTACGCGCGAACCGTCCGACCAGCGGGCAGAGGAACGGAGCGTGAACACGTAGTCCACCGTGCCGTCTGCGTTCTCCACCGTCCGATACTCCTTGGCAATGCCGGGCACAACCGTGAAATTTCCCTCGTCGTCCTCCTCCACGCGCATCAGGTTTTCATAAAGCGCATAAAACACGCTTTCCGCGCGCGGATCGGTATTCATCGCGGGGTCAAGGCTGTCCAGACGGGCACAGAGGCTCATACTCAGCGAAAAACGCTCTTCCTCCTCCGGCTCCTCCGCTCCACAGCCGCAAAGCGCGCTCATGCTCATGAGCGCGCTGAGAACAATGCACAGGTATTTTTTGAATGACCGCATCGGAGTTCTCCCGGAAAACGTTTTTCAGCGGGGTCTTTCCCCTTCGACAAGTTTGCCGTCCTCGTCGAAATGCGCCAGGAGCAGCGTACTGCCCGTGACCTTGGCAATTTCGTCCAGTTTCATCTTGGACGGGTAGTCCGCTACCAGCGTAAACGCAAGACCGCGGCGTTTGGCGCGGCCCGTGCGGCCGATGCGGTGAACATAGTATTCATTCTCCTGCGGCACGTCGTAGTTGAACACGGCGTCCACATCGTCCGCGTCGATGCCGCGCGCGGCGACGTCCGTCGCAATGAACACGGGCAGCTCGCCGCGGCGAAAGCGCGCCATGACCTGTTCGCGCTTTTTCTGCGGAATATCGCCGTGGATGCAGTCCACATCCAGTCCTTCCAGCTCCAGATATTTTTTCAGCCGCTCGACCATGCCCTTCGTATTGCAGAACACGATCACGCGCTCCAACTCGCCCTGACGGACAATGCGCGCAATGGCGGCAACCTTGTCGTTCTGATCCACGTCGATGCGGTACTGCAGGATATCGGGTTTGTTTTCTTCCTCCGCAGGAACGGTAACTTCCTCCGGATCGCGCTGGTAAACCCAGCTGATATCCAGCACCTCGCGGGAGATGGTCGCGGAGAACATGCCGAGGTTTTTGCGTGACTTCATCCGGTCAAGCAGGCGCGTCACATCCTGCACAAAGCCCATGTCCAGCATGCGGTCAGCCTCGTCCAGCACCACCGTGTCCACATGGTCAAGGCGCACCGTGCGCCGTTTCATATGGTCGCCGAGACGTCCCGGCGTCGCCACCACAACCTGCGGTCTCTTTTTCAGCTGCTCGATCTGCTTGCCGATGGGCGCGCCGCCATAGAGGCAAACGGTGCGGATGCCCGGCAGGAAAGCGCAGAGATCGCGCAGTTCGTCGGTGATCTGCATGGCCAGTTCCCGCGTGGGCGCGAGGATGACGGCCTGCACCTCCTCGCGCTCCGTATCGATGTGTTCGATGATGGGAATACCGAAGGCAAAGGTCTTCCCCGTGCCGGTGGGTGCCTTGGCGATAACATCCTTCCACTCCCGCATCGGCGGGATGCAGCCGGCCTGTACCGGCGTGGACTCCTCAATGCCTTTTTTTGCGAGCGCACGCTCCATCTCGGGCATGAGGGAAAGGCTGTCAAAGCGCACGCCTTGTGTGAATTCCATAAGCTGAGTTTCCTTTGTTCTTTCTGTTTTGATCGGACCTTCCGGCGCAAGGCGCATCAGAAAACGCAGCCTTGCGCGCAGACGTCCGTGTGAGCGTGGGCGGCACCATACGGTGCGAAGATCTGCCGCCCGTTCCGCCCCCGATATGCTTTAGCGGTGATCGACATGCCAGATGTTGTCCGCATATTCCGCCACAGCACGGTCGGCGGCAAAAATACCGCTGCGCGCGATGTTCAAAAGCGACATACGGTTCCATCTGTCGCGGTCGGCATACGCCTCCGCCATGCGCTGTTCCGCATCGCAATACGACGCAAAATCCTCCAGCAGCATATACTCATCGCTCATCAGCAGACGCTGTGCAAGATCGTCGTAGCTCACACCGTCACGGAATCCGAACTTGAGCTGGTCGACCACGCGGCGGAGCTTTTCATCGTGGGCATAGACCATCTGCGGCATATAGCCCTCCGCCTTGCGGCGCACCACCTCATCGGCATGCAGGCCGAAGAGGAACATATTCTCGTCGCCGAGGACTTCGTGCATCTCCACGTTCGCACCGTCGAGCGTGCCGATGGTCAGCGCGCCGTTCATCATGAACTTCATGTTGCCGGTTCCGCTTGCCTCCTTGCCGGCGAGCGAAATCTGCTGGCTCACTTCCGAGGCGGGCATCAGGACCTCCGCCATCGAAACGCGGTAGTTTTCCAAAAACGCCACCTGCAGCTTATCCTTGCAGATCGGATCGTGGTTGACCTGATCCGCCAGAGAATTGATGAGGCGGATAATGCGCTTTGCCACGGCATAGCCGGGCGCCGCCTTTGCGCCGAACAGGAACGCGTGGGGGCGCATTTCCATGCCGGGATCGTCCTGCAGCGCGTGATAAAGCGCGATGATATGCAGCACATTGAGCAGCTGGCGCTTATACTCATGCAGACGCTTGGATTGAACGTCGAAAATGGCGTTGGGGTCGAGCACAACGCCGGATGCACGCTTGATATGCTTTGCCAGGCGCTCCTTGTTCTCCAGCTTGATGACGCTCAGCCGATCCAGCACATTATGGTCGTCCGCAAACTGCTCCAGCTTTTTCAACTCCAACGGATGCATCAGATAGCCGTCCCCGCCCGTCAATTCAATGATGAGGTGGTTCAGTCCCGGATTGATTTCCGAGAGCCAGCGGCGGTGATCGATGCCGTTTGTGACGTTCTGGAACTTCTCCGGCGTCATGCCATACGCATCCTTGAACAGGTCATGGCGCAGGATATCGGAGTGCAGCGCGCTTACGCCATTGACCGCCATGCACACCGCAACGCAAAGGTTCGCCATGCGCACCTGCCCGTCCCAAACGATCGCCATTTCCGCGGTCTTGGCCGGATCGTGGTAGAATTCGTCCACCTGATCCTGATAGCGCCGCGCGATCTCGACGATGATCTCCCAGATACGCGGCAGCAGGCTCTGGATCAGCTCCTGCGGCCAGCGCTCCAGCGCCTCGGAGAGTACGGTGTGGTTGGTGTAGGCAACCGACTGGCGCGTGATCTCCCACGCCTCGTCCCAGTTGAGTCCCGCATCGTCCATCAGAATGCGCATCAGTTCGGGGATCACCAGCGCGGGATGCGTATCGTTGATCTGGAAAACGTTCTTCTTGTGGAAATCCATGACCGTGCCGTAAACCTCAATGTGCTTGCGCACAACGGACTGCACGGTGGCGGAAACGAAGAAATACTGCTGCTTCAGACGCAGGGACTTGCCCTCGATGTGGTTATCCTCGGGATAGAGCACCTTGGCGATGGTCTCCGCCATGGCATGCTGCTCCGTGGCGCGCAGATACTCGCCCTGCGAAAACAGGGACATGTCCAGAGGCGTCGTGGACTTTGCATCCCAAAGGCGAAGGCAGTTGACGTGGTTGGTCTTGTAGCCTGCGATCTCCATGTCGCAGGGTACCGCCATCACCTCTGTCGCGCCTTCGAGGACGACGTGGAGGCGGTCGTTGTCCCAGAAGCGGCGAAGTGTTCCGCCGAAATGGACCTTTTCGGACTCCTGCGGCTTCGGCAGCAGCCACGCACTGCCCAGCTCCTTCCAGTCGTCGGGCAGCTCCACCTGCTGTCCGTCCACGATGCGCTGGCGAAAAATTCCCAGCTCATAGCAGATCGAATAGCCGGTGGCGGGGATCTCCAGCGTGGAGAGCGAATCCAGATAGCACGCAGCAAGACGGCCGAGACCGCCGTTGCCCAGCGCCGCGTCCGGTTCCGCCTCAAACACATCGGCGGCATGGAATCCCAGCTCGTCGAGCGCTTTTGTCAAAATGTCGCCCACGCCCAGATTATAGGCGTTTTTCATGAGGCTGCGCCCCATGAGGAATTCCATCGAAAGATAGTGTACCTGCCGCAGGTGCTTTTCGCGCGTGTTGCGCTTGGTCGAGATCTCGCGATCTGCCATGATCTCCCGCAGGGCAAGTGCGCTTGCGCGCATCATCTGCCCCTCGGTGGCCTCGTCCACGGTGCAGCCGAAATTGAGTTTCAGCTTATCGCGGACCGCTTTTTTCATTTTTTCAACGGTATTGATCGAGGTCATGCAAAAATACTCCTAACCAGAGACAGCCGCCTCGTCCGCCCCGGCGGGACGGACGGCAAAGGAAGCGCTGTTTCTTAACAAATTGACTGATAAATGTTGTGGTACGCCTCGGCGCTGCGTTTCCAGCTGAAGTCCTCGGTCATCCCGCGTTTTTGCAGGGTCTTGAAGGCGTCGGGGTTGTTGTGGTACAGGTCGATCGCCTCACAAACGACATGGCACATATCGCCCGCGTTGTAATTGGCAAAGCTGAACCCATTGCCCTGGCCGTTCCACGCCTCATAGGCGTGTACGGTGTCCTTGAGGCCGCCGGTCTCGCGCACGATGGGTACGGTGCCGTAGCGCATCGCGATCATCTGCGACAGGCCGCAGGGCTCACTCTTGGACGGCATCAGGAACATATCCGCGCCGGCATAGATCTGGCGCGCCAGCGCATCGGAATAGCCCAGATACACCGCCACGCGGCCCGGATAGCGCTGGCAGGCGTAGTTAAAGAACGCCTCGTACTGCGCGTCGCCCTTGCCGAGCACGGCAAACTGAACGTCCTTCTCCATGATGGAGTCCAGCGTTTCGCACACAAGGTCAAGCCCCTTGTGCGACACCAGACGCGTAACCATGGCGACGATCGGGGTATCGGCGCGCACCTGAAGCCCCATCGTCTGCTGAAGCTGTTCCTTATCGCGGGCCTTGCCGGCCATCTTGCCGGAGCTGTAGGTCGCAAGGATGCTCTTGTCCTTGTGCGGATCGTAGCTCTTGACGTCAATGCCGTTGAGCACGCCGTGCAGCTTGCCGTCGCACATCGCGATGACATTCTCCAGCCCGTGGGCAAAGTAGGCGTACTTGAGTTCCTGCGCATAGGTGGGGCTGACGGTGGTGACGGCGTCCGCGTTGATGATCGCGCCCTTGAGCAGGTTGATATCCTCCTCATACGCCATCGTGCCGCCGGAATACCAGCCCGGCGCAAGGCCAAACAGGTCGCCCAGCAGTTCGCGGCCGTAGCGTCCCTGATACTCAATGTTGTGGATGGTGATAACCGTGCGGAAGCTCTTGTAGAATTCGTCGCGCACCGCCTCGTCGTGAATATAAATCGGCACCAGCGCGCTCTGCCAGTCGTTGCAGTGAACAACGTCCGGCTTCTCCGGCAGGTCGCGCAACAGCTCCGTCACCGCGCGGGAGAAGAATCCGTAACGCTCGCCGTCGTCAAAGTAACCGTAGAGATCGGGACGCTTGAAGTAATACTCGTTGTCCACGAAGTACCACGTCACATTGTCCTTTTCGATGGAGAACAGCCCGCAGTAGACGCTGCGCCAGGACAGGCGCACATACGTCCACTTCACAAACGTCAGCTGATCCTGCCACCGGTCCGCCACGCTCTGATACAGCGGCAGGATCACACTGACCCGGTCGCCGTTTTCGGCGAGCGCCTGCGGCAAACTGCCCGCCACATCCGCAAGGCCGCCGGTCTTGCAGAACGGCGCCGCCTCGCTCGTCACATACAGTATATTCATACCGTTTCCTTCCTTCCCCCGTCCGTACTGCAAAAAGTGCGGCAGGATTAAATCACAGTATTCTTGGAAATGGCCATTGGGTAATTCTCATGTCCGGTCAGCGTGCCGCCGCGGCGGATCTGCACGTACTTGTCCGCGATGATATAGCTGACGGACGCATCCTCTTCGATCTGCACACCCTTGAAAATGACGCTGTTTTTCACGCTCGTGCCCTTTCCGATCCGTACGCCCGGGAACAGGATGCTGTTCTCCACCGTGCCCTCGATGATGCAGCCGTCGGCGATGAGGGAGTTGACGACCTTGCTGCCCGGGGCAAGATAGGTCGGCGCCTCATCGTCCTCCTTGGCAAGGATGGGACGGCCGGGTGCAAACAGTTCCAGATAAGGTGCCGGATTCAGCAGCTCCATGCTGCGGTCGTAGTATTCCTTGAGCGTACGAATCTGGGCAGCGAGGCCCTCCCAGACATAGCCGCGCACATCCAGTGCGTCGAGCATTCCGTTGAGCACATCGCGGCGGAAGCTGACCTTTTCCTCGGCGGCGCAGTCGTCCACCAGCTTGAGCAGCAGCTCCTTGCGCAGAACGTAGATCTCCAGGCAGTGATAGCCCTCGGGTTTTTTGGGGTCGCAGAGGGTCTTGACAACCTTGTTGTCCTTGCCGAGCTGGAAGAAGGTCGCATCCTCGGTCTCCCGGTAGTGCGGCGTGCAAACACAAGTAATATCCGCGCCCGAAAGCAGGTGCGCCTCATAGACCTTCGTGAGCGGGATGTTGATGATCAGATCGCTGTCCGCCAGCACAACGTAGTCCTGCCGGATCTCCTCCAGATACGAGCGAACACCCGCGAGCGCCTCCATCTTGCCGCGGAACTCCTCGCTCTGGTAGCGGCGGTTCGAGGCAAAGGGCGGCAGCATCCGCAGTCCGCCGTACTTGCGGGACATGTCCCACGTCTTGCCGTTTCCGACGTGGTCAAGCAGGCTCTGGTAGTTGCCGTGGAGCACGACGCCCACATCGGTGATGCCCGCATTGTGCATGTTGGAAAGCATGAAATCCACGATGCGGTAACGCCCGCCGAAGGGAATCGACGCGGGCATACGATGCTCGACCAGTTCCCGCAGGCCGGGTTCCTTCTCGTAGGAGAAAATAATACCGTGCAGGCCGTTCATCTCGCCACCTCCTTCATGTTCTTGCTGAGCATGTGGTTCGCCGCCAGAATGTATCCGTCCGGAACCTTGGTCTCGGGGCCGACGACCGTGATGCCCCAGCCCTCCTTTCCGTCGGGCAGCGCGCCGATGGAGGCGTTTTCACCCACGACGGTATTCTCGCCGATGATGGCGTAGGAAACCTGCGCGCCCTTTTTAACGACCGCGCCGGGCATGAGGATCGAATACTCCACGCTCGCGCCCTCTTCGATGACGCTGCTTACGGAAAGCACGGAGTTTTCCGCTTTGCCCCCCACGATACAGCCGCGGGCAATGACGCTGTGCTCCACGCAGGACTCCTTGCCGAGGAACGCCGGCGGCGCAGAGATGCTGCGCCCGTAGATCGGCCAGTCGCGCTCAAGCAGGTCGAGTCCGCTGCCGGTGGCGAGCATGTCCATGTTTGCATCCCAGAGGGAGTCGAGCGTACCCACATCCTTCCAGTAGCCCGCAAAGCGGTAGGCGATCATCTTCTCGCCCTTGCCAAGCATGGCAGGGATGATATTCTTGCCGAAGTCGTTGTCGCTCGCGGGGTCGTTCTCGTCCGCGATCAGATACTCGCGCATCTTACTCCAGCTGAACACATAGATACCCATGGAGGCAAGGTTGCTCTTAGGCTCCTTGGGTTTCTCGGCAAACTCGGTGATATTATCCTCGCCGTCGACACTCATGATGCCAAAGCGGGACGCCTCGCTCCAGGGCACCTCCATAACGGAGATCGTACAGGCTGCACCCGCGCGTTTGTGCTGCGCTACCATGTCGGCATAGTCCATCTTGTAAATGTGGTCGCCGGAGAGCACAACAACGTAATCCGGGTCGTACATATCCACGAAACCGATGTTCTGATAAATGGCGTTTGCCGTACCCTTGTACCAGCTTGCGCCCGTGGCGCTTTGATACGGCGGCAGAATATGCACGCCGCCGTTGTCGCGGTCCAGATCCCACGGCTGGCCGGAACCGATATAGCTGTTGAGTTCCAGCGGACGGTACTGCGTCAGGACGCCGACCGTGTCGATCCCGGCGTTGGTACAGTTGGACAGAGGAAAATCAATGATACGGAACTTGCCGCCGAAAGGCACGGCAGGTTTAGCCATGTTCTCCGTCAGGACATAAAGCCGGCTGCCCTGTCCGCCGGCCAGCAGCATGGCAATGCACTCTTTTTTCACGCTGAAATCTCCTCCTTCATTTACTTCTTACCGGTTTTCTTTGCCGCGGTCTTTTTTCCGCTCGCTTTGCTTTTTGCCGCCGGTGTCGCGCCCCGGCCGGTCTTCGCGGTTTTTGCCTCCTTTGCCGTTGCCTTCGTCTGCGCGCCCTTGGCCGTCTTGTTCGCTTTCGCGGCGCGCGGCTTGCGGGCGGGCTTTTCCGCCTCCGGCGGCGGGAGCGTGCCGCTGCCGCGGAAGAATACCGCGCCGTAGGGCGGGATCTTGATGGCGATAGACGCCTCTTTGCCGTGGGACTCCACGCGCTCACACTTCAACGTTCCGTTGAAGTTCCAGCCGCTGCCGCCGTACTCGGGACGGTCGGTGTTGAACACCTCGGTGTACTCCTTCTTCGACGGCACGCCAAAGCGGTAGTTCTCATAGGGGTTGGGCGAGAAGTTGACCGCGCAGACCAGCTCGTTGCCCTTCTTGTCGCGGCGCAGGAATACGACGACATTGTTTTCATTGTCGTCCGGTACCAGCCACTCAAAGCCTTCCCAACTGAAGTCGATCTCCCAAAGCTCGGGACTTTCGAGATAGAACTTGTTGATGGCTCGGAAAAAGTCCTGCGTCTGGCGGTTCTCCGGATTTTCGCGCAGCAGATACCAGTCGATCTCATTGGCGAAATCCCATTCGTGCCACTGTCCCAGCTCCGCGCCCATAAATGTCAGCTGCTTGCCGGGGTGTCCGTAGAGATACGCCGTGAAGCCGCGCACGCTGGCAAGCTGGCCCCAGTCGTCGCCGGGCATCTTTCCGCGCAGCGACCCCTTCATGTGCACCACTTCATCGTGCGAGATCGGCAGCACATAGTTTTCACTGAACGCGTAGAACAGTGAGAAGGTGATGTCCTTGTGATGGAACTGGCGGAACCACGGGTCGAGCTTTAGATAGTGGCACATGTCATTCATCCAGCCCATGTTCCACTTGAGGTTGAAGCCCAGGCCGCCCACATCCGTCGGACGCGTAACCAGCGGCCAGGCGGTGGACTCCTCCGCAACCATCATCAGGCCCGGATCAATGGAAAATGCCATGCGGTTGAGCTCGCGCAGGAACTCGATCGCCTCAATGTTCTCATGCCCGCCGTACTGGTTGGGAGACCACTCGCCGTCGCGGCGGTCATAATCGAGGTAGAGCATCGACGCCACGGCGTCCACACGCAGTCCGTCGACATGGAACTCCTTGAGCCAGAACGCGGCGGAGGAAAGCAGGAAGCTCTTGACTTCTCCGCGACCGTAGTCAAATACGCGGGTGCCCCAGCTCAGGTGCTCACGTTTGCGCGGGTCCTCATATTCATAGGTGCTGGTGCCGTCGAAATCGCGCAGACCGTGGGTATCCTTGCAGAAGTGGGAAGGCACCCAGTCGAGAATGATGGAAATGCCCCGCTCATGCATCTTGTCCACAAAATACATGAAGTCCTTTGGCGTACCGTAGCGCGACGTGGCGGCATAGTAGCCCGTGACCTGATAGCCCCACGAAGCATCAAAGGGATACTCCGTGACAGGCATCAGCTCCACACAGTTGTAGCCCAGTTCCGCGCAGTATGCCGACAGCTCGTCCGCAATGGAGCGGTAATCGTAAAACGCCCCGTCCGGCCGACGGCGCCACGAGCCGAGATGCACCTCATAAATGTTCAGCGGATGGTCATAGACCTGCTTTTCCCGGCGCTGCGCCATCCATTTTTTATCGTGCCAGACATAGCCGGACATATCATATAGCTTGCTGGCCGTCTGCGGACGGGTCTCGGCGTGGAAGGCGTAGGGGTCTGCCTTGAGCGTCACATCGCCCTTGGGCCCGGTAACGGCAAGCTTGTAGGCATCGTACTCCGCAAGTCCGGGGATAAAGACCTCCCACATGTCCTGCTCGTTGCGCCGCATCGGCCACGCATGCCGATCCCAGCCACAGAAGTCGCCCACGACGGAAACGCCCTGTGCATTCGGCGCCCAGGTACGGAACACCCAGCCGGTTTTTCCGTTCTGCTTTGCCGGATGCGCGCCGAAGTAGTGGTAGGCGTCATACAGATTGCCGCCGTAAAACGCCATGGAATCGAGCCGCTTCAAATCGCCCATGTGAATCTCCCCCTATATGATATTTTTGTCGTAGTCTTTTATGCCTGTTGCCGTTCCGCCATGTACCCCCGGTTGCCGCGTTCGCGGCGAGGGGGTTCGGCATCAATTTGGTTTGGTTTGGACGGCGCTCCCGCCGTTCAAACCAAAATCCCTCTCCACGCTCGACAGGTCGCGGTCGAGCATCGTTTCCATCACGCGGATGTCCGCGTCCACATCCATCGCCTCGCTGCGGTAAAGCTCGTCGAGCTGCTTTTCAAAGTTCTCCAGCAGCGTATCCATGATGGACTCGATGCGCGCCTTCGCCTGGCGCAGGTTTTCGCCTTCGATGCCCGCTTCCTCAAACTGCGTATAGGTGGCCAGAAGCTTGAGCGTCGTGGGCAGATAGTAGTCAAAGAAAGTGGACGCCTGCTTCTGCTTCTCCGGGTGCGCCTCCACCTCCTTGAAAATCCGTCCCGCAATGGCTTCCATGTGATCCAGCTTTTCGGAAAACACCGGATCGGGGATACGGTCGTTTGCCTCGCGGATGGCGCGCAGCGCGCCGGAGTAGCCCTCCTGTGCCTCTTTCGGCGTCAGGTTTTCCTTTTGCGTGCGTTCCTTCAAATAGCGCTGATACGCATCCGCGCTGCGGAACAGGATACCGTGTCCCGCATCGACAAATGCCCCTGTCCCCAGCAGGTTTTTCTGGAGCATATACTCGATGTCATGTTCCACAGCGCTGCGCTTATTGCCCGAAACCATCGACAATTCGTCGAGCGTCACAAAGTCGCGCTCGCCCATGATGGCGAGATAGCGGGCGGCGCGTCCCTGCCGGCTCTTCATTTTGCGGCCGGAAAGGAACATCGTCAGGCCGCCGGCGAAAAAGCCCGTGGCAGTAAACAGCGCCGACCAGTCCGGAATGCCGGTCAACAGGCTTTCCAACTCTATGCCGAGGCCCATTCCGAACATCGCCATGATGATAATGCCGACAATTTGCAGCACTCTCGCGGTCTTGCTCGTATCGCTCGGCGTCCGCGTGACTTTCTTTGCCGCGTCCGTGACCTTGGAGGAACTTGTCTCCCGCGTCGCGGTACGCTGCGGTGTCCGGCGCACGCCGGAGGTGCGCTCCTGCTGCCTCACGGTCGACTCCGTGCTGCGCGCAGCGGTGTTATAATAGGCTGTCTTTTTTGTGGGCGTTTCTTTCAGCTTCAGGATCAGCATGGCCAATCCGACCGGCCACAGGCCGACAAGAAACAAAAAACCGATCAATGCCCAGCTTCCCCAGTCGCTGTCGCTTTTTTGCGGGGTGTTCTGCCTGCGGAAGGAACCACTGTTCTCATCATATTTCCACTCTTCGCTCATTTCGGCTCCTTTTCACCCCAGCGGGTCAGTTTTGTTTTATGACCGTTGGCGTCCACGATATAAGTATTGTCCAACTGTGCCTTCAAATTGCCGGTCACGGCGTTAACATACTCCTGGCGCAGCGCCGCGCGCTCGACCTTTTCCTCATCGGTCAAACCCTCCGGGGTCTTCGCCTTGCGCGCCAGTTCATTGATGCGATCGATCTTCTTTTGTTCCATGTCTTTCCTCTCACAGATAGCGGCGAACACAGATCGCCGTTCTTCCTTTTTTGCTCAGGCCGCCGACCTCCGCAAGTTCAAACTTGCCCAGCCCGCGTGCCGAGACCACGTCTCCCGCACGCACAGCCGTGTCCGGTTTCGACGTTTCGCGGTAATTGAGCTGCACGCGGCCGGAGGCAATCAACTCCGCCGCCTTTGCGTGGCTCATGGAAAAGCCCGTCGCCGCCACAGCGTCCAAACGCAGCGTCGCCACCGTATCGCGCAGCTCTTTTACTTTCAATTCCGGCACACACAGCGCCGTAAGCGCGATCCGCTCCGCATGCAGTTTTGCCCGTCCTGCGCCCGTCCATTCGTTTTGCAGATATTCCGCAATGTCGGCGCAAACAAGCACATCCGCCGCGCCGGGTGAAACGAGGATATCGCCGATCCTGCCCCGCACAACGCCCAGCGCCATAAGGCTCCCCAGCAGGTCGCGGTGGGTCAGCTCGTCCGTCTCATGCCAGCGCACACGCAGCGCCGCCATGCACGCCTCCGCATCCGGTTCCTCCTGCCAGTCGGGCAGAAAGCAGAGCATCCGCCGCTCCGCACGCGCATAACCGCCCGTAAAAGCCCAGCCGTCATGCCATGTCGCAGCGTGGAGCAGTTCTTCGGTGCCGCGCTGCTCCGACGGACTGAGAAAATCCGTGTGCGCGGGGGTGTTCCGCGTCCGGCTCCGTTCGCACAGATCCAGTATGTGCGAAAACAGGACACGTTCCTCCGCGTCTCTTGCCGCGCGGTCGAGCAGGGTTTTTCTGTCCGTCATAAACCAACTCCGGCGCGCTGTCGCCAGCAATGGCAGAGCACGCTCAATGTAATAATCTTCCATTCATCAGCATACCACAACCGCACGACAGATGCAAGGCAAAAAACCGCGGTCCGCCTCAGGCGGGCCGCGGTTGCGGTAAATATGCGGTTCAGCGGACGCGAATGATGCAGTTGACGGTCGCGTCGCCCACGGTGGCGGTCATCGTGGTCTTTTTGCCGTGTTCCTGCGGCGTCACGGTACCGTTGTCGGAGATCGTGGCGACGGAGGGATCGGCGGACTTCCATGTGGCCTGTACCTCCTTGCCGTTTTCGTCCACAACGATCAGTCGGATGACATCGCCGCCGATGCTCACCGTACAGTCATAGGTCTTCGTGTCCCCATCCTTGGGCAGAACACCCGTGAGGTTGGTGCGCAGCTTGAGCGACGAGGCATCCACATGCGTCGGCGTGGCGGCCGGCGTGCTCGGCGTGGAAGGCGTGCTCGGCTCGGACGGTGTACTCGGCGTTGCCGGCGCGGGCGTCGTGGAGGTGCCCGGCGCAGCGGGCGCAACGGGTGTGATCGGCTCCGCCGTCGTCGGCGCGTCGGCCGCTGCCGCGGTCTTGCCCGTGTTGCGCACGTAGAGTGTGCACGTCAGGTCGCGGGAACCGACCTTGCAGTGGATCGTCGTCTTGCCGTTGGCAATGGCGGTCACCTTGCCGTTGCCGTCGATCGACGCAATATTGCCGTTGTCAATGCTCCAGTGCGGCGTCGCCTCCGTGCCGGAGAGTTTCAACGTCCAGCTGTCGCCCACACCGCTGAGGGTAAAGTCCTCACGGTTGAGCTTTGCGTTGGAGACGTCCACGTTCTCGTCCTCGACCGGCGTCTCCGGCACGGCGGGAACGTCAGGCACATCGCTGCCGCCGTTTTCCGATGCGCCGGAGTTCGGGTCAAAGAACGGGTCGTCGCTCTCCTTGCCGCTGTTGTCCGTCGTATTGCTGGCGGGGATGGCCGGCTCGGTCACCTCGCTCGGTTCCACGGGCGTCTCGCCCGGATGGAGGAACTTGTCACCGAACAGGTAAAAACTCATCAGCGCCAGCACCAGCACCAGCACGGCAATTATTCCGCCGCGGGCAGACTGGGCCTTTTGCTTGTTGGCGATGCGGCGTCTGGGTTTATATTTGATTTTGCGGGAACTGTCGCCGTCCTCCTCACAGAACGGGCAGCGCGGATAGCTGGCGGAATACATCTCCCCGCATTCCGGGCATTTGATCAGATCCATGCCATACTCCTCGGATGGTAAGTATTATGTTAACTTATACATTATGTAAATTTCACACATATTGACATAATATCACATTTTCGTCTCTCGTCAACCTTTCTTTTCAGGAAATTTTTCCCGTTTCGACACCAAGCCTTGATTTTCTGTTGTCCGATGCCTATAATGGTGTGGAAAAAAGTGGAAGCAGGGTACAGACAGGAGGTTACTTGATGAGCGTCATGTTTATCGGCGTTGCCGGCGGCACCGGTTCGGGCAAGACCACGCTGACCGAGCATCTGAAGCAGCACTTTGGGGAGGATATCACCGTCATCCACCACGACAGCTATTACAAGCGGCAGGATCTCCCCTTTGAGGAACGCTGCAAGCAGAACTACGACCACCCCGATGCATTCGATACGCCCATGCTCGTCGAGCATCTGCGTGCGCTCAAAGCAGGCAAATCCGTACGCGTTCCGGTCTACTCCTACACCGAGCACCAGCGCACCGACGAAACCGAGCTGGTGCGCCCGTCGAAAGTGGTCATCGTCGAGGGCATTCTCATCTTCCACCACCCCGTCCTGCGCCAGATGCTGGACATCAAGATCTTTGTGGAAACGGACGCCGACGTACGCATTCTCCGCCGCGCGCTGCGCGACGTGCGTGACCGCGGCCGCACGCTGGAAAGCGTGGTGACGCAGTACCTCACGACGGTCAAGCCCATGCATGAGCAGTATGTCGAGCCGACGCGCAAATACGCGGACATCATCGTGCTGGAGGGCGGACGCAATCTGGTCGCGCTGGACATGATCATGCAGCGCATCGAAAACCACATCGCCACCACCGATATACTGACGGAAAACGTCGAAGGGTGAGAACTCATTCAAAAGGAAGCGCCGCAGAACGATTCTGCGGCGCTTCCTTTTATGTTTTGTCATCCCGCAAGTCCCAGCACCATGCCGACAACGGCGGAGCCGAGGATAAAGACGATCGGGTGCAGATCCTTTGTTTTCTTCACTGCGTTTGTCAGCACAGCCAGCACCGCCGCAAGAGCAAGCATCCGCCAGTCCACGGACGCAAGGGTTCCGTCCGGCAGGAACGACGCCTTCACCACCAGAACGCCCGCGGCAAGGATCATGCCCGTGGAGGCCGGACGCAGCCCGTAGAATGCGCCCTTGACGTAAGCGCTGTCGCGGAAACGCTGCAAAAAGGCGAAGATGATCAGGATCACGATGATGCTCGGCGTAATCACTCCCAGCGTTGCCACCACCGCACCGCCGACGCCCGCGGTAAGAAAGCCCACATAGGTTGCCATATTGACGCCGATGGGGCCGGGCGTCGACTCCGACACCGCCACCATGTCCGCCAGCTGTGCGTGGGTAAACCACCCCATGCGGTCAGAAATATCATAGAGGAAAGGCAGTGTCGCCATACCGCCGCCGACGGCAAACAGTCCCGTTTGAAAGAACTCCCAGAACAGGCGCAGGTAGATCATTTCACCGCACCGTCCTTCCGACCGTCCGCTTTCCCGCCGCCCGTTTTCAGCAAAACCCGCAGCACGACGCCGGATACCGCGGCAAACACCACGAACACCACAGGCGAGCATTTTGTCAGAATCGCGCCCGCGGCAACGAGCAGGAAGATTGCCGTTGTCCACGGATCGATGACAGACTTTTTACCCAATTTCCATACGGCGTTGAAAATCAGCACGCACACGCATACGCGAATGCCGGCAAAAGCGTCCTTGACCCATGCCAGTTCGGAAAACTGCGTGATAACGCCCGCCAGCAGGGAAATAATAACGATGGGCGGAAACACAACGCCCAGCGTTGCGGCAACGCCGCCGGGAATGCCGTCCTTTTTGCGGCCGATAAACGTGGCGGTGTTGACGGCGATAACACCGGGCGTACACTGGCCGATGGCGAAATAATCCGCCAGCTCTTCTTCGCTCGCCCAGCCCTTGTTCTCCACGATCTCGCGCTGCAAAATGGGCAGCATGGCATAGCCGCCGCCAAAGGTCATTACACCGACCTTCGCAAAAGCCAGGAACAATTCCAGCAGTTTTCCGACCATTTTTTACTCCACGTAGCCATATAATCCGCGGACAGAGACCTCGCCCGTACGGATGACTTCCTTTGTACCGTTCTGGCGCATGACTTCCAGCCCCAGCTCATCGTCGACGCCGGTGGCAAGGACCTTTTCATGCACGTCCTCCCACAGCAGCTGCACCTCGCGCCCGATGGTCAGGCAGTCGCGCCGGTAAGCGTCGAGGTACGGCTGCATCCGGTGGCGCAGCAACGCCATATACAGCGCGTCCAGCTCCTCGATCATCGCCGCCGCCAGCGCCGCGCGGGAAATGCTCTGCCCTGTCTCGATGGCAAGCGAGGTGGCAATATCGCCCAGTTCCGCCGGAAAATCTTCCGGCGTATGCGCCACATTGACGCCAATGCCGATAATGACATATTGCAGCGCGCCGCTCTCGCCCTCCATGCTCAGTTCCGTCAGGATACCGGCGAGCTTCTTGCCGCCGAGCACGAGATCGTTTGCCCACTTGATCTGCGGGCGCACACCGGCAACACGCTCCACGGCGTTGCACATCGCCACGCCGCAAAAGCCCGTGATCGGCAGCAGGTGGTTCGGCTCCACCGGCGGGCGCAGCAGGGCGGAGAGATATACGCCTTTGCCCGCGGGGCTCAGGAAACTGCGTCCGCGGCGCCCGCGGCCTCCCGTCTGCTCGTCCGCAACGGCAACCGTGCCGTCCACAACGCCCTCAGACGCGGCGCGCTTGAGATATGCGTTCGTGGAGTCGATGCGTTCAAAGCAGCAGAGCTTGCGTCCCACGAGCTTGATCTCCCCGAGCTTGGCGCGGATCTCCGTCTCGCTCAGGCGGTCAGGTGCGTCCATCAGGCGGTAGCCCTGGCTCTTGCGCGCCTCGATGGCGTAGCCGTCGCGCCGCAGCGCGCTCACCGCCTTCCACACCGCCGCGCGGGTAATGCCCAGTTCACCGCTGATCCCCTCGCCGGAAATAAAGTGCCCGACGTTTGCCTGCAACAGCTTCAGTACGGTATCTTTACTCATAGCAGATCCCCTCTTCATGGTTAATCATTTTACCGCGATCAGTATACAATAGTTTTTTGCCATTGTAAACCTTTGATAATTTTTTCGTTGACGAAGGCAGAAATTTTTCATAATTATTGTGTTTTCCCTCTTGCCCTATCACTAAATGTGGAATACAATACTGTTATCATCGACATTATTTGACAAGGATCGTATTGTGAGTTTTTCTGATCTGCGGTTCATTTTTTATGTACTGCCTGTTTTTGTATTTCTTCACGCCCTGATTCCCGGCAAGTGGCGCAACGTACTGCTCTTTCTGGGAAGCTTCGGGGTCTATGCCTACGGCGCGGGGCTTGTGGACGCTGCCATCCTTCTGGGGATCACGCTGCTGAACTATCTGTTCGGTCGCTGGATCGCGCATGAAGAACCCTATATGCGCCGCGCCTTTTTGGGATTAGCGCTGTTCCTGGACTTCGGTGCGCTGTTCTTTTTCAAATACCTGCCCACGACCCTCGCTGCGCTTCGCCCCGTAATCGGCACGGATTATTCCTATCTGCGCATTGCGTTGCCGCTGGGCGTCAGCTTTTACGTCTTCCAGACGACGTCGTACCTCATCGACGTGTGCCGCGGCAGCGTGGAGGCGGAGGAGAACTTCTTTGACTTCGCCGCCTTCGTCACCGCTTTCCCGCAGTTGACGATGGGGCCTATTCTGCGTTACGGTGACCTGCGCGCGGCGCTCAAGGAGCGCAAGCCCGTGCGCGAAGACATTGAGCAGGGTTTTCAGCTCTTTGCCATTGGTCTTTCGTTCAAGGTATTGCTCGCCGACCAGCTGGCATACCTGTGGGTAGTGCTTGAGCGCATCGGTTTCGATTATATCTCCACGCCGCTGGCCTGGCTCGGCGCAGTGGGGTACAGCTTGCAGCTCTATTTCGACTTTCACGGCTACTCGCTTATGGCGATGGGCCTGGGCCGGATGTTGGCGCTGCCCGTTGCGCGCAACTTTGATGAGCCCTACCTCTCCCGCTCGGTCAGCGACTTCTACCGCCGCTGGCACATGACGTTGGGCAGCTGGTTCCGCGACTATCTGTATATCCCGCTGGGCGGCAGCCGCAACGGCACGGCGCGCACGATCCTCTCGCTCGCGGTCGTCTGGCTGCTGACGGGATTGTGGCACGGCCCCACGCTCAACTACCTGATCTGGGGCGGCGTGCTGTTCGTCTTCATCGCGCTGGAAAAGCTGTTCCTGCGCCGTTGGTTCGGCAAATTGCATGTCCTTCCCCACCTGTATCTGCTGTTTGTGATCGTGCAGACATGGGTCATCTTCCGTGTGGACCAGCTCTCCGATTTGCTTGCGTATTTCCGCCGTCTCTATCCGTTTTTCGGCAATGCGGAAGCGATCAACTACGGCGATTTCTACAAGTATTTCATCTCTTACTGGTGGCTCTTCGTCATCGGCATCGTGCTGTGCCTTCCCTGGCCACGGCGTTATTATGAGCGTTTTCGCACCAACGCGCTGGTTTGGATCCCGCTCTTTGCTCTGTTTTGGCTGAGTGTCTATTTTCTTTCCACCGGCTCGGGCAACGAGTTCCTATACTTCAGATTCTAATGAATACGAGGTCAACTGATGAAACGTCCCTTTTCTCCTCTTGTCTGGCTCTGCGCCGCGGGCACGGTGGCTCTCGGCGCTCTGACCGTTTATGATCCCAACGGCGTATATGCCGAATATGTTGCGGCGCTTGACCGCGACACCCCCGTCATTGCCGCGGTATTCAGTGCCGCGCAGGACGGCGTTTACCCCTGGACAGCCTTTTCGCAGCCGCAGAATGGGGCGGTATCTCCCGCCTATCGTCCGCTGAATGAAAGCGTCACCGATGAGGAAATGCGTTCCTCCGTCGGCAATGAAGAACCGTTCCGTGAGTCCTCCGCAGAAACGCTCCCCGCCGAAAGCGGCGTTCCCACCGTGGTCACCCCCTCCGTGGAGGTCGTCACCGCGCAAGAGATCAAGCCTGCTGAGGCGCCCGAAGCGGATGACAATAAGGGCAGCGCGTCTGCCGCCGATTTTGTCCCCGTGGGGATGGAGTGGTTCGACGATGCACTCTTTATCGGTGATTCCCACACAGAAGGTTTTTGCGACTATGCCGGCGTACGCAACGCCACGTATTATTATAAGCGCGGTGTGGACATCTGGTCGGTGATGAACAAGGCGTTTGTCGGCGGCAAGCAAACCATTCCGCAGGCGCTTTCCACGCGGCAGTTCGGCAAGATCTACATCATGCTTGGCATCAATGAGATCGGTTGCGGCACAACGGAAAGTTTTGCTGCACAGTACGCCAAGGTCGTCGGTCAGCTGCGCGAGTTGCAACCCAATGCGTTGATTTACATTCAGGCGATTTTTCACACCTCGCAGAAAAAGTCTGTCAGCAGCCTCTACAATAACGATACCATCAATGCCCGCAACGAAGCGATTTCCCGCATTGCGGACGGTGAACATATCTTTTTTGTCAACTGCAACGAAGTCTTTGACGATGAAAGCGGTGCGCTGACGCCCGCTTATTCCGGTGACGGCGTGCATGTTAAGGCACCGTATTACACCATGTGGCGCGATTACTTGCTCCGCTTCGGCAGAGCCGGTGTTGCTGCTGTTTCTACCGTGTCCGAGGAGTCCGCAGCTACGGAGTCCCCTGCGCCTGTCACGGAGTCGCCCGCCCCGTCCGTACCCGCTCCCGCACCGGAAACGTCTGTTGCTCCCGAGAATACCCCCGCCCCCGCAGAGGCGCCAGCGCCCACTTCTGCGCCCGCAGCAGCAGAAACGCCCGTCCCTGAAGCAGCGGCACCTGCACCTGTGGCGCAAACGCCCGCCCCAGAGGCAGGAACGCCTGCCGATGCATCGGATGCTCCTGCTCCCGAAGCGGAGACTCCCACGCCAGAACCGGAACCCTCCGCTCCCGAGGCAAATGTGCCGGTTGCGGAGCCGATCGACCCGGTTCCGGCACCCACAGAGAGCAGTGAAGAGCCCGCCGTGGAAAGCGCTGTCTAAAAAAACAAAATATTTCGAAAAAAGTTCTTGACATTAGCAGTCAATCTGTGCTATGCTACACTTCGGTCGTGAAAAACGGCCGAGGTGCGATGGCCAAGTAGCTCAGCTGGTTAGAGCGCCGGCCTGTCACGCCGGAGGTCGAGGGTTCGAGCCCCTTCTTGGTCGCCATTTGCTGCTGTAGCTCAGTAGGTAGA
>CACZPK010000033.1 GCA_902783035.1 Oscillospiraceae bacterium
GCCACTTCAGGAGTTTTATTTCCACGATAAGATCCCGTATGACGTGACGAGCGCGACGGCGATCACCACAGGCACCTATAATCAGCGCCTTACCTACCGCATCCTGTATAAGACCAACGTGAACGGGTATCGCGTGCTGGCGTCCAACTTGCTGACGTCGAACAACTACGCTTTCCAGCTCAGCGGTTTGCAGCTGATGGCGGGCGAGGTCGTGACGGACATCCTCTATGACTTCGGCAAGGTGCCGGCGGGCTTCCAGTCCGTCGCCAAGCCGACGCTGACCGTATCGGTCAATCCCTCGGCGGTCAATGGGTATCAGGTCATCAACCGCGCGGATGCGGGCGGACAGTACGGCGGGACATGGCAGACGGCCAACGCGAGCTGGATCACCATTGTCGTGAATCTGAAAAAGCCCACGCCGACACCGCTTCCCAAGACCGGATATTAAAGCCTTATCCCGATAGAACGCGCGCTATGCCGCGACGTGGATGCTCCACCGTCCATCGAACACTTCGTTTTATATTTCCGTTTTCTTCTTTGTTTTCTTCTTCGCTTGCTTTTTTCATCTGTTCGGACGCAGTGGACGTCGGAGCATACAGCGATCTGCGTTTTGCGGCATAGCTGCGCTTCTATAAAAGCCGAGGGGCGGCAATGCTGTCCCTCGGCTGATAAAAAACCTATATTGCCGTGCGGAGCATGGCTTTTGTTTTGAGGCGAAGTACGGTCAGGTCACGATAGTTTTCCTTATGAAAGCTCGTACATTGTCCGGGGTCGGCAAACGCGAGCGCGCTTTCAATGCGCCGGAGATCGGCAGCGTCAACGCTGCCGGATTGTAGATGCTCATGGACATTCCAATAGGACTGTCTGAGCGATTCATCCGGCATTTTGGGATACAAAAAGCCAAGCACGCCGTCGATCATGGCGATCTCTTCATCGGTATAACTCATGCTTACCCCTCCAAACACAACTGCAAAGCAGTATAGCAGACACAAGATAGAGGGGCAAGTGGTGAAGGGATACAATAAATAGCACGAAATCTTGTGCATTGTGGGTATTGACACCCGCAAAAGCAGATAGGGGCGGCGCTTGCCGCCCCTGCTCGTTTTCAAGGAGGAGTATTAAGAATATGAAAAAAATCTATCGCGGTTATATCGTAGCCCTTTCCCTGCTGCTGATTTTGTCGGTGACTGTGCTACCGGCGTATGCGGTGGACGACATGTGGACGGTGGCAAAAAAGATCATCGTGGACGTTTACGCGAAGATCGTCAGTATCAGCACGGTACTGGCGGGTCTCATGTCCGCAATCGCCGTCATCGGCGCGAAAATGGCTAACAATCAGGCAAAGAACGATCAGGCGTGGGACTGGCTCAAACGCATCTGGCTGGCGTGGGCGGTCATCAACGGAATTGGCGCCTTCATTGCGTACATCGCCCCGCTGTTCAACGGCCTTGCGACGCTGGAACCGTAATGAACAAGCATAGGCTCAGGCGGAGGGGAGGTGTCCGGCTTGCTTGAGCTGATATTTCAAGGATTTTTCGAGTGGATTTACGGCATGATACTGGAGGCATGGGAGTTCTTTTCGGACAACCTCATCGACCTTATGAGCATGGACTTCGCGTACCTCCAAACGCATATCCCCGTTCTGCCGACGATCCGCCAGAGTATGCTTGCGGTCGGATGGGCGCTGCTCATCGGCAACCTCGTCTTTCAGGCGCTGCGGAGCATGATGGCAGGAATCGGCTTTGAGGCGGAGGACCCGAAGTTGCTCTTTTCCCGCACCTTCGTCTTTTCGTTCCTGCTCTTGGCAAGCCCGCAGATCTGCGATATTTGCCTCGACATGACGTCCACCGTCATCGGCATCATGGAGGTTCCGGACGCGGTGGACGTCGACATCATACAGGAAAGCGCCTTTGACGGGCTTGCCTGCGCGTGGCTGCTGGTGTTCATTTGCGGCATCATCGTCATGTTCCAGGCATTCAAGCTGATTTTTGAAATGGCGGAGCGGTACTTCATCCTCGCCATGCTGACGATCTGCGCACCGGTTGCCTTTGGCATGGGCGGCAGCAGGAACACAAGCGATATTTTTACCGGCTGGTGCCGGATGTACGGCTCGATGTGCCTGCTTATGGTGCTGAATGTGGTGTTTGTCAAGATGCTCTTTTCCGTGCTGTCCACCGTGCCGACCGGCTTATCCGTCCTGCCGTGGATGGTGCTGATCCTCTCCATCGTCAAGGTGGCGAAGAAGGCAGACGCCATTGTGGCACGCATCGGCCTGAATCCCGCTATCACCGGCGACAGTCTGGGACGGACCTTCCCCGGCGTGCTCACCTATATGGTGACACGCACGGCAATGTCACACGCGACGAAGGCGTTGGGAAAGAACCTCGGCAAAGACGGCGGGGGCAAGAGCGCGCCAAGCGTCAGTCCCGGAACCGGAGGTTCGCGCGGTGGCGGACCGGGCGGACAATATGGCGCCTCGCCATATCCGCGCGGCGGCAGTAAGAACGGCAAAAAGACGTGGGGCGGCAGAGTGAAACCTGTCGATGTGTCAGCGGAGGACTGGGAGCCTACGCAGGGCGGGGAGACGTCGCAGACCACGGCAACGCATACCACCGAAACAGCGCATACCTCCATGAAAGCACAGCGTACAGAAACGAAGGGTGGAACCCCCGCGCAGTCCGTTCAGCCCGATCCTGGCAAGCAGGGAACGAAGCAGACGAGAAAAAGCTCGGTGCCGCGCGACGCCGCGAACAGAGCGGCGAGCAGCGCAGGCGCCCGTCAAGCCTTTGCGCCGAACGCGGTCAACGAAAAACAGATGGACGGCGCAGCCTCGCCTCATTCGTCACCCGCGCAAGCCTCCGCAAAAGGCAGCAATGCAGGAAACCGTACAGCAGGAACAGGAACCAACGAGACTACGCGGATCAGCAGTGTGTCGAAGGAAAAGCGGCGGACATCGGCTCCGCCTGCTCCGCAGCGGGAGGCGGTCAAGATGGCAAAGAAAGACAATGCGGAGGCCGCCGATACCGAAATGACAACGCAGCGCACGGATACGACGCGCTTTACCCAGCGCACGGTGTCGGAGAGCAAAGCAGCTTCTCCGGCAAGACCCGACATGGCAGGAACGGCTGCTGCCGCATCGACGCGGCAGACCGGCGCCGAACGGCATGGCAGGAATACGCCGCCCATGCCGACGCCGCCTGCCGCTGGGAAAACGTCCGTCTCGGCACGGCAGGAAAACCCGTTCGGTCAGAAGGCGCAGGGCGCGGAAAAAGCGATGAACGGCGCGATACGGTCCGGCACAGCAGGAACGGGCGCAGCGGTGAGCACCAGACAGAGCGCCAGAGAGGAACGACACAGCAGGGAAACGGTGACGCAACAGCAGAGCGTCATTTCCAAGGATGGGGCTGTCCCGACGACTCCGGCACAGCAGGAACGCGCGCCTGTCCCAAAAGCAGCAGTCGCGGAAAGCGGCAGGACGCCGCCAATCAGTTCCGGCACGGCAGGAACAAACGCTGCCCAAACCACACGCTTAACGCTGAGGGAGGAACGGCACAGCAGGAATGCGCCTGTTTCATCGCCAAAGACCTCGAAATCGGAGAAAGCGTCAGATACGGCACAGCAGGAACCGAAGCCTCGCCCGACGGCAACGCCTCCGATCCCCAGCACCGGCGCGCCGATACGCTCCAGCACGGCAGGAACCGCGCCCACCAGCATGGATATGAAGCAGACGCGCCGGACGGCGCAGAAGCCTTCTTCCGTGCAAGAGTCCGTCCGGCTGCCTCTGAATGACGCGGGAGAGAAAGGCGGAAAGCTGGCTGGGAAGAAATCCGATGTGGGCGCCACGCGCAAGAGCGCCGCGAAGAAAGGCCGTGAGAAGAATGGAAAACAATGACGCAAACCGCAGCGGCTGGCAAACCGCGGCAAGCCTCGCCCGCACCGGAAAGGCGGCAGCCAATATCGCGAGAGCGGCGGCGAGCGGCGGCGCTTACGGCGCTGCCGCCGCTGCCGTAAAGGAGAGCGCTCCGTTTATCCTCAAGCTCCTGCTCTACCTGCTCGTCGCTGCCGTCGTAACAACAATGGTCGTGTTCACGGCGATTCCCAGCATTTTTTTCGGGTTTAACTCCTCGCAAACAGAAAGCATTACGCACATGACGAATCAGGCGGTGACGATCGGCGGCGTATGCCTGAGTATGAAGGGCTTTGAAAACACTGTGGTCGACGCTATCGTGACGGGCATCGTGAGCGAGTACGAGCGGGAGGCAGCCGACGATGATGATGTCGACGAGGATAGTGGCGAGGATGAAGAAGACGAGGAGGAAGAGGACAAGCCTGCCTTTGACAAGATCGAGGTCATCAGCCAATTCGATGAAGACAGTCTACTCTGGCTCACGGCCATCAACTCCACAGCGCACGCGCAAAACCTGGATGATATGTCGGCGGAGGCGCTGCGCGAGCTTTGCAATGCGCGCCTATCCCATTCGTTTTCCCTGATCAGCGGAACACAGACCACGCTGCGCATCACCATTGGCAAGCTCGACCCGGATGATTGGATGGAGAAACTCGGCTTTGACGAGGAGGCGAAGACTTGGGCAACCGCGCTGTATGAAACGCTCGTTGAGAGCGACGCCCTTACAAAGTATGCCGCGTATTTTGACGCAAACGCCCCGGATTACAGCGGCGACGGTACTTATATGGGAGGCGTCGAGCATGGGACAAGCTACGGAAACGACATCGACACCTCGCGTTTCACCAGCCCGTCTACAAAAAACGCCCATGACCTCGCCGCCTACGCGGTGCAGGCGTGGGAGAACAACTGGGGCTATGTCTGGGGTACGTTCGGAAACGTGCTGACGCCATCACTGCTGGAGTACAAGGTAAGACAATACCCGGACGGAGTGGGACAGTATGCGGGTTTCATCAGGGAGCATTACCTGAACCGGCGCACGGCGGACTGCATTGGGCTGGTGAAAAGCTACGGTTGGTTCAATGCCGCAACGGGCGGGATCGACTATGGCTCGAACGGTGTCCCGGACTATAGCGCAAACCAGATGTACCGGGACGCGGTCAATAAGGGCGCGGAACACGGAACCATTGCGAATATGCCTGAAATCCCGGGGCTTGTGCTGTGGAAGGAGGGGCACACCGGCATTTATATCGGCGGCGGATATGCGGTCGAAGCCATGAGTACCAGCAAGGGCGTCGGCAAAACGCAGGTCGCGGGACGCGGCTGGCAAGCGTGGTACAAGCTGCCGTATTACGACTATGATTAGGCTGGTGATTCTATGAAAGTGCGGAAATTACGCATAATCAGAAAAAAATACCATGTTTCGCTGAGTGAGCTGGGGAAAGCCAGTGGAATTTCGGAACAACGAGTGAGTCGATTTGAA
>CACZPK010000034.1 GCA_902783035.1 Oscillospiraceae bacterium
CAGATGCCGACGGCGTTGCCCATGTTGCTCTCGGGGTTGTTGACGACCATCGTGTTCGTGTTCTTGATGATGTCGATTTCCGCGCTGTTGACATGGATGCAGTGGCCGAGAATGGTCTTTTCGCCGAGAATGCCGTGATCCTGCAAACGCTGCACCGGACGGCGGCCGTAGTTTTGCAGGCTGTCGTACACGTCGTTCATGCCCTCGGATACGTGAATGTGGTAACCCGTGCGGCCGTTGTTTGCTTCGACCATGCGGTCGAAGGTTTTATCGGAGATCGTGAACAGTGCGTGGCCGCCGAACATCGCCGCGAGCATCGGGTCCTTGCTCTTCTCGCACTCGGTGATCCAATCGGCGTTTTCCTGAATGGCCTGCAGGCACTTCTCCTCGCCGTCACGGTCGCTGACCTCATAGCACAGGCAGGAACGGATACCAAATTGCTTTGCGCTCTCGGCAATGGTATGCAGCGTGCCGGGAATCTCGCCGTAGGAGGCATGATGGTCGAAGATGGTCGTCACGCCCTGCTTGATGCAGTCAAGATACAGCGCATCGGCGCTTGCCTTTGTGCCGTCCATGTAGAGATGGCGGTCGATCGCCCACCAGGTTCCGTCGAGCACCTCATAGAAATTCGTGGGGTTGTTGCCCTCGATGGCGAGGCCGCGGGCGAGTGCGGAGTAAATATGCGTGTGCGCGTTGATGAAGGCGGGCATGATGACGCCGCCCTTTGCGTCGATGAGCTCCGCACCGGGATATTTTGCTTTCAGTGCCGCTTCTTCGCCGACCTCGACGATCTTTGTGCCCTCATAAGCGACCGCGCCGTGCTCATAGTAACCTTTTGCATCCGCGTCCCGGGTGATAAGCCTTCCGTTGATAACCAGTGTCATGATGCGCTCCTCCTTGTTGATTTGATATGCAATAAAAAGCAGATGTTTTTCATGGCGCATGCGCACCATGAAAAAAGCGCTTCGGCAGGGGCAAACAGCCCGTGCGCGAAGCACTTCGTTTCAGCTATCGGATTTATTTTAATACAGGATGCACGAAAAGGCAAGAGGGACAAAGAAAATTTTTGAGCTACACAAACAATTTTTTCGAGAGCAGACCGTTTTGCGTCAGGAGACGTACGACACGATCACACCGCCGCGCTCTGCATAAAAACTGTCCAGTCCGCGTGTGCGCAGAACGGAGATGCACGCGTTTTTCCAGTGCTCAAGAATCGTTTCGCGGATGCGCTGTGCCATCCGCTCATTCTGACAGTGGCTGATCATGACCTCGCCGCCCTCGTAGCACTTGCTGCGCATTTCCTCCAGAATCATTGCGACCGCACCCGCAGGGCCGCGGGTCGTGCCCTTGATCTGGATCTCGCCCTTCTTGCTGGCAATGCCAATGCCCCACATGCCGAGCTTATGCGCGATAAAGCCGACAATACGGTTCATCCGTCCGTTCTTGACCAGATTGTTGAACGAGGAGAGGGCAAACACCGTATGCGTATGCTCCAGGAATGCCGTTGCCTTTTCCGAGACCGTCTCAAATGAGTTGCCTTCGCAGATCCAATCACGCAGCTTTTCAATGCAAAGTGCCAGACCGGGACCGGTGGAGCGGGAGTCCAGCACGAGGATCTGCTTGTCGGGGTTCTGCTCCAACGCAAGCTCCCGCGCGCTCAACGCGCTCTGCTGGCTTGCCGAAAGGGCGCCGGAGATCGTGATGGCAACATTTCGCTCCGCTTTTCCGTATGCTTCCGCCCAAAGACCGGGGGCGGGGCAGGATGTGCGCGGCGCCTGCGCGCACTGCTCCATCCGGTCAACCAAAAGACCGACGTCCAAGGTATCGTCGTCCACATACACATCCTGATCCAGATGAAACGAAAAGGGGATCGTGATGAAATCGACCGTTTCATTTGCAATATCCTGCCGGAACAGGTCACAGGATGTGTCCGCTACAATATTCCACTCCATAATCATTCCTCCCGTAGTGCGGGGCTCCATTTCACTTTTTTTATTTTGTTTGTTTTGAAGGATCGCTGCATCCTGCACCGCCCGGTCCGGGACAGGCAAAATACAAACAAGAATACCCCGCGAGGCCGTGTAGCGCCCGTTATAACCTGCACCCTCAAGGACAGGTGGGTCGCCTCCGTCCGGCTTTACTGCTTCCAACGTCCAGCCGCAAATGCAGCCGGGAGGCCTGCAAACCGCCATCCGATCCGGCATCCCTTATAACGAAATGTGGGTTATAGAAAAACGCTATCACGAACCACGCAGGGTATTTGACTGAATCATGCACCTATACGGTGCCTTCGTCGGCGGGGGCGGTCGCCGTTTGCGCGCCAGACCCACTGTCAACGGACTGTTCTACGGTTTCTGTCAGCGCCGCGGCACGCGTCTGCTCATCGTGCGCGATCAGCAATACGTTGCCGCTGAGAAAGACGAGAAAAAAGAAAGTGAACACTACCGCCGGGAGCGTGAGCTTCTTCTTGTCCAGATAGCGGAAGAAAAACCACAGAAACGTGAACAGCAGCCCCAAAAATCCCACCATAAAGACGGCGGTGCTGAACCGCGTCAGGATCGAGCTCACCGTGGAAAACGAACTGCCGATGATGGAAAAGATCGGACCGATCACACCCGTTACGGTGCCGAGAACACCCAATACTGCATCCATGCCAGACCTGCCTATTCTTCTTCGTCCTCTAAAATCTGCTCCATGAAAAGATCATAAACGGCGTTGAGTTCTTCCTCGTCTTCGATTTGGGCGAGCATTTCCTCACCGTTGACCATTTCGGCCTTGAGGATGATCAGGCCGTATTCCTCTTCGTCCTCGGCCTTGTCCTCCTCAACCACGGGGAAAAATGCACGGTACACTACGCCGTTGTACTCCAGCGCATCGATAAATTCCAATTCGATCTCTTCGCCGGTCTCCTCGCTGATGATGGAGACAAAATTGGGACCGAACTCCTCACTCATGGGACTACCTCCAACTGTTTTTCTGTAGTAATTATATACTATAGTTACGCGTTATGCAAGTGTTCTTTTGTAAAAAAGAGCAAAGCAATGGAAAAATTTTCAAATAACCAAAATAATCAAGTTATGCGCCGACAGAAAATCAACGAAATCGCAAAAATCGGGAAAAAACCGACTTGACAGGCGTGGTATCATAAAAAAGACTGATATCATCACTTGCTTTATGCGCAGGTGCGAAGGACTAAGGAGAAAGGAGGCGCCGCTATGGAGGAAAACCGCGCCGAACCGCGCCAGGGTTCGCCGGAGCATACCCGGAAACGCCGCAAAAAATCAGCCGGCGCCGTGGCCGGAGGTATCCTGCTCGGTATTTTTAAGGTGCTCTTCACGCTGCTTGTCATCGGTTTGCTGACGGCCGGCCTTTTCTACCGCACGTTCATGCACTATGTCGATACGGTGCTTGAGCCGGAAATGGACATTGACGCCTCGGCATATGTGCTCAAGCAAAGCTCGGTCATTTACTACGCGGACAAGGAACGCGGCCAGTGGGTCGAACTGCAAAAGATCCACGGCAGCGAGAACCGTACCCTCATCGACTATGACCAGATTCCCGACCATGTGGTCAAGGCGCTCATCTCCATTGAGGACGAACGCTTCTACGAACACAACGGTGTGGACTGGCGCAGCACGGCGGGGCAGGTGGTGCGCATGCTGATGGGCGAGAACGTCCGCGGCGCGTCCACCATCACGCAGCAGCTGATCAAGAACCTCACGGGTGAGAATCAGGTGACCATCCGCCGCAAGATCCTGGAGATTTTCCGCGCGCTGCGTTTCCATGAGAAGTATTCCGAGAAAGAAATCCTTGAGATGTATTTCAACCTCGTTTACTTCGGACACAACGCTTATGGCATTTCCGCGGCGGCGGAGACCTACTTCGGCAAGGACGTGGGTGAGCTGACCGTCGCCGAGGGTGCCGCCATCGTTGGCATCACGCAGAACCCGTGGCAGTTCGACGCGCTGCGCTCGGACTGGGCGCGCGGGCAAAACCGCGAGCGCCAGCTTACCGTGCTTTACAAGATGAACCAGCTCGGCTGGCTCAGCGACCGGGAGTACGAGCAGGCAAAGAACGAGAAAATGGTCTTTGTCGGTGACGAGGACTATGTGGAGACCACAACCGAGAACGCCGACGGGGAGAACGTCGCGGCCGACAACAGCGAACTGGATTCCTTCTTCGTCGAGCAGGTGTTCCGCGACGTGGTCGATGCGTTCCGGGAGAAGGGCTACAGCCGTCAGGCGGCGCAGGACCTGCTCTACACGGGCGGATATCAGATCTACTGCACGCTGGACCCCGATATTCAGGAGATCGTCGAGCGGGTCTATGCCGACCAGAACAACTTCAAATACAAGTCGGACAAGGGCGAGATGCTCCAGTCCGGTATGACGATCATCGACAACCGCACGCACAACGTCGTTGCCATTGCGGGCCGTGTGGGTGCACGCAAGGGTGCGTTCGAATGGAGTTATGCCGCCAGTTCCAGTCCGTGCGGCTCCGCAATCAAGCCACTGTCGGTCTATGCGCCCGCCATTGACGCGGGGCTGCTTTCGGCGGCGAGCGTCATCGACGACTATCCCGTCTATAAACTCAACGACAGCGCGTGGCCGGTCAATGCTTACACGGGCTACCGCGGCTTGTTGACGATTCAGGATGCGCTGCGTATTTCCTCGAACACCACGGCGGTACGCACGCTGGAGAAGCTGACCCCGGCGGCATCCTATGCCTTCATGACCGAAAAGCTGGGCTTCACGACGCTGGAGAGCGACGATATGTCCGCCGCGGGCGCTCTGGCGCTGGGCGGTCTGACCAAGGGTGTTTCCACCGTGGAGATGGCGGCTGCGTACTCCACATTTGCCAGCAACGGCGTCTATACGAAACCGCGTACGTTCGTCGAGGTGCGCGACCGCTACGGCAATGTTGCCATCGACAACAAACAGGAGTCGTGGGTCGCCATGAAGGAGACCACGGTCTACACGGTCAACGAGTTGCTCAAAAACGTCGTGCGTGACGGCGGCACCGGTTCGGCAGCACGCTTTTCCGGCATGACCATCGCGGGCAAGACAGGTACGACCAACTCCCGCCGCGATAAATATTTTGTCGGTTATACGCCGTATTATACCGCCGCGTGCTGGTGCGGATTCCCGACGCCCGCGCGGATCGAGACAAACGACAACCCCGCTGCCATCGCATGGAACAAAGTGATGCGGCAGGTCCATGAGGGTCTGGACGACATGGCGTTCCCCACCGGCTCCGACGGTATGGTCAGCGTGACCGTGTGCAACAAGACGGGCCTTTTGGCAGGCTCCGGCTGCGGGGGGACGCGCACGGTGCTTGTGGCGCAGGGTTCTGCGCCGACCCTGGTGTGTGACGCACACACCGGCGTGGAGTTCTGCACGGCGGGCAATGCACTCGCCGGCGAGTTCTGCCCGGAGGAAACGCGGGAAACGCGCTGGATGATCGACCTTTCCGCACCGAACACCGCTGCGGGCTTCGGCTACCAGCGTGAGCCCATCTGGCGCGCTTTGTCGAGCGAGCAGTATGCATCCTATGCCGCACAGGTTGAGGCGGGGGTGCTTGACGCGATCCCCAACGGCGCGCCGATCCAGGCAAACGACAGCGGTACGCTGATGAGCGATTTGGATACGATGGGCAAGTGCATGGTGCATACGACGCCGCCGGAAGAACCGGAGGAGCCGGAGCCTCCCATTGATCCCGACGCGCCCGTTGATCCGAATGCGCCGCTTGAGCCGACTGTGCCCCCGGCGCCTATCGACCCCAATGATCCGGCGAATACAACCGAAAATCCCGGCAATCCGCCGGCTCCCACTGAGCAGGAAGGAAATGGAGGCTCCCAGACGGGCGATGAATACGCCGAATATCTGGACGAGCACCTCGGGCTGAGCGGAAACAATCCCTGACGGGGCATATTTGCGGTTGAAAGACCGGCGTTTCGACAATGAAACGCCGGTCTTTTTTGCGCCTATCACACATACTCTGCAACAGAAAGAGGACATCCACAGGCAGGGGAGGTACACCATGAAACGAAGAAGACACCCATACCGCATGCGGCGGCGCCGCGTACCGGCAGACACCGCAACGCGTACCGCGGAGATGCCGAACGGCGCCGCACGCCGCATGCGCAGCCGCAGCGCAGCACAGCCGCTTTCCGTCAATGTGTTGCGCACTGCCGTCTGCGGCGCGCTTTTTGTCACGCTGGTGGCGCTCAAACTGCTGCTGCCGGGGCGTATGAACAGCGTGCGCGGCAGGCTGGACGCTTGGCTGACGCGCGACGCGGACTTCGTTTCGGCGTTCTCCGCCGTGGGGCATGCCGTGTCCGGTGAGGGAGGGATGCTGGACCAGCTGGAAGATGCCTATGTTGCTGTGTTCGGCGCATCGGAGGCGGCGGAGGTTTCCGGCGCAGCTGCGGTCGAACAGGAGACGCCGGCGCAGGAGAAACAAGTGCAGGAAACGGCGGAGGATGGCGCGCCGCCGCCGTCCGCAGAAGATATGCCTTATCCCGAGCACGCCGCGGCGGCGCAGCGCATCCTCGGCTTTGACTATGCCGCGCCGTTGAAGGGAACGGTCACGTCGCCCTTTGGCTGGCGCACGCATCCGGCGGACGGACGGGAGGCGTTCCACTACGGCGTCGATATTGCTGCCGACGAAGGAGCGGAGATCCGCTGCTTTGCCGACGGCACGGTGGGCGTTGTGGCGCAGAGCGTGGAACTGGGGAACTATCTGACTGTCCACCACGCGAACGGCATCCTGACGCTCTATGCCCATTGCAGCCGTATCACAGTTCATTCCGGTGATGCGGTGCGTTTGGGCGACAAGCTGGCGGAGACGGGCAGCACGGGCAACGCCACGGGGCCGCATCTGCATTTTGAAGTCCATGACGGGGAGGACTGTCTCGACCCTGCGTACTATCTTTCCTGAACGTGGGATACATGTGGCGCTGAGCTTCTGGCTGTTGCTCGCCCTCGCGCTGCTGAGCGCGCCGCCGGAGCTGACGGCGGCTGTACTGCTTGCCGCCGCGCTGCATGAGTGCGGGCACCTGCTGGCGCTTGCGATGCTCGGCGCGCCGGTGGAAGGACTGCGTCTTTCCGCCATGGGTGCGGAGATCGACGCCCGTACGGAGCGCCTTTCCTATGCGCGGGAGCTTGCGGCGGTTCTTGCCGGGCCGGCGGTCAACCTGACCTGCGCGCCGGTTTTTGCGCGCCTTGCCCTCCGCCTGGCGTGGGATTGGGGGTGGCTGTTTGCGGGCGCGCACGCGCTGCTCGGCGTCTACAACCTTTTGCCCATTCCACCGCTGGACGGCGCACGGGCGTTTTATCTGCTCCTGAGCTGGCACATGGGGCCGGATACGGGGGAGCGGATCGGCACTGCGGTCGGGCTGACGGCGGCGCTGGCGCTTGTAGCCTGCGGCGCTTATGCAACGTTTTCCTGCGGCGGTGCGCTGTTCCTTTTGGCAGCGCTGGGACTGCTGTCGGGCGCGGTGCGGCAATTTGCTATTGCGAAAACCGCCGCGAGCGTGTAAAATACACGCATGGATAAACGATTGGAAAGAATTCTGCCCCGCGTGCAGAAGCCCGCCCGTTATGTCGGCGGAGAATATAACGCGGTCATGAAGGACGTGTCGCAGGTTGATACCCGCGTGGCGTTCTGCTTCCCGGACACCTATGAGATCGGCATGTCCAACCTCGGCATGCGCATTCTCTACGGCGTCATGAACCAAATGGACGGCGTCTGGTGCGAGCGCTGTTTCCACCCCTGGGGGGACATGGAGCAGGAGATGCGCAAGGCGCAGATGCCGCTCTATGCGCTGGAATCCGGCGACCCCATCGGGGATTTTGACGTCATCGCGTTTTCCGTGGGATATGAGATGGCGTTTCCCGCGATGCTCAATATGCTGGATCTGGCGGGCGTTCCGCTGCGCAGCGCGAAGCGCGAGGCGCTTGCACCGCTGGTCATTGCGGGCGGTACGGCCATGTATAACTGTGAACCGATTGCCGATTTCATCGACCTTGCGCTGCTGGGCGAGGGTGAGGAGCAGATCGTTGAGGTTCTTGAGCTGTACCGGCAGGCAAAGCGTGAAGGCTGGGACAAGCATACCTTCCTTTGCAAGGCATGCCATCTGGCGGGCGTCTATGTGCCGGGCCTCTATGACGTGAGCTATCATGAAGACGGCACCGTTGCTGCCATTACACCGCGCGACGGCGCACCCGCGCGCATCCGCAAGCGCATCGTCACGGACATGGACAAGGCGTATTACCCGGCCAGGACCATTGTTCCGTCGACGGAGATTGTGCAGGACCGCATCACGCTGGAACTGTTCCGCGGCTGCATCCGCGGCTGCCGTTTTTGTCAGGCGGGATACGTTTACCGTCCGGTGCGCAGCCGTTCCAAGGAGCTGTGCGCGCAGTATGCACGGCAGGCGGTCGAGGACAGCGGCTATCAGGAAATGACGCTCTCGTCCCTTTCGACCTCGGACTACCGCGGCCTTGTGGAGCTGTGTGATGAGCTGGAGCCGTTCTGCGCGCAAAAGCACCTTAACCTTTCGCTGCCGAGCCTGCGCGCCGACAATTTCTCCATGGCGCTGATGGAGCGGCTGCAAAAGGGACGCAAGACCGGACTGACCTTTGCGCCGGAGGCTGGGACGCAGCGCCTGCGCGACGCGATCAACAAGAACCTCACCGAGGAGGATCTGCTGGAATCCTGCCGCCGTGCGTTTGCCGGCGGCTACAGCGCCGTCAAGCTCTATTTTATGCTGGGACTGCCGACCGAGACGGACGAGGACGTGGAGGGTATCGCGGACGTTGCCGCCCATGTCATGCATGCGTGGCGTGAGAGCGCAACGAATAAAAACCGCGGTGTGCGCATCACGGTTTCGACTTCGTGGTTCGTGCCCAAGCCGCATACGGCGTTCCAGTGGGAGCCACAGATCAGCATTGAGGAGTATGAGCGCCGCGTTGCGCTGCTGCGCGAGCGCATGAACACCAAGACCGTCACCTACAATTGGCACCCGTCGCCGACGAGCTTTATGGAGGCGGTGATCTCCCGCGGCGACCGACGGATGTGCGCCGTTTTGGAGGAGGCGCACCGCCGCGGGGCGACGCTGGACGCGTGGGAGGAGTATTTTTCCCTGGAGCGCTGGATGGACGCTTTTGCCGCCTGCGGACTGGACCCGCATTTCTACGCCAACCGCACCCGCGCGCATGGCGAGGTGATGCCGTGGAGCCACATCGACGTGGGCGTTTCCGAAGCATTCCTGCAGCGCGAGCATGCGCGGTGCTATGAGGGTGTGACGACGCCGGACTGCCGGACGCAATGCTCTGGCTGCGGGGCGAACTGCTTTTGCCCGTGCGACCGGTGACAAAAGCGTTGAATGCCATTTTGCCCGCCGCTTGTGCGGCAAAGCGCAAAATATGGCGAATTCCTCCGTGCGGCGGGGGAGTACGGAGGAATGGACATGGCTAAGTTACGCTTGTTGTTTGTCAAGGAAGATCAGGCGTCCTATATCTCGCACCTCGACCTGATGCGCACCTTTCAGCGTGTGTTTCCGCGCGGTGGGATGAACCTGCGGCACTCGCAGGGCTTCCATCCGCACCCGCTGATCTCTATTGTCCTGCCTCTGCCCGTGGGTCAGAGCAGCGATTGCGAGCTGCTGGACTTTGAGGTCGAGCAGGATATCGACGGTACGGGGATTGCGGACGCGCTCAATCCGGGCTTGCCCGCGGGCCTGTTTGTGCGGGATTGCTACCGCGCCGAGCGGGCGGCGCGCGAGTTGGCTTTTTTGCGTGCGCGGCTGGAGCTGGACTATGACCGGGGCGTGCCGGCGGGTGCGGCGGACAAGCTGCGGGAGCTGTTTTCCCACGACGAAGTGCTGGTCGAAAAACGCACAAAGCACAAGGAACTGGCACAGATCAATGTGATCCCGCTGATCCGATCCGTCGCGTGGACGGAGTCGGAGAACCTTGTCACCGCGGAGGTCGTGGCGGCGGCGCAGAACCCCGGCCTGAATCCCGCGCTGCTGGAAAACGCTGTGGCGGCGCAGCTGCCGGAGCTTTCGCCTGACTTTGCCCGCGTGCGCCGTCTGGAGCTGTATGACGCGGAGATGAATGTATTTCGGTAAGGAGGACATGCCATGACGCCCGAACAGATCCTGTATCATAAGCTGATGCTGGAAAACGGCTGCCGCGACAGCTTTGACGCGGCGCTGCGCGACGCCGTTGCGAAGGAAACGCAGGATGCGCATGTTCGCGCCCTTGCCGCCTGCGGTGGCGAGACGGCGGACATTCTGCGAACACTGGACGGGTTTCTGACTGAGGCGGAGAACGAACCGGATCGCGATGCTGCATTCGGCCTTGTGCTCGACGATCTGCGCGGGCGCTATGAGCGCGGGGAACTGACGGTGGAACAGGTCTGCGACTGGATGCATACCGTTACGCGCATCGAAGACACGGGGCTGGGCGAGGCCATGCACCTGATGGACATGGCATATTGCGAGATGATCGACGGCTTTCTGCCCGAAAACGAGTTTATGAAGTGCTTCCGCCACCTGCTGCATAAAAAGACGGCGATCGACCCTTGGGAGAAAAAGCATCACATGAAGCCGAAACGGAGCGCATGGGAAAAACTGAAGGACGCGCTGCATATGTCGTGAAGCGGGCTGCGTCCGGAACAATTCGATATTTGCCGCCGTTTTCGGAAAAGAAAGCGGCGGCGCTTGTATTTCGCTTTTGTTTGTGGTAAAGTACCAGAGGCTAAAATAGGATAAGTATGGAAAAATACTGGAAAGGTAGTGAACGATTTTGAAAATCGTGGTTTTGGCGGGCGGATTGAGCATGGAGCGCAATGTCTCCATTTCCAGCGGTACGAAGGTGTGCCGCGCGCTGCGCGCGCGGGGGCATCGGGCGATCCTGGTGGATATGTTCCTGGGACTGGAAAGCTGCACCGTGCCGCTTGACGACATTTTTGACGCGCCGGATGGCCTTTGCAGCGACTACAGCGTGGCGAAGGAGGAGCCTGACCTCGACGCCGTGCGCAAAAGCCGCAAAGACCAGAGTGCGTGCATGTTCGGTGAGGGTGTGCTGGACGTTTGCCGCCGCGCGGACGTGGTGTTCCTTGCGCTGCATGGCACTTGCGGTGAGGACGGGCGCGTGCAGGCGGCGTTCGACCTGATGGGCATTCCCTATACGGGCAGCGGCTATCTCGGCAGCGCCATCGCCATGGACAAGGATTTCACCAAGCGCCTCGTCGCGGATTATGTTGTGACGCCCCAGTGGCGGACCGTAACGTATACGGAGGAGGAGATCGGGCGCATTGCAAACGAGACGAAGCTGCCCTGCGTTGTGAAGCCCATTGCCAATGGCTCGTCCATCGGCGTGTCCATTGCGGAGGATATCACTTCGCTCAAGACGGCGCTGCGGGACTGCCTGGCCTATGGAAATCGCGTGGTGCTGGAGCAGTACATCAAGGGCCGCGAGATCCAGGTGGCGATCCTGGCCGGCAAGGCGCTTCCGTCCATCGAGATCATCCCCAAAACGGGCTTTTATGATTATGCCAACAAATATCAGGCGGGTGCAGCGGAGGAAATCACCCCCGCGCCCATCCCACAGGAGTGGGAGACGCGCGTGCGTGCCGCGACCGAGACGGTTTTCCGTGTGCTGGGACTGTCGGTATACTCCCGCGCCGACTTTATCGTGACGCCGGACGGCACGCCCTATTTTCTGGAAATCAACACCCTGCCCGGCATGACGCCGACGAGCCTCGTGCCGCAGGAGGCCGCTGCGGTGGGTATGAGCTATGAAGACCTGTGCGAGGCGATCGTCAACGAATCCCTGAAAGCGAGGAAAATGGCGTGAAGACTTTTCGCGTATCCGAGTTGATCGGCGCCGTACACGGCACGCTGCTCTCCGGATCGGAAGAGACGGTCGTCTCCTCCGTCAGCACCGACAGCCGCACGGTGGGGGAGGGCGCGTTGTTCATCCCCATCGTGGGCGAGAAGTTCGACGGGCATGACTATATCGGCAAGGCGCTTGCCGCGGGGGCGGCCGGCTGCCTTTGTGCCAGAGCGCCGGAGACCATGGAAGCGGGACGGTTCTATGTCCGGGTTGCGGATACGACGCTTGCGTACAAGGATCTTGCGGCGTGGTACCGCGCGCAGTTTGATCTGCCCGTGGTACAGGTGACGGGCAGCGTCGGAAAGACGACGGCGAAAGAGATGATCGCCGGCGTGCTCGCCCAGCGCTATCGGACGCTGAAGACCGAGGCGAACTTCAACAACGAGATCGGCACGCCGATGACGCTTTTGCGTCTCGACGACGGCTGTGAGGCGGCGGTCATTGAGACGGGCATGGATCGCGCGGGACAGATCCGTTACCTTGGCGAGATGGTGAAGCCCACCGTGGCGGTCATCACCAACATCGGAGACATGCATATCGAGTACCTTGGCTCGCGGGAGAACATTTTCCGTGCCAAGTGCGAGATCTTTGAAAACCTTGCCGGCGACGGCGTTGCCGTGCTCAACGGCGACGATGCGTGGCTGGACAAGGTCGTGCTGTCGCAGCGGGTCATTCGCGCCGGTAAAGCGCCGGGCTGCGGCGTGCGTGTCAGCGACGTTGCGGACCGCGGCATCGACGGTATTTCCTGCACCGTGACGACGGAGCGCGGGCGCTATGCGCTCCGCATCCCTGCGCCGGGAGCGCATATGATCTATCCAGCGTCTCTGGCGGTCGCCGTGGGCGAGACGCTGGGTCTGACCGGCGAGGAGATCGAGCGCGGCGTTGCCGCTTATGAGCCGGCGGGCGCACGGATGCGCGTGGTGCAGCTGGACGGGAACCGCCGGCTGCTGGACGACTGCTACAACGCCGGCCCCCAGTCGATGCGCGCGGCACTGGAGGTGCTGGCAAACAGTGAGGGGCGTACGCTGGCGGTGCTGGGTGACATGGCGGAGCTGGGCGACCTGACCGTTGAGGCGCACCGCGAGATGGGAGCGCTGGCAAAGGAACTGCATATCGGCGGCGTCATTGCCGTCGGCGCACGCGCAAAGGACATCGCGGACGCCGCCGGAGGGACGTGGTTTGCGACGGTGGAAGATGCGCTGCCCGCGATCCGGGCCGCGTTCACCCCGGGCACGGCGCTGCTTGTCAAGGCGTCGCACTCCATGCACTTTGAGAGAATTACGGAAGAGTTGACCAAATGATCGAACTGAGCGTTTCGGGACTGGTAAAATCCTTTGACCTCGAAAAAAACATATTGGACGGCGTGACGTTCCAGATCGAGCGCGGGGAACGCGTGGGCCTGCTGGGCAAGAACGGCGCGGGCAAGACGACGCTGTTCCGCATCCTGACGGGGGAGATCACTGCCGATGCGGGGGACGTTGTCTTCGCGCCGAACCGCCGTGTGGGGCTGATCTCGCAGATCCCCGTCTATCCCGCGGGCTGCACCGTGGAGGATGTGCTGCAAAGCGCGTTCGCGCATACGCAGCACATGGCGGAGGAGATGGCTGCGCTGTCCGAAAAGATGGCGAACGGCGACGAGAGCGAGGAAACGCTCCGGCGCTACGGTGAGCTGTCTGCGCGCTTTGAGGGTATGGGCGGCTACGATACCGCCACTGCCGTCAACAAGGTCGCAAACGGCCTGTCTCTGGACGAAGAGATGCGCGCCCAGCTTTTCGATACGCTCTCCGGCGGGGAAAAGACCCGCGTGAACCTGGGACGGCTCATTCTGGAGGATACGGATATCCTGCTGCTCGACGAGCCGACGAACCATCTCGACCTGCATGCAACGGAGTGGCTGGAGGATTACCTCGCCCACTTCCACGGTACGGTGCTGGCAATCTCCCATGACCGCTATTTTCTTGACCGTACCGTGACGCGTTGCATCGAGGTGTTGGACGGCAAGGCGGAGTTCTACAGCGGGAATTACAGCTTTTACGCTGTGGAGAAGGAGCGACGCTACATTGAACGCATGCGCCGCTATGAAAAGGAAAAGGCGGAGATCGACCGCCTGTCCGAAACGGCGCGCAAGATGCACGAGCACAACACGGAGCTGCTGCACCGGCGGGCCTTTTCAATCGAGCGCCGCATCGAACGCATGCGTACAACGGACAAGCCCGTGAAGGAAAAATCCCTTACGGCACAGTTTGTCAGCCGCGACTTCTTTGGCGATGAGGTGCTTTCGCTCAAGGGCGTGGAAAAATCCTTCGGCGAACGCACGCTGTTCCGCAATCTGGATCTGTCCGTGACGGGCGGGGAGCGCATCGCCCTCATCGGCGACAATGGCATGGGGAAGAGCACGCTGCTGAAAATGTTGGTGGATCAGGAGTATCCGGACGCAGGGCGTATAACGTTCGGCCCCTCCGTACGCACGGCGTATCTTCCGCAGATCGTGCAGTTCGATGTGCCGGAGCGCAATCTGGTCGATACGATGCTGTGGTCCCGCCGCGGCGCGACGACCCAGTGGGCGCGGGACCAGCTGGCGAAATTCCATTTTCGCGGCGAGGATGTGTTTAAGAGTGTCAGCGTGCTCTCCGGCGGCGAACTGAGCCGGCTGTACCTGTGCACGATCATGGACGAGGCCGTGAACCTGCTCATTCTCGACGAGCCGACGAACCATCTGGACATCGCCTCGCGCGAGTGGATCGAAGAGGCGGTGGAGGCATACGACGGGACGCTGATTTTTGTCAGCCATGACCGCTATTTCATCAACCGCTTTGCCAAGCGCATCTGGGAGCTGGAAGGCGGCGTCATCACGGATTACCGCGTGGGCTTTGAGCGCTATCGCCGCATCAAGACGGAGCTGGAGCCGGCGCAGGAGAAAAAAGCCGTGCGGGAAAAACCCACCGCGGAAAAAAAGGCAAAACCCGGCCACAACCAGCAGTCCGCCCGGCACCAGCTCACCATCTGCGAGCGGGAGATTGCAGCGCAGGAAGCGGCGGTCGCGTCGCTGGAGGAGCAGTTGGAGGCTGCGGCGGCGGATTACGAAAAGTATGCCGCTCTCTATGAGGAGAAGACCGCGGCGCAGGAAAAGCTGGATGCTTTGATGGAGCGTTGGGAGACGCTGGCGGCGGAGGCGGGCGAGTGAGGCGCGTACTGTTTGCCCTTGCGGCGCTGTGCGCGCTGCTGGGCGTGGCCTGCGCCGCGGCGGTGGTGCGTTTTCTCGCGCTGCTGTTGTACTGTGCGGCGGTATTTTTCGCGGGCATGGCGCTGCTGCGCCGCCGGGCAGAGAGCGGAGAACGCTGCGCGCGGCTGTGCGAGCGGGTGCTGTGGATTGCCTTCGGGATGCTGTGCACGCTGTTTTTCACGCTGGAGGGCCTGATCCTCTTCGGCGCGCATTCGGATGAGATACCCGACGATGTGACCTGCGTCGTCATCCTCGGCGGCGGCATCCGGAACGGTGAACCGCAGCCCATGCTGCGTGCCAGACTGGACGCGGCGCTGCCGCTTCTGGCACAGCGGCCGGAGTTGCCCGTGATCGTATCCGGCTCCGTTGATCCGCGCGAGAAGATCGCCGAGGCGGAGGTTATGGCGCATTATCTGGAAAGGCACGGTGTGGCGGCGCAGCGCGTCTGGATCGAAGACCGGGCGACCAGCACGCGCACAAATTTTACTTACTCCTACGCACTGATGGCGGAGCGGGGCATCGACCCGGAAAGCCCGTTTGTGTTCGTCACAAGCGATTTTCATGTGTTTCGCTCCCGCTATCTTGCATCTTCGCCGAACGCCTTCGCGATCGCGGCAAAATGCCCGCCGGGGACGTCTGCGGCGATGCATGAGCTGGGCGGCTATGTGCGTGAGGCGTTCGCACTGGTCAATGATTACTTGCGGATTGGGGCGGATCTGAACTTATGAACAACGAGATCGTATGCATCTACTATTCCCGCACGGGCAAAACGGAGCGCACCATGCGCGAGATTGCTTATGCGCTGGACTGCGAGCTGGCAGAAGTGCATGACAATGTCCGGCGCACCGGTGCGCTGGGCTGGCTGCGCTGCGGGCTGGACGCCATGCGGCGGCGCACCCGCGCCATCTCTCGCGTGGAGACGGCGCGCCCCCTTTCCGACTATAAGCTTGTCGTCCTTGGCACGCCGGTGTGGGCGGGGCGTTGCTCCAGCGTGATGCGCGGGCTTTTGAAGCGCCGCGGCTACGAAATGGCGGACGTCGCCTATGTCATTACCCATGGCAGCGAGGAGGCATACCGCGGTATTTTCGACCAGATGGACCAATACCTGCTCAAACCGCATGTGGCGGATGCGTCGCTGCGTCCCGGCTCCACGGGTTACATTTTCTGGCGCGACCAGTTTTTGAAGGACTGTGCGGGGTTTGCGGGCGTGCCGCTGCGCCCGATCCTTGAAGAGGAGGCGGCGGAGGCGAACCGCGAGGCGGCAGCGTCCGAACGGCCGCGGGTGGAGACGCCTCAAAATTCGGAAACGGAGCAGTAAGGTGCCATGTGGGAGAAACTGAACGAGATCGCGCGGCGTTACGACGAGATCGAGGAACTGCTGGAAATACCCGATATTTATGGCGATCCGGAGCAGCTGCGCAAGCTTACGCGGGAGCAAAAGGAACTGGAGAGCGTTGTGACGGCGTACCGCGCCTATCAAAAGGCGGAGCGCACCATCGCGGAGTCGGAGGAGCTGCTGACGGACCCCGAACTGCGCGACGTGGCGCAGGAGGAATGGAAAGAGGCAAAGGCCGAGCGGGAACGGCTCTACGACGAGCTGCGCGTCTTGCTGCTGCCCCGCGACCCCAATGACGGCAAAAACGTCATCATGGAGCTGCGCGGCGGCGTGGGCGGGGAGGAAAGCGCTCTGTTTGCCTATGACCTCTATCGCATGTATTCCATGTACGCGGAAAAGCATGGCTGGAAAATCGAACTGATGAATTACAACGACACGGAGCTGGGCGGCGTCAAGGAGGCGGACTTTGTCATCTCCGGCGACGGAGCATGGTCGCGCCTGAAGTACGAATCCGGCGTCCATCGCGTGCAGCGTGTGCCGGAGACCGAGTCCGGCGGGCGCGTTCACACGTCGACCGCGACCGTGGCAGTGTTGCCGGAGATGGAGACCGTAGATGTCGATCTGCGCGAAGAGGACATCGAGATGCAGGTGTTCCGCTCATCCGGCGCCGGCGGGCAGCACG
>CACZPK010000035.1 GCA_902783035.1 Oscillospiraceae bacterium
CGCGCGCTGACCTCGGAGCTTGCCATGCTCGCCTCGCCGGAGACGATACCGCTGTTCCTGCGGAAGTACCAGAGAAAGCAGATCAAGCAGTACCGGCGGCGTGAGCCGATTCGCAAGGGCGCAGGTGATATCATCTGCTGCCTCGACGAATCAGACTCCATCAGGGGCGACAACGCCGCGTGGGGCAAGGCCGTGGCGCTGACGCTGCTGGAAATCGCGGCGGAGGGCGGACGCAGCTTCGCGCTGATCCACTTTTCCGGCGCTGGTGGGCTGCACACGGATGTTTTCCGTCCAGGCGAGTACACGGCGGCGGATAAGATGACCGCGGCGGAGCGATTCCTCGGCGGCGGGACGGATTTCAAGCCCCCGATGCGCGAGGCGGTGTCCCTCATGGAGAACGAAGGCTTTGAGAACGCCGACATCGTATTCATCACGGATGGCGAATGTATGCTGCCGGACGACTTTGCGGAGCAGTTGCGAGAAAAACAGATGGAGCTTGGCTTTTCCGTGACGGGCATCCTGCTCGACGCGGACGGCGGCATGGACTTCAGCTTGAAGGACTTCTGCGAGAAGGTCTATCGCACAAGAGAACTGACGGGTGACGAGATCGTGCGGGATATGGTGACGAGGCGAGCGTGAAAAAACTGTTGCAATATACGATTCAGTCGTATATAATGACAGCGGAGGAGAAAGACTATGGGAAGATCGTTTATCTATCTGGCGCAGTTTGACCGCGCGTGGGCAGCGATGGGACTTGGTGACGAGGAATTGACAGAGCTTGAAAACCGCCTGGTTGAAAACCCTGACGAGGGCGACGTCATTCCCGGTCTTGGCGGAGCACGAAAAATCCGTATTCCCATCGAAGAGCGCGGCAAAAAAGGCGGAGGCCGTGTCGTCTATGTTGATGTGGTAGTGAGCGAGCACATTTACATGATTACGGCATATGCCAAGAACGTGCAAGAGGATTTGACTCCGGAGCAAAAGAAGAAAATGAGACAGCTCGTGGAGCGTATCAAAAAGGAGGGCTGAACGATGGCGGAGCAGAGTTTCTATGAATCGCTGATGGCAGGATTGGAGGATGCCGTTGCCTATATCGAGGGGGATAAGAGCCGTGGCAGAGAAGTCGTGCGCGAAATCCCCGACCCCGTTCCCGTTTACAAGGCGGAGGATGTGGTGCGGGCGCGCAAGGCTTTGAAGCTGTCCCAGCGGCGGCTTGCGTATGCGCTCGGCGTATCGCCCAGAACCGTCGAGGCATGGGAAGCCGGTAAAAATGAACCTTCCGGCGCGGCGCGGCATCTGCTGTATCTGTTTGAGACGGACAATTCGCTGGTGGATCGGCTGGTTGCGCGGTAGAGGAGTGGCGTCTATGTGCAAGGCAATGGAGGATATGAGAAACGAGGCGGCGCTGCGAAACTCTAAGGAAATCGCACTACGCATGATCAAAGATGGAACGCTGTCTCTTGAAAAAATTGCCGAGTTTTCCGGCTTGGCGCTCGAAGTTATCAAGGAACTCGCACAGCAAAAAACCGCATAAGAAGAAGCAAACCATGCCCCGTCGTTCCCAGCTGTGGGTTCGACGGGGCGCTTTTTATACATATCAGGCTATTTGTGCTGTTGTAAAAACTACAACTACCAAAAGCGGGAAAAAGGTGCTAAAATACAGGTGTTTTCAGGGAAGAGCATTTGTAGGGGAGAGCATTTGTAGGGCGGAGCAACAGGAAGGGGGGACAAGTCTGCCCATTTCTATCCGCAAATGACCCGGAAAGCGAAAAACGAAGGACCAAGAAGACTGTAAATTGCCTATGGCTATAGGCGGTTTACGGTCTTTTTTTGTGTCCAGAGAAAAACCGAAAGGAGCAGAAAAACTATGAGTGAACTCAACGACGTATTTGGATTCCCGCAGGAGGACGGACAGGAACCGGACTTCGACGCCATCTTTGGAGGCGGCGAACCCACGGAAGCCCCGCCCATCCCCGTCGAGGAGCCGAAAACCACCGATATCCCCGCAGCGGAAATCCCTGCGGCGGACGTCCCCACGGCAGAACCGCACCCGGAAGAGAGCGCGGCAGCACCTGCCAAAGAAACGGCAAAACCCGAAGCGCCGAAAACCACAAAAAAAGCCAAGAGCAAAACCAAGGAGCCCGAAGCGGAGCCGGATCTGTTTTCCGCGTTCAACGATCAGGCGGATACGCCGGAGCCGCCC
>CACZPK010000036.1 GCA_902783035.1 Oscillospiraceae bacterium
AGTTATAAAACGGCAAAAGTCAGGTTCTACAGGTTGCACAAAGGTTTTGGGGTCGAGGGGCAAAAAGCAAACTTTGGGCGGCTTGCGTGGGATGGGAGGCGAATTTCCAAATGTGGTGAGAGGAAAAAAAGACGGCACCACATCTTGTCCTTTGTGATTCAAAATATCGGCTATGTTTACATAGTTAACATAATATAATTTACATAACATTTTTACATAATTAACAAAATTGGAGAAAATCGGCAATTTCGCTTGCGAAAAGGCGGGAAAAGTCCTATTATTGACAAGTACGGATTCGCGCTTTTCGTTTGCGTTTTGCCTGCATTATGTGAGGTGAAACGAGAATGACAGAAACTGTAAGGGCGCGAAAGCTGCGCTATGTGACGGTGGGATCTTTACCGTTGCGTTCGCTGCTGCTGGCGCTTTTTTTCGTGTTTGGCGTTTTGTGTGCGTATGTTGCTTCCGGCCGCTGCGGGGATGAGACGTCCAACGCGTTGCGCCGCTACCTGGACAGGTACCTTGCCTTGAATGGGGAACGTACATTGACGGGCGGGGTTGTGACGCAAACGCTGGTGTGTTATTTACGCGCTCCGGTTTTGGCGTTTCTGCTTGGCTTTGCGTCAATCGGCGTTGTGGCGTTGCCGTTGCTGATGGCGGCGCAGGGATTCGTGCTTGCGTTTTCTCTGTTTTGCTTTGCGCTTACACTGGGCAGGGAGGAATTCCTTCTGTTGCCGGCACTCTTTACGCTCCGGCTGCTGTTTGTTGTTCCCTGTACTTTTTTGCTGGGAATTGCGGCACTGGACAAATCTTTTTCACTTGCAGTGCTGACGCTGGGCGGCAGTGGGAAACGAGTGCGTCCCGTTGCGTATGGCGCGGCGTACTGGTATCGCTTTGCGGTATGTTGTGTGTGTTTATGGATTGGCTGCGCAATGGAGCTGTGGCTCATACCACGGCTCCTGTAGCCGCTCCGCATTGTCCGGCCGGGTGGCCGCAGTAAGACCGAAGGGGAGGGAAGTTTTTTGGAAGAACTGCTGACAAGCTATCAAAACTATCTGGCCAACGAGAAGCAGGCCTCCCAGAATACGCTCAGCTCCTATATGCGCGATTTGCATCAGTTTGCGGCATGGCAGGATGAGCACCACCCGGAGCAGGACCTTCGCAAAGTCGATCAGGAGACGATTACGGAGTATGTGGAGTGGATGACGGGGAAAGGCAAATCCGCCGCGACCATCACGCGCTCCGTTGCCTCGATCAAATCGTTTTACACGTATCTGCAAGGCAAAGGCGAGGTAAAGTCCAACCCCGCAAAGGGCGTTGTGACACAGAAAGTTGAGCGCAAGTTCCCGGAGATCCTTACCTCGCGCGAGGTCGAGCTGTTTTTGGAGCAGCCCCAGTGCGTTGACGCAAAAGGCTATCGGGACCACGCAATGCTTGAATTGCTGTATGCCACGGGTATCCGTGTCTCGGAGTTGATTTCCCTGAACGAGAAGGATGTGAGTCTGAGCGCAGGATTTATCCGTTGCGAGAGCAAAGGCAAGGAACGAATCATTCCGCTTTATCCCGCCGCAATCAAGGCAATTTCGGACTATATCAAGGAGATCCGTCCGCAGCTGATTGCCGATCCGGAGGAAACGGCACTGTTTGTCAATATGAACGGCGAACGCATGAGCCGTCAGGGCTTCTGGAAGATCGTCAAGCACTATCAGGAAATGGCGCAGATTGAAAAGGAAATCACACCACACACGTTGCGACATTCCTTTGCGGTACATCTGTTGGAAAACGGCGCCGATCTGCATTCCATTCAGGAAATGCTCGGTCACGCGGATATTTCGTCCACGCAGATTTACACGCACGTTGTCAAAAAACAACTCAAGGACGTTTATCAACGGGCACATCCGAGAGCATAAAGGACCGTTTCCCGCCGGGGCGGGGAGCGGTCTTTTTTGCAACTGTGGCACGTTTTGGTGGTTGCGTTTTACAAAAGATTATGATACAATAGTTCGAAAAAGTTGCGAGGGGGTGCCATATGCGGATTTTGGGTATCGACCCGGGCATTGCCATCGTCGGTTTTGGACTGATTGAGGCAGAACGCGGACAGACGCGGATGCTGCAATACGGAGCCATTACGACGGAGGCGGGTCTTCCGCTGGCGACGCGCCTGTGGCAGATCGGCAACGATATGGAGGAGCTGATCGCACAGTGCCGCCCCGACGTTATATCCATTGAGGAACTGTTCTTTAACAATAACATTACCACGGGCATTGCCGTCGCACATGGCCGCGGCGTGATCCTTTACAGCGCAGAGAAGTGCGGTGTGCCGCTTTATGAGTATACGCCTTCGCAGGTTAAGCAGGCGGTGGTGGGGTATGGCAAGGCAGAAAAACGGCAAGTCATGGATATGACGAAACGCCTGCTTAAGCTCAAGGCGGTTCCCAAGCCGGATGACGCAGCCGACGCGCTGGCGCTTGCACTGTGCCACGCGCGCAGTACGACCTCGTTGCTGGCGTCGTCCAATCTGGCAGCCAAGCAAACGATCTAGGAGAGACTGTTATGTTTTATTATGTAGATGGCATCGTTGCACACATTGAACCATACCTCGCGGTCATTGACTGTAACGGTGTGGGTTATGCCTGCAAGACAACAAATACCACGCTGGGACAACTCAAAAAGGGGGAACGCGGTCGCCTTTACACCTATCTGAACGTGGGCGAAGATGTCTTTGACCTTTATGGCTTTGCCACGCAGGGGGAGCTGGGCAGCTTTAAGCAGCTGCTTGCCGTGTCCGGTGTGGGGCCGAAGGCGGCGCTTTCTATCCTCTCTTCCGTCACGCCGGAGGGACTGGCGATGGCGGTCATTACAGGAGACGAAAAATCGCTGACCGCGGCCCCTGGCGTCGGCAAGAAGATCGCCCAGCGTATTATCCTTGAGCTCAAGGATAAGCTTGCCAAGGAACAGCAGGCGGGCGACTTCATTCCATCTGCCATCCCTGCCGCCGCGTCCGGCAGCAAGTCGGTGGAGGCAGCGCAGGCGCTGGCTGTGCTTGGCTATTCGCAATCGGACATCTCGGCGGCGCTCAAGGGTCTTGACGCTGAGTCGCTTCCGCTGGAGGAACTGGTACGGCAGGCGCTCCGTCGTATGGTGAAATAGCATGGCGCCCGTCATTTGGTTTCTTGTGCTGATAACCCTCTCGCTGGCTGCTCTTATCGTTGCATGGGCGAAGGGACGGCAGTGGGGCGATCTGTCCAGTCGGCGCGGCTTCGGTGAGGTGCTGACGGACGAGGAGCAGCAGGCACTTGCGCGCTCCCGACTGCATTTTTGGATCTGGGCGGGCGCTTCGCTGGTGCTGGCGGCGCTTTCATTCCTTGCATTGCGATAGAAGGAGACTGTGCATGAGCATTGATTTCGGCACCGACATCTATGAAGAGCCGATCGTGGCAAAGACCTTTTTGCAGGAGGATGCGCAGGAGGGGTCTTTGCGCCCCAAAACGCTGGGGGAGTACATCGGGCAGGAGAAGGCAAAGGGAAACCTTGCTGTTTTCATCGAAGCGGCGAAACAGCGCGGAGAGTCGCTTGACCACGTTCTGCTGCACGGTCCGCCCGGCCTTGGCAAAACGACGCTGGCAGGCATCATTGCCCAGGAAATGGGGGCGGGTATTCGCATCACTTCCGGTCCGGCCATCGAAAAGGCAGGCGACCTTGCTGCGCTGCTGACCAATCTGAATGAAAACGATATCCTCTTTGTCGATGAGATCCACCGGCTCAACCGCGCGGTGGAGGAGATACTCTATCCGGCGATGGAGGACTATGCCATCGACATCATCATCGGCAAGGGACCAAGTGCCAACTCCATCCGTCTCGATCTGCCGCATTTCACGCTCATCGGTGCGACGACGCGGGCGGGACAGCTCTCTGCGCCGCTGCGCGACCGTTTTGGCGTAACGCTTCGGCTGGAACTTTATACGCCGGAGGAATTGTGCCGGATCGTGACGCGCTCGGCAGGTATCCTTGACGTGTCGATTGAGCCAGAGGGCGCGTTGGAGATTGCAAGGCGCTCACGCGGTACACCGCGCATTGCAAACCGGATGCTCCGGCGCGTGCGCGACTTCGCACAGGTCAGGGCAGACGGTGTCATTACCCGTGCGGTTGCGGATGAGGCGCTGCGTGCGCTGGAGATCGACTGGCTTGGCCTTGACCCTATTGACCGGCGTATGCTGGGGGCAATCATTGAGAATTACGGCGGCGGCCCGGTAGGTTTGGAAACGTTGGCGGCAACCATTGGGGAAGAGGCTGTGACGCTGGAGGATGTGTATGAGCCGTACCTCATGCAGCTCGGATTTTTGACCCGCACGCCCCGCGGACGCTGTGTTACGCGTAAGGCGTATGAGCATTTGGGACTTTCTGTCCCGAGCGGTTTGGCAGACGGTTCCGAGCAACTGAGCTTTTGACATAATTGGCGTGGCTTGGCACATTTTAGGGGTTAAACAGAAAAATAGAAAAAACTAATAAATTATTTTGATTTGTTCTTGACAAATAAAAATGCATACGGGTATAATGCGTTATGGTTCAACAGTATAAAGAAGCGCGCGGTATGCTGGACGACCGCTCTGACGAGCAGCTTTGCGCTCTGGCGTCAGAGGGGGATTCAGAGGCGGAGGCCGCGCTTGTGACCCGATATTACGCGTTGGTTCGTGCCTGTGCCCGTCCTCTGTTTCTGACGGGTGGGGACGGGGAAGACCTGATTCAGGAAGGCATGTTCGGCCTTATTCGCGCGATTCGCGAGTACCGGGAGGGCAAGGCCGCGTCATTCCGTACATTTGCAGAGGTATGCATCCGCAATCGGCTTTATTCCGCTTTGCGTGCCGCGGCGCGGGACAAGCACGCGCCACTTAACCAGTCCGTTTCACTGGATCACCCTTTCTTTGACAGCAATTCCTACACCGCTGGTGCATTCGACGTTTCGCTGACGGATCCCGAGGTGCTGATCGCGGATCGGGACTATGTGGAAAATGTCCTTGAATGCACAACGAAACAGTTGTCCGAGTTTGAGGCCAAGATACTGGGTTACTACCTTGACGGCCTGTCCTGTCAGGAGATCGCGGCGATCGTCGACAGGCCGCCCAAGTCGGTGGACAACGCCGTGCAACGCGTCCGGCGCAAGGTCGCGCAGCAGCTCCGTATTTCCGAAGGCGGCAGGGAAACGGAAAAACTTTGATAATAGGCAGTACAGCGCTGCTTGTTATATTCTTCCAATTCAAAGAGAGGGTAAAAACATGTACGAAGACAAAACCTTAGTCTGCAAGGAATGCGGCAACGAGTTCGTGTTCACCGCCGGTGAGCAGGAGTTCTATGCCGAGCGCGGCTTCCAGAACGAGCCCCAGCGCTGCAAGGCCTGCCGTGATGCCCGCAAGAATGCGGCCCGCGGTCCGCGTGAGTATTTCACCGCTGTTTGCGCAAACTGCGGCGGCGAGGCTCGCGTTCCCTTTGAGCCCAAGACCGATCGTCCGGTCTACTGCAGCGACTGCTTCGCCAAGATGCGCGCCGAGCAGTAAAAAAAGCGAAGAGAGCATTCGTCCGACGGACGGATGCTTTTCTTTTTGCGATTTTCTGCATGTTTTGTCAAAAAAAGGCAGGACAGTATTGCCTTCTTATTCTAATTGTCTATTGAAAAACCGGAAAAGATGAGATAAACTATCAACCAACATGGATAAGGAGGACTCTCAATATGGTTCAAATCACGAAGGACACCGTGATCGGTGATATTCTGGAGATCGCACCGCAGACCGCCCCTATTTTTTATTCCATCGGCATGCACTGCCTGGGCTGCCCGTCCAGCCGCGGTGAGACTGTGGAAGAGGCGTGTATGGTGCACGGCCTGGTCGATGAGCAGATGGACAAGCTGCTGGAGATCGTTAACGAGGAAGCCAACCGCGATTTTGACGCCGACGCGGCGCAATAACAGGTTAGAGCAAAGCGCATACGGGTTCCGTATGCGCTTTGTTTGACGGATGTGCTATGAGTGGGGAAATACTGCAACTGCAGCCGCGCCTGCACTGCATTGCGGCGTGTGTGCCGCAGGGAGCCCGGCTTGCCGATATCGGTACGGATCATGGTTATCTCCCTGTATGGCTGCTGCAAAACGGGAAGATCGATTTTGCCATTGCTTCCGATATCAACGCTGCGCCGTTGGAGCATGCGCGCCGCACGGCGCAACGGTACGGCGTCGCGGCACGTATGGACTTTCGCCTCTGCGCGGGTCTGGACGGCATTGCACCGGAAGAGGCGGATACCGTGGCGATTGCCGGCATGGGCGGTGAGACGATTGTTGCGATTCTGCAAGCGGCGCCATGGCTGCGGCAAAGTGACCGTACATTGTTATTGCAACCCATGACAAAGGCGGAGCTGCTGCGCCCGTGGTTGGCGGAAAATGGGTATTGCATCAGGCAGGAGCACTTGGTGCGCGACAAGGGCAATATTTATGCCGTGATGGTTGTGCACCCGGGGAACAGTGCGGCGCCAACCGCCGCGGAAGCATGGTGCGGTGCTGGATTGCTGCACGACCCGCTGTATGGAGATTATGCGCGCAGCCGCGTGCGGAAACTGGAGTCTGCCGCAGCCGGACTGCGGAGCGCCAGAAGCGCCGATAGTGCGCTGCTCGCTTCGCTGGAGTCGGATGCCTGCGCATTGCGGAAGAAGATAAAGGAGTGGGAAGATGCCAACGGTACATGAGATCGAGAACGCGCTCTACGGCTGGGCGCCGCGGGAGCTGGCGGCGGACTGGGACAACGTGGGGCTGTTGGTGGGCAGCGGTGCTTCGAAAGTAAGTCGCGTACTCATTGCGCTGGACGTGACCGAATGGGTTGCGGATGAGGCGATTGCGCAAGGGGCGGAATTGATCGTGGCACACCATCCGTTAATGAACTGTCGTTGGCATGAGGTGCAGAGCGTTGTGGATGATAACGCACAGGGAAGGACGATTACCAAGCTGTTGCGCAACGGTGTGTCTGCCATCTGCATGCACACAAATCTGGATGCGGCAGACGGTGGTGTGAACGATATTCTGGCACAGAAACTGGGCCTGGAAGGGCTTTCCATGCTTAATGAGGAAAAAATTGGGCGAGTCGGTACACTGAAATGTGAAAAAAGACTTGAACAGTTCCTATCAGATGTGATACAATTATTAGGTTGCCGGGGTTTGCGATACCGCGATGCCGGTAAAACCGTACACAGGGTCGCCGTTGGCGGCGGCGCGTGCGCGGAATATATATCCAATGCATTGGCAATGGGGTGCGATACCTTTGTGACCGCGGATCTCAAATACCATGAGTTTCTTGATGCAAACGGCATCAATCTCATCGACGCGGGACACTTTGAGACCGAGAATCCCGTTTGCGGGGCGATTCACGATTTTCTGGCGGAACGTTTTCCGCAGCTTGCATTCATACTCTCCACGTCTCACAACAAGAGCGTGATCGAATATTACACAGAAACGTAAGGAGAAATCACCATGTCCGGACATTCCAAGTGGCACAATATCCAAAAGACGAAGGGCGCGGCGGACGCCAAGCGCAGCGCGGCATTCACCAAGATCGCCAAGGAGATCATCGTGGCCGTTAAACAGGGCGGCAGCGGCGACCCGGCGAACAACTCCCGTCTTGCGACCGTCATTGCCAAGGCAAAGGCGGCGAATATGCCCAACGACAACATCAAGCGTACCATTGACAAGGCGCTCGGCGCGGGTAACACCGACAACTACGAGTCCGTTACCTATGAGGGCTATGGCCCCTGCGGCGTGGCGGTTATCGTTGAGGCGCTGACCGACAATCGCCAGCGTACCGCGCCGGAGGTTCGCCATTACTTTGACAAATTTGGCGGCAATCTTGGCGCACAGGGTTGCGTGAGCTGGTCCTTCGATCGCAAGGGCGTCATCGTTATCGACAATGAGGACGGCGACTACGAAGAGGATAAGGTCATGGAGGATGCGCTGGACGCCGGCGCGGACGACTTTGAGGCGGATGGCCCCGTGTTTGAGATCACAACCGATCCCGACGCATTCAACGACGTTGTCAAGGCGCTGGAGGATAAGGGCTATGTGTTCGTCAGCGCGGAGATCTCGATGGTTCCGCAAAACTACGTTACCCTCAAAACCGAGGAAGACGTCAAGAACATGGAAAAGCTCATCGACTTCCTGGAGGAGAACGAGGACGTGCAGAACGTCTGGCACAACTGGGAGCAGGATTGATGTTGCAATCTATAAAAGCAGGCAATAACTGCTTTTATAGAGGATAGCTGGAGCGAATCATAAAAAGGAAGAAACCCGCGGCGCGTTTGCGCTGCGGGTTTCATATTGGTACGAGCAAGACTGTAAGCCGGGTTCTGTATTCGACAGTCATCTATCTAGCCGCCGTGTTGCCACGGCGATCCAGCCACCCCGGGAGCGGCCGGGCAAGCCTTGGGATCCCGGCTAGTAGATCCCCGCTCCCATACCGGTGTTGCTCCGGATAGAGTTTACAGCGACGGACGCTTCCACGCCGTCGGGTGCGCTCTTACCGCACCTTTCCAC
>CACZPK010000037.1 GCA_902783035.1 Oscillospiraceae bacterium
GACGTCGGTGCTGACCTTCTTGGATTCATCAGCGTTCTTGTGCACCTGCTCGGACAGCTCGGAGATGGTGGCGGACAGCTCTTCAACCGCTGCCGCCTGCTCCGCGGCGCCCTGAGAGAGGGACTGCGAGCCGGTGGACAGGTGACCGGCGCCCGCGGAGACCTGCTGGGACGACGTGTCGATCTTGGAGATCGTGTCATTGAGGGAGTCGGAGATGTTCTCCAGCGCGCGCTTGATCTTCGCAAATTCACCCGCGTAATCCAGATTCAGACGGAACGTCAGGTTGCCGTTCGCAATCTCGTTGAGCACCTTGGAAATCTCGTCGATGTAGTCGATGTAGGAGTGCAGGCGGTTTGCCGTCTTGCCGAAGTTTTCGGACAATGTGCCGAATTCATCGTTGGAGCGATAATCCACCGTGGCGGTCAAGTCACCGTCTGCAATACGCTGGGCGACGTTGTCAAGCTTCTTGACCGGGACCAGCACGATCTGGTGGGTCAGAACAAAGATGAGGACGCTGAGCAGCAGCGCGGCGATGATTCCGATGATGACCAGCGTGCGCGTCAGGGTATTTGCGTCTGCCATGATCTCCGCCTCGGGAACGTAGGTGACCGTGACCCAACTGGTGTTGGGCACCTGCATCAGATAGAAGAGGTACGTTTTGCCGTTGATTTCAGCGGTCTTCAAGCCCGTCACACGCGCGGAAATCCATTCGCCAGCCGTCTGGTACATGGAGCCTGCGGGCGTATCCTTGGGCGCCACGCCCAATACGGAGCTGTCCGTCGCGCCGACGACCACGTCGCCGCTGTAGTCGATTATGAAGGCGCCGCCGGTCTGCTCGACCTTGATCTCGCTGACGATCTCGGAGAGCTTGCTCAGCTGCACGTCGCCCGCGACCACGCCGCGGACGCTGCCGTGCGTATCCAGCAGCTGGCCGGCGGCCGTCACGACGACGCTGTTGGTGATCATATCCATGTAGGCGGCACCAAACTTGATGTCACGGGTTGCCTTGCCTTCGATATACCAGCTCCGGCTGGTGGGATCATAACCGGCGTCGGGCGTCCAGGTCGGATGCACGACTCTGTGGTTTTCCAACGCATAGAACATACCGCCGGGGAAAGCGCAGCTGGGATCGAGCGTGGCCGTCAGATAGGCCAGATCCTCTTCCGGCGTCATGTTCATGTATTCCAAAACTTTGCGCTGCGCGTCCAGATGACCGAAGATGTCGCCCATCCACGCCTCAACATCGTTGACGACGGTCTGTGCGTCGGCGTTCAGCAGTTCACCCGTTCTGCTCTGCAGGATCGCCGTGGTAGAGCTGCGCACGATCAAAATCAGAGCGGCGACGGTGATGACAATGATAGGTACCAGCACAGCCATCAGCTTAAACTGTACGCTGACACGCCTTGCATGCTTGGTGTTGTCTGTTCTTCCATTCATTTTTTTGCTACTCATGGTTTCCTTCCTCCTCAGACAATGTTGCACCGAAAGAATCCGGAGGTGTCCGGATATTATGTATATTATAGCCTGAGTTGGACGGAAAAGCAACTGCTTTTTGTGCTGTTTCGCCATTTTCCAACAAAAGCACTGTTGCCATGCTATTTTGCAAGGTTGATGTCACATACCCGCAGATCTTCCGGGACCAGTACGCCGCTGCGCCAAAGCGCCGACAGAAGGGCATTTGGCAGGGGACTGTCATAGATGGCCGGCAGCGTTTCCCCAAGGGAAAGAACGCCATCTTTCACCGCTGTGCCGCTGAAATCAACGATCAGGTCGGCGCGCGGCAGATCCGCTGCCGCCCCAACCTGTATCGCGATGCCAAGCTCCCGCCGCAGCATGCCGGCAAGCGCGGCGCCGCCGGGGACTGCGAGTGCGATGCGGCGCACGTCGGCGCTGAGTGACTTTGCGGCGCGCCGCAGCTCCGGCGTAACGCTTCCGGCCGCGAGGGTGACGGCGGCATGACGCGGGTCGATGCCGAGCTGTGCCAACCGGAATCGCACAAGGGCGGAGGCGGTGGCACGATAAAGAGGCGCGAGCGGAACTGCGGTGATGCCCGCACGGGCAAATAAGTCCCGAAATACATAACCCTCTGGAAATACGGCTTCACGCACGCTGTCGCGGCGCAGGGCGCGCGCGGCGGCACGGGCGGCGCATTTGGCCCGCAAGCCCGTGCCGGGCGAAACAAATACCGTGCGAAAACGCGCACCGTCCGGCAGGCAGGGCATTTCGCCGCGGCAGACGACCAGACCGAGCATCGGATCAGCTCCCACAAAAAAAGGCTTCCCTCCATTGTACGGAGGGAAGCGCATTTTTAGAGCATTTTTTACCAGCCCTTGATGTAATTGGTGAGATACTTGAGGGGATTGACGATCTGCCCGTTTTCGGTGATCTCAAAATGCAGGTGCGGTCCGCCGGAAACGCCAGTCGAGCCAGTGATGCCGACAACCTGTCCCTGCGCGACCTTGTCGCCCACGTTCACCGAACGCTTGGAGAGGTGCTGATAGGTCGTGGTATTGCCGCTGCCATGGCTGACAACGACATAGTTTCCACGATAGCGGTTGTAGCTGGAGATAATGACCGTGCCCGCCTTGGCGGCGACCGCCTGCGTCGAGTAGCCGACGCGGCCGATGTCGATGCCCATGTGGTTTGTGGACGCGCCCGCGATGCCCGTGTAGCGCGAGCCGAGCGGGGAAGTGATGTAGTGGCTGCTGCACGGCCAGATGTAACCGCCGAGGGTGCCGGCGCCCTGGTTCTGCTGCGCGGCAAGCTCGCGGGAAAGGCGGACGATCTCAGCCTGTTCCGCAGCGGCAGCGGCCTCTTTCTCCTTGATGAGCTTCTGGTATTCCGCCTCGTCGGCGGCGATATCACTGATCAGCTGCCGCGCCGCGCTGAGCTGGCTGTTGAGCTCGGCATTGCGCGTCGACAGTTCCGCGCGCACCGCCTCCTGCTCGGCCAGCTCGCCCTCCAGCTTTTCCTGCTGCGCGGCCAGCTCGTTCTCCGTGCTTTGCAGATCTTCGATCACGCGCTGGTCACTTTCCATGATCTCGTTGATGAAGTCCATGGACGCCAGCAGATCGGAAAAGCTTGTCGCGCGGAAGAGCACCGACCAGTAGGATACGGTGCCGCGCTCCTCCATCGCGCGTACGCGGGCGCAGAACAGTTCGTACTGCTCCTCGTGCTTGCGCTGGGTCTCGGCAAGCTCCTGCTCGGTCTGCTCGATCAGCTCGCCGTACTGTGTGATCTCTTCTTCGGTTGCCGCGATCTCGGAACGGATGATCGCGATTTGCGTGTCAAGGTTTTCCTTTTGCGCCAGTGCGTTGCTCTTGTCGCGCTGCAGGGTCTTGAGCTGTGCCTGCAGCTCAGACTTCTGGCCCTCAAGCTTTTTCTTTTCCTGCTTTTTCGCGTCGATCTCCGCCTGCGTTACGGCGGCTGCGTCCGGCACGACGGCAAACGGAGCGGTGTCCGACAACAGCAGGGCCAGCAGGCAAATGACGGCGCATACCGTATAGGTCAATCGTTTCTTCACGGCGCCACCCCTTATACCTGCAGGAACTTGCGGATCGCCGTCAGACTGCCGCCGACACCGATCAGGATGCCCGCTGCGCCGAAACTCAGAGCGACCGGTTTCCAGATGCTGCTAAACGGCACCGCGCGCAGGAATTGCAGCGTATCCGCGGCGGCGATGCTCTTCACCATGGAGGCGTAGACCAGCCATTGCAGGCCAAAGGCAATCAGAGAACTCAAAAGCCCCAGCAAAAAGCCTTCATACACAAACGGCCAGCGGATAAACCAGTTTGTAGCACCAACCATCTTCATGATCGCGATCTCGTCACGGCGGTCAAAGGTCGTAAGCCGGATGGTGTTGGAGATGATGAATACCGACACCACCAGCAAGATCGCAATGAGCGCAAGGCTGACCGCGCTCGCCACGTTGCGCACCAGAATGAAGCCGCCGGCGATATCCTCGTCCACGCGGACGTTGCCGTCGCCGATGCCCTCCACCGACTCCACGTCACGCGCCGTCTGACGCACAAGCTTGAGGTCGTTGACATAGACCGCGTAACGGTCGCGGAACATCGACGGAATGATGTTGCGGCGCATGTAATCGTCGAGATTGCGCTCTTCAAAGCTCGCCATTGCATCCTCGCGGGTGATGAACTCGACGCTCTTGACGTTGTTGAGCTTTCGGATCGCCTCTCCGACCGCCTTCGTCTGGGCGTCGTTGTAATTCTCGTCGACAAAGGCAAGAATCTCATATTCGCTCTCCAGCGTTTGCAGCAGCATCTCCGCATTGTATGCCACCAGCGAAAACGTGCCCATGATCAGCAGGCACGCCACCGTGATGCCGATGGCGGCAAAAGACATGAAGCCGTGGCTGAAGAGGTTGCTGACGCCCTCGTGCATAAAGTAAGAAAAATCGTGTCTGTGCATCGTCCCCTCCTCACTTTGCGTCGTAGCCGACGCCGTCGCCTGTAATGAGGCCCTGTTCCAGCAGGACAACGCGCTTGTGGAAACGGTTGACCAGATCGCGCTCATGGGTCACGACCACCACCGTCGTACCCAGCTCGTTGATGCGGCCCAGAAGGCGCATGATTTCCAGCGAACGCGCGGGGTCGAGGTTGCCCGTCGGCTCGTCGGCGATGATGGTGTAGGGATTGTTGACCAGCGCGCGGGCAATGGCGACGCGCTGCTGCTCGCCGCCGGAAAGCTCATGGGGATACTGGTCGGCCTTTTCCTCCAGCCCCACCAGCTTGAGCACATAGGGGATGCGGTTCTTGATCGTGCGCGGCGTTGCGCCGACAGCACGCATTGCAAAGCTCAGGTTCTCATAAACGGTCTTTTTTTCGATCAGGCGGAAGTCCTGAAAAATGACACCGATCGAGCGGCGCAGCAGAGGGATCTGCCGGTCGGAAATTTTCGTCAGGCTGAAACCGTTGACAACCACGCGGCCGCTTGAGGGCAGGATCTCACCCGTGAGCAGCTTGATGATCGTGGACTTGCCGGAGCCGGACGGCCCGACCAGAAAAACAAACTCTCCATCCTCGATCGTCAGCGTGATGCCGCGCAGCGCATAGGTGCCGTTTTCGTATTCCTTTTCAACGTCCTTGAGTCGAATCACCCGCGCGCCGCCCTCTTTCTCTTCGCGGAAAAACCCCTGTTTATCCCGCAAAAAATTAGATTCGCCGTTTCCCGACAAATATCCTGTAGTATTATAGCGGAAAGCCTGGCAAATAGCAAGGATAAATTATGTAAACAGATAGGGAAAGGACAAAAAAATCACGCGGCGCAGCCGCGTGATTTTTGGAGAATATGCCAACGGAGACAAAACCTTATGCCTCAATGCCGCGGGAGGCGAGGTATTTCTTGACCATCAGCGCGACCTTGAAGGTGATTGCATCGTCGAACTCGCGCAGGTCGAGACCGGTGAGCTTCTTGATCTTTTCCAACCGGTAGACCAGCGTGTTGCGGTGGACAAAGAGCTTGCGCGCCGTCTCAGAAAGGATGAGGTTGTTCTCAAAGAACTTGTTGATGGTGAACAGGGTCTCCTTGTCCAGCGCGTCAATGGGATTCTTCTTGAACACCTCCTGCAAAAACATTTCGCACAGGGTCGTCGGCAGCTGATAGATCAGGCGGCCGATGCCGAGGTTTTCATAGTTGATGATAAACTTTTCCGTGTCGAACACCTTGCCGACCTCAATGGCAATCTGCGCTTCCTTATAGGACTTTGCCAGATCGCGCAGATGGGGCGCAACGGTGCCGATACCGATGACAACGGTGCTCTCGCCCGCGACGCGCAGCGCCTCTTCGATCTGGGAGGCAATCTTTTCCAGATCGTGGGTTTCCGCCTCTGCGTCTACGTGCTGGATGAGGACAATGTCGCTCTCGCCCATGGATACGACGGAGCCGGATTGACGGTCCGCCAGCAGGTTCTGTACGCTCTCGACCGTGACGTTGTCCACGTGCTCGTCGCGGCGGCGGATCAGGAACACGCCGCGGGGCTGCTCGGCATCCACGTGCAGCTCCTTGGCACGGATATAGATGTCGCTGGGCAGAATGTTGTCGGAAATGATGCTCTTGACAAAAGAACTCTTGTCGTGCTTTTCCTCATAGTAGCTCTTGGCGCCGTTGAGCGCAACGGAGGCCATTGCGCACGCCGTGGAGCTGACCTCGTCCTCGCCTTCGGCATAGGCGGCAAAATCAAACTGCCCGCCCCAGCTGGAGAGTGCCTTGAACGTCTTCCCCTCCAGAACGACACAGCCGTCCGGACTTTCGTTAATGGGGGCGACGAGTTGGGGCCACTTCTTACCGATTTCCTGCAGGTCGGTACATGCGATGACCGTACCTTCGGAATCAATGACGCCGATTCGGATACCCGTCGTCTCCTTGAACTGCGAGACGACATTCAAAAACATTCTTCCGGACATAGCGTTCCTCCCCTTGCGCAACATACGCATTTGTGCAACCTGCCAACGAATTGATTTCATTATAAGCGGTGGAACGGAAGATTGCAAGCTAAATTTTCTTTTTTTCACAAATTTTTTAACAAAATTTGGCGATTCCGCAAATACAACGGCATGCTGTCACATTCAACGTGCCGTTTTTGTTGGGCAACTTGTCTATTTGAGGTTTTTTTCCTCCGCCTCGGTCAACTCCCGCCATGCGCCCGGGGCAAGCGAGGTATCCAGCGTCAGCGTACCCATCGAGAGGCGCTTGAGGTAGAGGACGTTTTTTCCACGCGCGGCAAACATTCGCTTGATCTGGTGGAACTTGCCCTCGCGGATGGTCACGAGCGCCTCGCTTTCTGCCCCCGAGGAGACGATGGAAAGCTCCGCCGGCAGGCAGACAAGCCTGTCGGGGAGCGTCATGCCCGATGCGAAGGCCGCACGGTCCGCTTCGTCCAGCGTTCCCGAGACGCGGGCGTAGTAGCGCTTGTCCACATGCTTTTTGGGGGAGAGCAGGTCGTGTGCGAGCGCGCCGTCGTCGGTCAGGAGCAGCAGCCCCTCCGTGTCTTTGTCGAGGCGTCCGACGGGGAACAGGCCGCGGCGCCGGTATTCCTCCGGCAGCAGGTCGAGGACGGTCTTGCCGCGTCCGTCCTCCGTGGCGGAGAGCACACCTGCGGGCTTGTGCAGCATGACATAGATGTGCGCGCGCAGGCGCAGCGTTTCTCCGTCCACGGCGAATGCTGCGGTTTCCGGGTCATATTTTGCATCTGCCGCCGCCGGGATCGCGCCGTCTACGCGCACACGCCCCTCGCGCACGAGCCGCTTGACCTCGCTGCGCGACCAGCGTCCCGTCGACGCCAGCAGTTTGTCGAGCCGTTCCTTTGACATGGCGACACCTCCTTGCTCTGCCTCAGCATAGCATATTATTGCGCGGAAGGGAATACGCTGTTCTGAAAGGAAGTGTCCGCTATGTTCATCGTCACCGCAAAAATGCCGCGCCGCCGCCATATGCTCTCGCTTGCTCTTGCCGCACTCGCTTTGCTTGCCGCCGCCTTGCTGCTGATCGGGCGCGGTACAGGGGAGGGGGACGATGCGGCGGAACCCTGCATTGAAACGAACGAGGCGCGCGTCGCCTATCTGGAAGGTCTCGGCTGGGAGGTGGCGCCGGAGCCGGTTGAGGCACTGCGCCTGACACTGCCCGAGACGCTTGAGGAGCCGTACCGGTCCTACAACGCGCTGCAGGCGCAGCAGGGCTTTGACCTTACGCCCTATCTGGGCGAGACGCTGGAACGGTATACCTATACGGTGAAAAACTACCCGGCGCACCCGCGCGGTTGCCAGGCAGACATCTATGTTTACGATGGTGCGGTCGTCGCGGGAGACATCGTCTGCACGGGGGCGGAGGGATTCATCGCGACGCTGGATTACCCGGCGGCGGAGCAAGATAAAAGGAGCGGCTGATGCCGCTCCTTTTGCTTGTTGTATGACCCGATACCGTTACAGTCCGGAACCGGACGCGGATTCCTTCTTGGCGCCGAGCTTCTGGAACACGCAGACCGCGGCGACAAGCGCAAGACCGATAATATCGGTCAACTCGCCGGGGATCATCATGCACAGACCGCCGGCTGCGAGGATCACACGGAAGACCGGATTGATCGTGCGGAAGAGATAGCCGTTGAGCGCCGCTGCCACGCCGAAGATGCCCAGCATCGAGGTCACGACGATCAGCACGATCTTGTAGGCGATCATGCCGCTGCCGAGGCCGGCGTCGAACTCGAAAACCATGGCGGGGTTCATGGCGAGGATGTACGGGACGATGAACGCGGCGATGGCAATACGCGTTGCGTTGAATGCCGTTTTCATCGGAGGCGCCTTCGCAATGGCGGAACCGGCATAGGCTGCCAGCGCCACCGGCGGCGTGATGTCCGCCACGATGCCGAAGTAGAAGACGAAGAAGTGTGCGCAGACCA
>CACZPK010000038.1 GCA_902783035.1 Oscillospiraceae bacterium
CTATATGCAGTTGAATCAATATAATAACCGCTTGCGGTTATTATAGCACAGGCGCGCAGCGCCGTTGTGCTATATGCAGTTGAATCAGTATAATAACCGCTTGCGGTTATTATAGCACAGGCGCATGCGATTTGCTATGCCAAATGCAAAAGTTTTTCTTTCGGCATGGGCTGGGGAACGCATACGGAAATAAACAGGGGAGGATCATCAGATGGCGGATAGCTGGGAGGCGTTGGAGCAGGCGTGCATGAACTGCCGCGAGTGCTCGCTGTGGGAAACGCGAAAGAACGTGGTATTCGGCGTGGGCAGCCGGGATGCGGAGGTGCTGTTCATCGGCGAAGGCCCCGGTGCGAACGAGGACGAGCAGGGCGAGCCCTTTGTCGGGCGCGCGGGCAAGCTGCTCGACGATATGCTGGCAATCATCGGACTGAAACGCGAAAACGTTTATATTGCGAACATCGTCAAGTGCCGGCCGCCGGAGAACCGCGATCCGCTGGGCGTGGAGCAGGACGCCTGTATCGGGTACCTTCGCCGCCAGACGGCGCTGCTGCGGCCGAAAATCATTGTCTGCCTTGGACGCATTGCGGCGATGAAGATCATTCGCGAGGATTTTAAGATCTCCCGCGAGCACGGGCAGTGGTTCGAAAAAGCGGGTATACAGATGATGGCGGTCTACCATCCGGCGGCGCTGCTGCGCGACCCGCGCAGACGGCCGGAGGCGTTTGATGATTTCAAAAGCCTGCAGGCAAAGATCAACGAGCTTTGTGAGCACACAAAAGCGGAATAATACTACTCTGCAATGAAAACCGGAAGTTTTCATTGCAGAGAAATGGGTCCCGGAAGCAACACTCCCGGAACCCATTCTTTTTAATCGTTGATAATTCGTATCTGGCAGGAGCGCATCGTTTCCAGCGCCGCGCGGTGCTTTTCCGGCGTCACGCCGGCACAGCAGGCGGCGTCTACCGTGATGGGCGCCTCGGGCATCGCCGCTTTGCACAAAAGGGCATTCGATACCACGCAGATGTCGGTGCAAAGCCCGACCATCTCGATTTCAAGCGCCTCCTGCGCGCGCTCGATCATCAGCTTGCTTGCCAATTCCACCGAGCCGAAGGTCGGCTTGTCGATGATCGTCGCGCCCGCGGCTGCCTCGGCAATCTCGGCGCGCAGCTGCCAGCCGTCGGTGTCCTTGATGCAGTGTGCAACGGGGAGGTTTTGCCCCTCCTGTGTTTCCGGATAGTTCTCATAGTGCGTATCCCGCGTGAGATAGATGTTCCACGGGTCGTATGAGCGCATCTTTTCCACCACATGCGGCACGATGGCGACCGCCTCGGCGGTGCCGAGCGCACCGTCGATGAAGTCGTTCTGCATATCGACGACAATCAGGATCTTGCGCATGGCCTGCTCCTTTCCGCGTTTACACGCGCTTCCACTTTGCACCGTTGGGGATATCGGTCAGCTCGATCCCCTGCGCCTTGAGCTCGTCGCGGATGCGGTCCGCCTCGGCGAAGTTTTTCGCCTTCTTGGCATCTGCGCGGGCGCGGATCAGCGATTCGACCGCTTCATCGGGCGTGCCGTCCTCGGCGATGACCGTGAACGCATCGCCCTGCGTTGCGGCAGCCTTTGCGTTCTTCTCACGCAGCGCGTCCGCCTTTTTGAGCAAATCAAGACTCAGCACCGTGTCCACATCAGCAAGCATGGCACGCTTTGTCGCACCGTTTGCCTGTGCCTTGAGGATATCATAGACCATCGTTACGCCGTTTGGCGTGTTGAGGTCGTTGTCCATCTGTGCGATGAACTTCTCACGGTACGCCTTGCGCGTTTCCTCGTCCACCGCTCCGTCGTCCGGCGCAATGGCGGCGATTTTCGTGAGCAGCTTTTCGAACGCTTTCTGGGCGTTGTCCAGATTCTCCCAGGTGAAAACAAGGTTTTTGCGGTAGTGGCTTTGCAGGCAGAAGAAACGGTACGCCACGGGGTCGTAACCCTTCTCCTCCAACAGCGAAACCGTCAAAAACTCACCCTTGGACTTGGACATTTTACCGTCTACGGTGTTCAGGTGCGCAACATGCACCCAGAAGTTCGTCCACTTGTGACCGAGATAGCTTTCACTTTGCGCGATCTCATTGGTGTGGTGCGGGAAAGCATTGTCGATGCCGCCGCAGTGGATGTCGAGGTCTTCGCCGAGGTGCTTCATCGAAATGCCGGAGCATTCGATGTGCCAGCCCGGGTAGCCAACGCCCCACGGGGACTCCCATTTGAGCGCCTGATCCTCAAACTTCGACTTGGTGAACCAGAGCACGAAGTCGTTCTTGTTGCGCTTGTTTGTGTCCTCCTCGACGCCCTCACGCACGCCGACGGCAAGGTCCTCTTCATTATGGTCGTTGAAGATGTAGTAGCGCTTGAGCTTGCTGGTATCGAAGTAAACGTTTCCGCCTGCCAGATAAGCGTAGCCCGTGTCGAGCAGCTTTGTGATGATCTTGATATACTCGTCGATGCAGTTTGTCGCCGGCTCCACGACGTCGGGGCGCTTGATGTTCAGCTTGCGGCAGTCGTCGAAAAAGGCGTCGGTATAGAACTTTGCGATCTCCATGACGCTCTTGTGCTCGCGTCTGGCACCCTTGAGCATCTTGTCCTCGCCGGTGTCGGCATCACTGGAGAGATGGCCGACGTCGGTGATGTTCATGACGCGCTTGACGTTGTAACCGAGAAAACGCAGGTACTTTTCCAGTACATCCTCCATGATGTAGCTGCGCAGATTGCCAATGTGCGCGAAATGGTACACGGTCGGGCCGCAGGTATACATTTTGACGATGTCGGGGTGGTTGGGGACAAAGGTTTCCTTTTTATGGCTTGCCGAATTGTAGAGATACATAGGTTTCCCTCCTCAGTCGACGTTTTGAAACACGTCGCGATTCTTAATGAAATACTCGACGCCGGAGTAGAGCGTTGTGCCGGCGATGACGGCAATACAAATCAGGTTCAGCACCCGGGGCGCGGGCAGCCAGCCTTCGTTGAGCACCATCATCACACACAGGCATACCATCGTGGCGGCGGTTTTTACCTTGCCCGACCATGCCGCCGCGATCACGCGGCCCTGCTCGACCGCAACAAGGCGCATGCCGGACACCGCGAACTCGCGCAGCAGCACGACGGCGAGCACCCAGCCGGGCATCTGCCCGCATTCCACGAACCAACACATCGCCGCCATGACCAGAACCTTGTCTGCCAGCGGGTCCATGAACTTGCCGAAATTGGTGACCTGATCGTAGTGCCGCGCGATATAGCCGTCCAGCGTATCGGTCAGGCTTGCGACAATGAAAACGGCGAGCGCCGCATAGCGGGAACCGGGGAACCCGGCATAGAGAATGCCGAGAAACAGCGGGATCAAGGCCATGCGCAGCAGGGTCAGCTTATTTGCGGTTGTCATATCCTGTCTGCCTCCTGTAGTGCTTCGCCCGTCAGTTCACCGTCCATGGTGCCGGTAATGCGGACGTTCACAAATTTGCCCGCGTCCAGATCACGTTCCGACGAGAAATAGATCTTGCCGTCGATGTCAACGGATTCGGCATAGCTGCGGCCGATATAACCCATCGACGCACTGTCGAAGCCCTCGCACAGCACCTCGACGACTTCGCCCTGCATCCGCTCGTTGTATGCGTCCATTACGCGGCTTTGCACATCAACCAGCAGCTCCGCGCGGCGGCGCGCCTCATCGGCGTCGACGCGGTTTTCCATTTTTGCAGCGGCGGTGCCGTCCTCGGGCGAATAGGGAAATACACCTGCGCGTTCAATTTTTACTTCGCGCAGGAAGTCGCACAGTTCCTCAAACTCCGCCTCGCCCTCGCCGGGCAGGCCCGTGATGATGCTCGTGCGCAGCACAAGCCCGGGAATGCGTGCGCGCAGCTTTTGCAGCAGCGCCGTCAGGTACGCTTTGTCCCCGCGGCGGTTCATTGCGGCAAGGATCTTGTCGTTGCAGTGCTGGATCGGGATATCCAGATATTTAAGGACCTTGGGCTCCGTCGTGATTGCGTCGATCAGCTCTTCGTCGAACTCGTCGGGGTAGAGGTAGTGCAGGCGCACCCAGTGGAAATTAAGTTTACATAATTCGTGAATCAGCTCCGGCAGACGGCGCTTGCCGTAGTTGTCTGTGCCGTAGCGCGTGATATCCTGTGCGATGACGATGATTTCCTGCACACCCATATCCGCGAGCTTCTTTGCCTCGGCGAGAACGCTTTCCCACGTCCGGCTGCGGTATTTGCCGCGCAGGGAGGGGATGACGCAGAACGCGCAGTGGTTGTCGCAGCCTTCCGCAATGCGCAGGTATGCCGTGTAAGGCGGTGTGGTGATGACGCGGTCCAATTCTTCGATGGGCGCGTGGATGCTGCCGAAGCGGTGGGGCTTGCCGTCTGCAAGCACCTCGTCGACGGCGTCGACGATCTCGCCGTAGCTGCCTGTGCCCATGATGCCGTCCACTTCGGGCATGGAGTCCAGGATCTCGTCCTTATAACGCTGGGAGAGACAGCCTGTGACCAGGATCTTACGAATCTTGCCGCGCTTTTTCAGCTCACCCATGGCCAGAATGTTGTCGATGGCCTCTTCCTTTGCAGAGTCGATGAAACCGCAGGTGTTGACGACCACAACGTCGGCACCCTCCGGCTCGGACAGAAGCGTCAGGCCGGCATCACGGCACAATGCCATCATCTGCTCGGTGTTGACAAGGTTTTTGGCGCAGCCGAGGGAAATAAATGAAACTTTAGCCTGACTCATGCGTTGCCTCCTTCGTGTTCCTGAGCCGCCTCTTCACGATCCCGGCGCACAATGTTGCAGAAACTGCGCAGGCTGCGCCCGAAAATATAGAAGATCGCAAAAAGCGTGATGGCGCCGTAAATCACGGTGCGGGTGAGGCCGTGCGAAATGGCATAATAAGTTGCCGCAAGCGCCCACACGGCAACCAGCGCTTCCAATACGAGCAGGATGACAAAGCCCTTTTTGTTGTTGGGCAGTTTCAGCATATCCTTCGGCATCCGTTCAATCCTCCCAGATCTCTCCGCCCAGCGCATTGAGCGCTGCCTTGACGTCGCGCCAGGCGAATCCGCGGCGCAGCAGCAGGCCGGAGAGTTTTTTGCGTTCCGTTTCGTCGGGGACCTTTCCCCGGGTGCGGGCGGCGATGACGCGCGCAATGGTCTCAGCTGCGTCCGGCGCGTCCGCCAGCGCCTCGTCCCACAGCTCGCGGCCTACACCGCGCCGGCGCAGTTCGTCGCGCAGCCTCGCTTCGCCGTAACCGCTTGCACTGTAGTGCCGCACCAGCATTTTGGCGTAGGCAAGGTCGTCCAGCGCGCCGATATCCGCAAGCCAGTCGACGGCGGCCTCGGCGTCAGCATCCGCCGCGCCCTTGTCCCGCAGGCGCTTTTGCAGCTCCTGTTTGGAGAGGGGGCGCGCAGCGATCATGTTTGCCGCACGGACACGCGCCTCGCTGCGCGCGGCACACTTGCGTAATTCTATCACAGTTCCGGGGTCAATGTCCAGCCCCGGATATAAGTCGAAACGCAGGAGCTCGTCCTCGGTGATCCGGAGGAGGTTATCCCCCTCCAGATGCACGAGCACGCGCCCCTGCTTATGCTTCGATTTTTCGATCTTTTCGATCTTCATGCGGGCCGTCAGCCCTCAAAGTCGTCCGCGGAAACGTCCACGGCACGGCCGGCCGCCTTCGCCGCAATGCGCTGCTGACCCGTCATCAGCTTGTCGAAGTTGGCGCGGATGTCCGCCTCCAGCTTGTCCGCGACCTCGGGATTGTCCTTGAGGTACTGCTTCGCGGCATCACGGCCCTGTCCGATACGGGTCTCGCCCATGGAGTACCATGAGCCGCTCTTTTGCACAAAGTCCAGCTTTACGCCGAGGTCGATCAGCTCGCCGAGCAGTGAAATTCCCTCGCCGTACATGATGTCGAACTCCGCCTCGCGGAACGGGGGCGCCATCTTGTTTTTGACCACCTTGGCACGGGTGCGGTTGCCGATCATTTCGCCGCCGTTTTTGAGCGTTTCCACACGGCGGACGTCGATACGGACGGAGGCATAGAATTTGAGCGCACGCCCGCCTGTCGTCACCTCCGGGTTGCCATACATGACGCCGACCTTTTCGCGCAGCTGGTTGATGAAGATGACAATGGTGTTCGTCTTGTTGATTGCGCCCGTCAGCTTGCGCAGCGCCTGCGACATGAGACGCGCGTGCAATCCGACGAAGCTGTCGCCCATCTCACCCTCGATCTCCGCGCGCGGCACCAGAGCCGCCACGGAGTCGACCACGATGACGTCGATGGCGCCGGAGCGCACCAGCGCTTCGCAAATCTCCAGCGCCTACTCGCCCGTGTCCGGCTGGGAAATCAGCATGTCCTCGATGTTGACGCCCAGCGCACGGGCGTAGGTGACGTCGAGCGCGTGCTCCGCGTCGATAAAGGCGACCTCGCCGCCCTGCTTTTGTGCCTGCGCCAGCACATGCAGCGCCAGCGTCGTCTTACCGGAGGATTCGGGACCGTAGATCTCCACGATGCGCCCGCGGGGGAGCCCTCCGACGCCCAGCGCAAGGTCGAGCGCCAGAGAACCGGTGGAGATCGACTCCACGTTCACCGCCGCCTTGCCGTCGCCGTAACGCATGATCGCGCCTTTGCCGTAGGTGCGCTCGATCTGCTGCATCGCTGTTTCGATGGCCCGCTTCTTTTCCTCAGACGGGCTGACTGCCTTGGTCGCGTTTTTTTCTGCCATGATCCGATCCTCCGTGTTATGTAAACTCATATCAATAATTAGTATTCGCCTCAGACCTCGTCCCAAAGCGTGCCATAGACTACGCGCGGGATGCCGCTGCCGTCCTGTATGACCTGCACGTCTCCGAAACCGTTCCGGCGCATCAGGCGCAGCACAGCGTCTGCCTGACCGATGCCGACCTCAAAAAGCAGCTTGCCGTAGGGACGCAGCGCGTCGCGCCATTTTTCGCAGACGGCGCGGTAGAATTCCAGCCCGTCTTCTCCGCCGTCGAGCGCGCGGTGCGGTTCATAATTGCGTACCGATACGTCCAGCGTGTCGATGTCGGCGGTGGGGATGTAGGGCGGGTTGCTGGCGATGACGTCAAACTCGCCCAGCTGGCGGGACGGCTTGTCCAGCGCGTCCACACGCACCGCGCTGACGCGGGCGGCGAGGTCGTTGCGCCGGATGTTCTGACGACAGACTTTGATCGCCTCCTCGTCCAGCTCGCCCAGCAGAACGCGCGCATGCGGTACATGCTTTGCAATCGCCAGCCCGATGCAGCCGCTGCCCGCGCAGAGGTCGAGCACGCGCGGCTCGTCGTAGCTTTGCGCCGCTTCGATGGCGCGCGCCGCCAGGATCTCGGTGTCCGGGCGCGGAATCAGCACCGAACGGGAGATGTCCAGCGGCAGGCCGTAAAACTCCCATTCGCCAATCAGATAAGCCACAGGCTCGCCCGCGAGATGGCGGTCTGCCAGTTCGCTGAGCGCGCGTTCCGTCTCCGGTGGGGCGTAGAGCCGCCCGTCGCGGATCAATTCCTCGGGCGTTTTACCGGAGGCGGCGCATGTCAGCTCCCTCGCCGCACGGGTCGGATCGAACACACCCGCATTTTTGAAACGGGCGCGCAGATCCAGATACAGGTTGTTATAGGTCGTTGCCATACACACATCACCCGCAATCAGGAAAAAATCGTTTCCCTGCGCGCCCTTCCTACCATGCGTCCTTGCCTTTTTCTGCCGGGATTACCAGTTCGATTGCCTTTATGGCGACCTCCAGCATACTGTCGTCCGGTTCGTTGGTCGTAAAATTCTGGAGCCAAAGGCCCGGACGGGAGAGAAAGCGGGTCACAGGCGTGTCGTGTCCGCCGACATAGCGGTTGAATTCATAGGCGACGCCTACGATGGGGATGAGCAGGAGCAGATGCATCCCGAAACGTACCCAGAGGTTGCGCCACTCCACGAAGCTGAACACCACGCTGGAAATCAGGATGGAGATGATGACCACCACAAAGAGGAAGCTTGTGCCGCAGCGGGGGTGGAAGCGCTTCTGAATACGGCAGTTCTCCACGGTCAGCGGCAGTCCGGCCTCATAGCAGAAGATGGTTTTGTGCTCCGCACCGTGGTACTGGAACACGCGCTGGATATCTTTTTGCTGCGATACCAGCAGCATATAGGCAAAGAAAATCAGCAGCTTGATGACGGACTCTGCCAGATTGTGTACCGCTGCGCTTTGGATGTACGGATCGATGAAGCCGGCGAGAAAAGTCGGCAACAGGAAAAACAGACCGATCGTCAGCCCCAGAGAGAGGACGACGGCAAGCGCCGTGATGAGTTTTTGCGCCTTCTCGCCGCTGAAATGCTTTTCCAGCCACAAATCAAATTTTGACGGCTGCGCCAGATCGTCCTCGGGAAAATAGTCCGCCGAGAACATCAGCGCTTTGACGCCACGCACCATGGAATCCACAAAGGTCACCGCGCCGCGGATCACCGGTATGCCGAGGATGGGATAGCGGTCCCGCGTGAGCGTGATCTCCTCTTCCTTGATTACCAGACCGTCCGGTGCGCGTACGACGATCGCCTGCTTGCCCGGGCCGCGCATCAGGATACCCTCAATCAATGCCTGCCCGCCGATGCTTGTGCGAAATTTCGGCGTGCAGCTCCGTTCTTCTGCCATAGGTAAAAGCTCCTTACTCGTGTATCTTACCACAGTATTTCTAAAAATGCAACAGTTGTTCGATAGAATATTTACTCATGTTCGCTTTCGGCCTGTGCGCCGAGGGGGATTGCGATGGTAACGACGGCGCCGCTGTTTCCATCGTCAGCATTGGCGATATCGAACGTTCCGCCGTGGAGACGGACGATTTCGTCGCACACGGCGAGACCGATACCGCTGCCGCGTGCCTTGGATGAGCCCTTATAGAACTTCTGCTTGACGAAGGGCAGCTCATCCGGCGGAATACCGGGGCCGTAGTCGCGTACGCGAACGACCTCTGCGTCTCCGTCACGGGAAACCGAGACGTCGATGCGCTTTCCAGCGCCGCCATGCTTGCTGGCATTGTCGAGTACGTTGGAAAAGACCTGCTTCATGCGCTCGCCGTCCGCCGCAATAGGGGGGAAGTCCTCGTCGCCCGGGTCATAGCGCACCTCGATGCCCTCCTGCCGGAACAGCTCTCGGTAGGCGTAGATCATGTCCTCCAGCTCGGAGATGAGGTCGACGGTGTCAATGCGCAAGGTAAAGCGCCCGTCCTGAATTTTGGTGAAATCCAGCAGCTCTTCGACCATCGTGGTGAGGCGGCGGGATTCCTTGCCGATGATGCCTAGGCCGCGCCGGGTCTGCTCCGGATTGCCGACGGGGTCTACTTCCAGCGTTTCCGCCCAGCCGTTGATGGCGGTGAGCGGTGTGCGCAGCTCGTGAGAGACGGAGGAGATGAACTCCTGCTGGATCTGCTCCGCCTGCGATATTTTGAGGGACATATCGTTGATGTTGTCCACCAGCTCGCCCAGTTCATCCTGATAGTGGTTGTCGATGCGGATGCCGTAACTGCCGCCGGAGATGCGGCGCGCCGCGTCGGAAACGACCGCGACCGGCTCGACAACGTTGTTGATGAAGATCGCGTTTGAGAGCACGATCAGCAGCACCATCAGCAGGGCAAGACCCGCCGCGACGAGAAAGTTCAGGAAGATCTGGTGTTCCACCGCCCGCAGGCTTGTCACATAGCGCAGTACGCCCACCACACGGGCGTTGAAATACAGCGGCGACGAAACGGAGAGAATGTTTTCGCCGGTCTGCGGATCGCGCCCCTGATAGTAGTCCATGTTTCCGGCAATGGCGCGCTCGATATCAATGGTGCCGGGGGAGGTGCCGGCGGTCAGACCATAGGAGGAGGCCTGAACGCGCCCGTTGGTGTTGATGAACTGAAGCTCCAGATGATCCTTTTCCTCAAAGGTTTCAACAGAGTAGGAGGCGAGACGGTAATACTCGCTGTAGCTTTTGACGCCGTAGCTTGTAAAAGTGTCTGCCGCGATGCGCGCACGTGCCTCCAGATCGGCGATCATGCCGCTGTAGTAATACTGTGCGAAAGCGATGGTGTAGACAGCCACGGCCAGCATGACCAGCAGCACCACCGGTACGACCGCGCTGACCAGCCAGCGCTGGCGCAGACCGCGGATACGCAGGCTTTGGCGTATGTTTCCCGGAAACAGCAGCATGATCCACCTCCTTTTTTAAGAGTTCCGCCTCACGATTGCCGTGCAAACGGAGCGTGAAATGACATACATGGAATATCGTATTTTACTCAATATTCCATTTATATCCGAATCCCCAGACCGTGAGAATGTACTTCGGCTCCTGGGCGTCGTCCTCCAGCTTGATGCGAAGGCGCCGCACATTTACGTCCACGATCTTCGGTTCGCCGAAGTAACCGTGACCCCAGACCGTATCCAGAATTTCCTCGCGGGAGAGTGCCTTGCCGCGGTTTTCCATGAACAGCTTGACGATGGCATATTCCACCTGCGTCAAGCGGACGCGCACGCCGTTTTTTTCCAGCGTACGATTTGTGGTGTTGAGGCGGAACGGCGGCTGTGTCAACTCGGTGGAGGATTCTGCCGGCGGTGGTGCGGGTGCGTCCCCGGTGCGGCGCAGCAGGGCGTCCACACGCGCGGTCAGTTCCGCGGGAGAAAAGGGCTTGGTGATATAGTCGTCCGCTCCGGTCATGAGCCCCGTTACCTTGTCCATTTCCTGCGAACGCGCGGAGAGCATGATGATGCCAATGTGCGGATCGCTGAGGCGGATGCGCCGGCAGACCTCGATACCGTCGATTCCGGGCAGCATAATGTCCAAGAGCACGGCCCGTGTATCGGGATTCGCCGCCAGCTTTTCCAGCGCCTCTTCGCCCGTTTCGGCCTCAACGACTTCGTAGCCTGCGCGCTCCAGATTGATGACGATGAAACCGCGGATGCTTGCCTCATCCTCCAGAACCAAAACCTTTCTCATCGCTCAATTCTCCCCCGTTGTCCACTCCGCCATAATCAGGCCGAAATTTTCACGCAGTGTCTGTTCGTCGATCCAGCCGGCGCTGCCGTCAAAAAGCTCGGCGGCATAGGTCACACCCGCCTGACGCGAAAGCGTGATGCGCCCGTTGCGTGCGGCCAGCGCCGTGCGGTTATAACCCGTGAAGGCGTAGATGGTCAGGATCGGCTCCGGTTCCGCCTGCGTGACGCGCGAGAAGGTGACGGCACTGCCATCCGTGCCGCTGGTGCGGCTGACGGTCACGCCGCGATCCCAACCCTCCGGCAGGATCAGGTTCCATCCGCCCTGCGTGTCCTGATAGGTCTCGCGCACGACGGTGGAGTGCCCGGCGGCGTCATATTGACGCCAGCGCAGACGGTAAAAGGTTGCTCCGTCCTGCTCTGCCTGAGGGAAGGGGACAGGCTCCGGTATCTCGGTCACACCGTCGCCGTTTACATCGACGGGATAAAGCTCAAGAAAACGGAATGCGCCGGCGGTGATGCTGCGCAGCGTTCCGTCGCTGACCGTGAGCACGTCGATCACGGCGCTGTCCTCCGCTGCGGCGGTGACGAACAGTGCGCTTTGACCGCCGGAGAGCGTGCCCGCCGTGAGGCGGTTGAGCTCAGCAACCGTGCTGGAAAGCCGCAGGGAGGAGGCGAGTGCCATTTCGGCACCGTTCCAGACATAGTAATCGGCAACCGTGCTGCTTTCATCGTCGCTGCGCAGTACAATCAGATCCTGACGTCCATCGTTGTCCATGTCGCGCGCCGCGTAGCGCGAGTAACCCGTTAAAAGCAGCTGTTGCGGCGTACCGCCCGCAACGGACCAGACGGAGAGGTTCTGCACGTCGAGGTCGCTGCGGATGCCGACGAGCAGTTCACGCCAGCCGTCGCCGTTGATATCGACATAGTTGATGCTGTAGATGGTATTTGAGGTGCCCTCGATCAGGCAGTATTGGCTGTAGCTGTCGTCCTCCGCTCGAAAGACATAGATTTTGGTCGGGCGTTCGTCGTTGGGGCGGCGAAAGAATGCCACGGCCTCTTCGCTGCCGTCCCCGTCCAGATCGACCATCTGCACGCTTTGCAGGTTGCTGCCCGAGGTGGGGGCGGCGTACTCCGCTCCGCCTGCAATGAGCGCGTCAATCGACGTTTCGAGGGATTCGTATTCCGCCGGGAGCTTTGGCAGGCGGTAGAGCGTTTCATCCGAGGACCCCGCCGCGCAGCCGCCGAGCAGCACCATGCACAAGAGCGCACAACACGCCAGAGCGCGTGCCGAAGAACGCATATCCACCGCCTCCTTTCCTTTGCCCATAATAACACGCATACAGTATAACACAAAACAATGGAAATGCAATGAAAATTGTTCTTGCAAAATGCGGACCTTTCCTGTATAATATCTCTTGTTATTCGCCGGTGTGATGGAATTGGTAGACGTGACGGACTCAAAATCCGTTGGTGGCAACATCGTGTGGGTTCGAGTCCCACCACCGGCACCAGACAAAAAGCGACAGGTTTCCCGCAGTCGTCGGTAGGGAGATTTTGTGACACCACCTAAGTGAATCATGTTTCCCGAAACAGGGACCTGTGTACGCGCACAG
>CACZPK010000039.1 GCA_902783035.1 Oscillospiraceae bacterium
GTCCGCGCCCATCGCTTCGAGCCGGGGCTTGATCGTGTCGGCGAGACCGTCCTCCGCCGTCTGGTAGATGACGGTCATCGGCGGAGATGCTTCATCGCAGCCCGGCAACGGTTCGCCGCGCGTGAGCGAGGCGATGACCGCGAGGACGAGTGTGGTCTTGCCCTCGCCGGGGTCGCCCTGCACGATGGTGAGCTTGCCGAGCGGAACGTAGGGTGGCCACAGCCACTTCACCTCCTCCGCCCGCACGTCGCTCATCTGAATAAGCCTGAGTTCGTTTGCCATTTCTTTTCGTCCTCCTGTCGTTTTTATCCCTTTGCTTTTGAGGGATTCTGTAGTAAACTTACAGGAGGCCGGGCGATTAAAAAATGTTCAACCGCTTTTCACCGCGTTTGGGAAAAGTCACTTTGAGACACGATTTCTTTCCGCTTTTTCGGATTTTGAACCGTTCGGAAAGCGTATGACAGGATGGGGTTATGAAAAACGATTTTGGCGTCTACGCAAAAAGTTCAGGCGGCGTCTTGCAACGCCGCCTGCTGACAGTGAATGGAAAGGTACCGCTGCCCGACAGCACGCCGGGAGCGGAGATTATTGACTTCTCAGAGCTCAATTTTCATACTTACGCCGTCATCATCGACCAGCTTATCACCTGCCAGCCGTATCTCGTCAAGACAGAGAAGGGAGAGCATTTCGGGGAGATCGACAACAACGTCTACGGGTTCATCGTGGACATGACGAACGACCTCGTGAGCACAATGGAGAAGGAGTCGCCGCTGTTCGGAACGCTGACGCGAACGGCATTGGCCGACAACCTCCCGCAGGACGACGGCACGGCGATGCATTGTCTGCACACCGCGCAGGAGATCATCCACACGCTCACCGACGTGATCGCCTGCCAGTTTGAGATGAACGATGTGCTGGACGCGCTGTGCGGGAAGGGCAATCCTTCGCTTGACACGGTCGGCGGATTTTTGAAGGACGTGCAACTCACCGAGGTTACGGGACTCTCAAATCCGCTGGCGGGCTATTACCGTTTCCGCTCGATGGAGGACTATTATCATTTTCTCCTTCTGCGGATGGTCGAGGACAAGACCCGCGTCGCGCGCTGCGAGTGCTGCGGCAGATTTTTTATCCCGCGCACGAGGGCGGCGACCAAGTACTGCGACCGCGTGATCCGCGACGGCAAGACCTGTAAGCAGATCGCGCCCGCCTTGAAGCACCAACAGCAGGCGGAGCGCGACAAGGTCATCAATGCGTTTGACCGCGCGAAGCGCAGGATGTACAAACGGTATGACCGCGCTCTGGCTGGGAACAAGAAGCACTCGCCCAGGGATCTGTCGCTCAAGGATTATTACGCATGGCTCGATCCCGCGACGCGGGCGCGGGACGAGTACCTCGCCGGGAAGCTCACGGCGGAGCAGGCGCTGGCGGTTATCGAGGCAGATCCGGTCAAGGATGCCGCTACGCAATAAAAGCAGAGAGAAGAAGAGGGCGAGGCTGGTTGATTCAGCCTCGTCCCTCCATTTTATACGATATTTGACCTCTCATTGAAATTTGCAATCGCTTATTTGCCAATCGCCGTGCTAAGCTCGCGCACACGGTTAAAAAATGTGCCCCGTGATATCCCAAGTCGCTGTGCCGCCTCCTGTGCGGTAAATTTGCCGCGCCGCCACGCCGCCACCGTTGAGGTAAATTGATCCTCCGGCAACGCCGCGCGAGGGCGCCCGAATTGAACACCGCGCGCAATTGCGGCGTCGATGCCCTCTCGCTGGCGCTCATGGATACTCTCGCGCTCCGTTTGCGCGACGAAGCTTAAAAGTTGGAGGACAAGGTCTGAAATCAACTGCCCCACGAGTTCCGTGTGCTCCTGCGTGTTCAAGAGCGGCATGTCAAGCACCACGATAGAAACCCCCTGCTCCTTATTGATTGCACGCCATTGCTCCTGAATCTCAGCATAGCTCCGGCCGAGCCGATCAAGGCTCTGGACGACTAACGTATCTCCCGCGTGCATTTTCCGCAGCAGGTGCTGATACTTCGGACGGTCAAAATCCTTGCCCGACTGCTTTTCTACGACGATGCGGTTTTCCGCGACGCCATATTCCCGCATCGCGGCGAGTTGCCTGTCCTCATGCTGATTCTGCGTTGAAACACGCACATAACCGTAAGTTTTTCCATTCATGATGTAGTCCTCCCTGTTGCTTGTTGACGGGTTTTTGCCCGGCGGACAGAATATCGCACACCTGTGATGTCTTCAACAGAGAGGATTGCCCTCGCTATGGTAAAATAATGTTGGCAAACTGAACAAAGTTTTCTGTCAAAAAAACCGTCTCCGATCTCGGTCGGAGGCGGTTTTTTGCGTTTCGTTGCAAATCTTTCCGGATTCTTCAGTGCCGTATCAAAATCTATACCATTTAGGACTCGCTTTGTCCAGCGCTTTCACAAATTATATCGGGCGCTTTTGTGAGAAATTAAGCCCTGTTTTGCATCTTTTCAAAACCAACTTTTGTGCGTTTTGACGGGTTCAAAAAAGTATAGTTTTTTTGACGCAAAGCAGCATCGGCGCAAGGCGCGCCGGAAAAAGAAAAGGAGTTCAATATGCTGAGCTTGAATGTGAAAGACGGCGAGTACATCACCATCGGCGACGACGTTGTGGTGCAGGCGTTCCGCTACGGAACGCAGACACAGGTGCTGGTGGACGCCCCGCGCGAAAAGGCCATCCTGCGCGGTAAGGTACGCGAGCGAAACGGCGAGATCAAGCCGGACGCCCTGATCGACGGCCTTCGCAAGCAGCCCCGCCCCTCCGACCGGCGACATGCCGAGGCGTGGCAGGAAACGCTGGCGAAGCGGCAGGAGAGCCGCGAGAGCGCGAGAGCGGCTCTCGGCGAGATCAACGCCATGTTGGACGCCCTGGGCGCGACACCCGAAAGCGCGTGGCTGCGGGAGCGGATGGAGCGCATCGCCCCGATGGTCGAATGAGCGGCGGCAGGGTCGAGCGCAACACCACGATCAAGTATCGGCTCTACCCCACGCCGGAGCAGGCGCAGAAGATCGAAACGACCTTCGCCTGCTGCCGCTGGATGTGGAACGCGATCCTCGCCGACGAGCAGGAGTTCTACGCGGCGACCGACCGGCACTTTCTTCCCACACCGGCGAAGTACAAGAAGGACGCGCCGTTTCTCAAAGAGGCAGACAGTCAGGCGCTGGTCACGGTGCATCAGAACCTCCGGCGAGCGTTTCAGGATTTCTTCGACGGCAAGAGCGGCTATCCGCAGTTCAAACGCAAGCACAGCCGCGACGCCTACACCGTCTACTGCCACCACTACGACCTGTACCCCGACAGCATCTACGTGAGCGACGTCGGGGTGCGGCTCCCGAAGGCGGGACTGGTCAGGGCGGATATGCACCGAAAGCCGCTCCACTGGTGGACGCTCAAGAGTGCAACGGTCAGCAAGAGCCGGGACGGGAAGTATTACTGCTCCATTCTCTTCGGCTATGAGGCAGCGCCTCCCGAGCCGGTGGAACCCGAGAACATCGGGAACTATGAACCATGCGAATCCCCGGAGTACATCATAAAAGCGGAGAAAAAGCTGGGAGTTATGGAACAAAAGCTCCGGCGGATGCTCCCCGGTTCCAAAAACTACGAAGCACAACAACGGCGCATTGCCCGACAGCGCGAGCACATCGCCAACCAGAAGCGCGACAAAGCGCACAAGGAAAGCCGCCGCCTCGCGGATACCTACGACGCCGTCAAGGCGGGAGAGGCGGATACCAGGGCCCGCGAACAGCTCCGCTACAAGCTGGAGCGGCAGGGCAAGCGATTGATCGAATGAGCATTTCCGAACCCCTCAGAGCGACCGAGCGGAGGCGAGGGAGCCGCGCGTTAGCGCGTATTGAAATCAACAAAGATGTGAAGAATTCACATCTTTTGCCGGTCGGGACGCCGGTGAATGCCCGTCAAGGCGGGAAAAAGAGAAGGCAACCCCACGTTTTATATCAAGCCGCCGAAGGGTCGGCAGTTTGATATAAAACACGGGCATCGCCCGAACCCTCACGGGAGTCCACGCGTATTCAGCACATTGAAAAGCTGATTCGAACATTATTATTTTGGTTCAAGCGGCATGGCCGGCCGTTTGGATATAGACGAGTGCCAGATTCCCCGAATGATCGGCCGGTCAGGCGGGGCGGGCGGCACACAAAACTAAAAACGCGGGCACGAGGATGGTGTACCGCAACGCAATTTTAAGGAGGATATCAAGATGCGTATTCAACACAATATTGCTGCGATGAACAGCTACCGTAACTTCAGCAACAACGCTAGCAAGCTGAACAAGAACCTTGAGAAGCTGTCCACCGGTTACAAGATCAACCGTGCCGGCGACGACGCCGCGGGTCTGGCAATTTCCGAGAAGATGCGTGCGCAGATCACCGGCCTCGAGGGTGCGACCAAGAACGCCAAGGACGGCATCAGCCTGATTCAGACGGCAGAAGGTGCGCTGACCGAGGTTCACGACATGCTCAACCGTATGACCACCCTGGCTGAGCAGTCCGCGAACGGTACCTATGACGACAGCCTTGACCGTGTCCAGCTGCAGAAGGAAGTGCAGGCGCTCAAGGACGAAATCGACCGTATCGCCGACTCCACGAACTTCAACGGTCTGAAGCTCCTCGACGGCTCGCTGGCGAGCAACGAGGCGGATGTCGCCAATAACGAGACCCAGCTCATGACCGTCAAGGGTACCAAGCTCGACGGTTCTGCTAACAGCGCCGCGGGTAAGATTTCCACCAAGTTTGCGGATGCTGTCGGCAACAGCTATTCGCACACTCTTGCTGCCGCACCGGCTGGCACCACGTTTGAAGCCCTTTCTTTTAAATTCACGGACAAGGACGGTGCTTCCCACGAGTTGACGCTGGCCTCCAGTGACGCGGGAACAATTACGAGCGCCGGTGATTTGGTTGCAGCGCTGAACGGAACCAGCGACACCAGGAAGATGACCGTTACCACCACAGGTGACGAGGATCCAAACGATGTCCTGCGTACCTTCCGCGAAACCTTTGAGGCGTCCAGCACCGGCACTACCAACCTGACGCTTACCGTGAAGAACGAGGCAAAGGGTGCACGCTTAGATGCCACTTATGGTGATGCAGCTGGAGCGACCATGGATGCGGCACTTTTGAAGGCCACCGGTAATTCTACCACCAATCCCACCGCTATTACGCCTACCGAGTCCAAGGGTAAGGATGCTGGCTTGGTTGTAACGATTGGCGATGGCACTGCCGGCACTACCACCAAGGCGGCTGCGGGTGACCGCGTGCAGATCGGCAGCAAGGTTTACGAGTTTGTGGATACTGTCACGGGCAAGCCGACAACCGCCGGTGCAACGGCTGTTCACAATGGTGCAGACAAGACGGAATCGACCAAGAACCTGTTGGCGGCGCTGAAGGCGGATGGCTATGCGGCGGAATTGGAGACCAACGGTACCGAGGGCAAGATTCGCTTCACCAACCTTGATCAGATCAGTGAGGCCCAGGGCGGCGGCTCGGTAAGCGTTGCAAGCGACAACCTTGCTGTGCGTGACCAGGAAGCCACCAAGCAGACGACTACCTTCAATGTTGGCACGAAGACCGACAATAAAACCGATACCATCACCGTCAGCATCAGTTATGTCGATGCCGATGGTAAAAACCAGAGCAAGGAAATTTCTGTTTCCCCGACCGAAGCTACTCCTACGAAGGCTGGTCTGGCAACAGACATCATGAACAAGCTCAAGGATGACAATGACCTGAACGGTCTCTTTGAGTTTGAGCTTGACAGCGCAGATGCCAACAAAGAAACGATTAAAATCACCTCGCGCAGCACGGACAACACGATGAACCAGATCGGCTCGATCACGGCAAAGTCCACGCTTGCCACCGGCGGTGCCGGTAATCTTGCGACCACAACGGAAATCACCGCTGGTCTCAACGACGGCAAGTCCATCGAGCTGAAGGACGACGGTCAGAACATCAAGGCGGGCGACACGGTCACCGTCAACGGCAAGACCTATGAGTTTGCAGCACACAGCGGCGCCGTCGTCGGCGAGGGCAACGTCCGCGTCCTGATGGGCTCCGAGGGCAAGGAGAGCCTCAAGAACCTCTCTGCCGCGCTGACCGAAAATGGGATCAAAAACAGCTACGACGCCGCGACCGGCAAGGTCGTGTTCTCTGACCGCGACAACATCCGCGAGGCAACCTCCGGCGGCCTGAGCCTCCAGATCGGCGACACCGCAGACAGCTACAACAAGCTGACCGTCTCCGTCGAGGATATGCACTCCAGTACCATCGGCATCGGTGACGTGGATATCTCTACGCAGGAGGGTGCGAGCGCGGCGCTGGACAAGATCAAGGGCGCGATCAACTTCGTCTCCAATACGCGTGGTACTCTGGGCGCTCTCCAGAACCGTCTGGATCACACCATCAACAACCTCGGCGTCATGCGCGAGAACATCCAGAACGCCGAGTCCAACATCCGCGACACCGACGTCGCCGAAGAGATGATGACCTACACGAAGAACAACATCCTGAACCAGAGTGCTCAGGCGATGCTCGCGCAGGCCAACCAGCTCCCGCAGGGCGTGCTGCAGCTCCTCGGCTGATAGGCATTCATCACGGAAAACGCAACAATACGCGCGTGCTTCGGCACACAAGGCGGCGGGCACAGGCCCGCCGCCTTTCTTTGAGGGAGGGAAAAAACGACTATGGAAAGCATTGCCTTTGACCAGTATCTGGAATTCAAGTGCGTTGGCGGCGACTGCCCCTACACCTGCTGCGGCGGGGGCTGGACCATCGAGGTCGACGAAAAAACGGATGCCTTTTACAAGACCTGCGACGGCGAGTTCGGCGAATTTCTGAACAAGTGTGTTATCCGCAAGGACGGCAAGGCGCAGATGGGGCTGATCAACGGACGCTGTGCCCTGCTCAGCCCGGACGGCCTGTGCAACATCCAGCTTGCCTACGGCGCGGAGCATCTGTGCGACACCTGCAAGAACTATCCGCGCATGGGGCGAGCGCGCGGCGCGCTGTATATTTCCTACATGACGCCGTCCTGTCCCGAGGTGGCGCGGGAGCTGCTGGAACGCAAGCAGCCGCTGCACATGATGAAGAAGAATGACCGCTCGGCGGAGCGGCTTTCGCTGGCGGATGATATTCGCCGCAGGACGTTTTACGCGGCGATCCGTCTCCTGCAGGACAGGGAGATCGCTGTCGCGCAGCGTCAACGATTGTTCCTTCTGCTGAATCAGGCGGTGCAAAGCGCGCTGGACGCGAACGAGCCGCGCACGGCGGAAAAGACGCTGGCGATTTTCTCCCTGCCCGAGGAATACCGCAAGCTCTCGCCCGAGGGCAACGTCCCCTCCGACCCCGTTGCCAAAATAAAGTTCCTGCAAGTGCTGGCCCCGCTCTTTGTCGCGACGGAGGGCGTGAGCAAGGAGCTGCCTGCGATTTTCGGCAGAATGACGGACTATCTGCAGGACCCGACGGCGGATCTCGGCGCCTTTGCCGCGTATCTCGCGCAGGGCGGCGAGAAAAAGCGGCAGCGGGCAATGGAAAACCTGCTGCTGGGTCTGCTGCCCGCGAAATATCTCAGCGACTTCGCAAAAGGGAACCTCTACCATCAGGCGGTGTACGTGCTGATGCAGGCGCAGCTCTACCGCGTGTTCAGCGCCGTGGGCTTTGCGGGCGGCGTCGCGGAGGAGGACGCGACCCGCGACGCGCTGGTCGTGTCCTATATCTCCCGCTACTTCGACCATGCGCGCGGGGAACTGTTGGAAAAAGTTGAAGGGTTGATGGCGAACACAGAGCTTTCGGATATGGGCTTTTGGTTTCGCTTGGTCGGATGAAGCGGTACGGAGCGTAGATCAAACCAACGCAGGTGAAAAGTTTTCTATATGCCCCCATCCAGTTCCTTGACGCGGCGAAAGAACGTGCCGCGCGAGATCCCAAGCCTCTGCGCCGCCTCGCGCGCGGTGAACTCGCCCTGCCGCCACGCCTCGACCGTTGTCTCAAAACTCTCCGGCAGCTCCGCACGCGGCCTTCCGAAGCGCACGCCGCGCGCTTTCGCCGCGTTGATCCCCTCGTACTGGCGCTCGCGGATATTCTCGCGCTCTGTCTGCGCGACGAAGCTCAGGAGCTGAAGGACAAGATCAGTGATGAGCTGTCCGATCAGCTCCGTATGTTCCCGCGTGTTCAACAGCGGCATATCCAGCACCACGATGGCCACGCCGCGCTCCTTGCTGATGACGCGCCATTGCTCCTGGATCTCTGTGTAGCTGCGTCCCAGTCGGTCGAGGCTCTGGATGACCAGCGTATCGCCCGCGCACAGCCGCCGTAGGAGCCGCTGATAGATCGGACGGTCAAAATTCTTGCCTGACCTTTTTTCTACGACTATATGGTTCTCTGAAACGCCATATTCCCGCATGGCCGCAAGCTGTCTATCCTCGCACTGGTATTGAGTTGAAACGCGAACGTAGCCGTAGACCGTTCCTTCGGTCTCTTTACTCTCCATAGGGCTGCCCTCCGTTTTGCAAGCAAACAATACCGAAAGAGCCGCCGCAAGTCTACTGAAATCTCGTTGACGAAACGGAGAAAAGACGAGAGCGCAACGCCTATCGGCATTACGCTCTCGTATTTGTTGCCCGAAACCGTACCGAATTACCCCCATGGTCACTTCGCGTCCCTATGGATGTAATCACTTCGATTTCGGGTGTTTTCCTGGCGCAGTGGGAGGGATTCGAACCCTCGGTGGGCTTTTGACCCACACACGATTTCCAGTTTTTTGACGCCTTGTCCCGCTGGGGTCGGATAAGAGACTTTAAGAGAAGATAGTTCAAATTCCACTCCGATA
>CACZPK010000040.1 GCA_902783035.1 Oscillospiraceae bacterium
CCGTCGCGCTGAGCACCGTGTTCTCCGTGGCCGACGTGGCAAAGACGCCGACCTGCACCGTGCCCTCCAGCACGCCGATGCCCTCCATCGACTGCCAGCCCGCGGTGCCGACGATGCCCGTCACCATCGTGGCGGCGCAGATGTTGATGCTCTGCGTGGATTTCAGGCGCTGCGGCACGCTGAAGAAGACCTCGCCCGACAGAAGGCCCACCTCCAGCTTTTCGCCGTTCTTGCGGATCTCCACCTTGCTCGATTTGCTCAGCTTGACCACGGCGTCGTTGCTGCCCAGACTGATATATGCCTTGCCGTCGGCGCCCGTTTCCACGGTGTCGCCGTTGAACAGGCGCATATCGCCCGCCGTGATGCTCTTGGCCCTGCCCGCCGAGGAGCGGACGGTGACCTTGCCTTCGGTTTCCGTCAGGCTCATCTTGTCGGCCGTCATGTCGTCCGCCGCATAGGCGGGTACGGCCAGCCCCAGCATGAGCGTGAGGACGAGGAACCATGCTGCGATGCGTTTCATTGCCTTCGGGTCACTCCCTTCGTTGACGTTTTTATTCCAAAGCGTCCAGCGTGAGAATCTCGAAGCCCTCCGCCTTGCCCTTGAGCTTGATCGTCGCGCCCAGCGAAGTCGTCTTTGCGCGATCGCCCAGGGCATCCGCCACTACGCGGGAGATGTAGACCGTACCGCCGGGTGCGTTCGCTTCCAGACGCGCGGCGGTGTTGACCGTATCGCCGATGGCGGTATAGTCCATGCGTTTCGGCGCGCCGATGTTGCCGACGACGGCAGGGCCGTAATTGACGCCCACGCCGAAGCTGACCGTGCGCCCGAAGCGCGCCATCAGCTCCTCGCCGACCGCCTTGGAGCCTTCCACCATGTCCATCGCCGCGCGACAGGCCAGATAGATGGCGTCCTCCTGCGGGAAGGGCGCGTTCCAGAATGCCATCGTGCAATCGCCCACGAACTTGTCCAGCGTGCCGTGGTTCTTCATAATGCACTCGGTCGTGAGCGTGAGGTACTTGTTGATGATCTCCACCACCGTCGGCGGGTCAAGCGCCTCGCTCATTGTGGTGAAGCCGCGGATATCGACGAACAGCACCGCGATATCGTACAGCTTGCCGCCCAGCTCCAGCGCGTCGCTGCCCTGTTCCAGCAGCTGCTTCATGACGGCGGGGTCGACATAGTGGCCAAAGGTGTGCTGCACACGGCGTTTCTCGCGCTGGGCGCGGACATAGTTCACCGCGACGGACGCGACGAACAGCACCGTGACAAACAGCGGCACATACAGCACATGCAGCACCGTGCCATAGCGGTACGCCAGCGTGCACAGCCCGACCCAGCCCGCGCTGAGCGCGATCCAGACCGGCAGTGCCAGCGCAAGCCTGCGCCCGAGGAACCACACCAGCGCCGCTGCGCACAGCACAAACAGCACCGCCAGCTGCACCCTCGCGTCCGCCTCACGCGGTGCGAAGCCGTTGCGGAAGGCGTCGATGGCGTTCGCCTGGATCTCGATGCCGTACATGGGCGCGGCATGCTCGCGCGCGGTAACGTATTCGTCCTGCAGTCCCGCCGCGTACGGGCCGATGAGCACGATCTTGCCCGCAAAGTAGTCGTTTCCGATCTCGCCCGTGAGCAGATCGAGGAAGGATACGCCGTCGTAATACCCGCCGGGGCCGGCGGAGAAGGGCAGGTAATAGAACCCGTGCTCGTTGGTTGCCGGCAGCGCCGTCGGCGTCTCGCCCTTCGACGCGCACCACATCTCATAGAGGTTGCGGGCAAAGGAATACTCGCGTCCGACGTCCGGCACATCCACATACAGCAGGGCATGACGAATGATGCCGTCATCGTCCTTCATGGCGTTGATGTGTCCGGCCTTGCTCACATTGTAAAGCGCGTCAAAGGGGCGGTTCCATGCGAGAACGGAGAATTCGTCCATGTAGAACCCGTCCTCGTTATCCACCACCTGACTGCCGAAGGTCGCCGCCTCGCCGAAGACAACGTTGTCGTATGCCGACACGGTGTCTACAAGGTAGGCGTCGGCTTCGGGGCTGCCGCTCGCGCCGATGTAGAGCACGTCGATGCCGATGGCGGCGGGACGCGCGTCCGGATCTGCGTTGAGGTAATCAATGGCATACGCCATGTAGTCACGCGGCCACGGGAACGGCCCCAGCTCCTCCAGGGCGCGCTGGTCCATGCCGATGACGACGATCTCGCCGTCCGTGCCGCCGCCGCGCTGATAGAGCGCGTCGGACGCGGAACCGTCCGCCGCGGCGAGCAGGCCCGACGCGGCGAGGGCGGACATCGCCGCCGCGGCCGCGAGCGCGGCCGCGAGGCGGATAAAAAGTGATTGATGTTTCATCACTTATGCAGAGGCCTATCGGGCATAGAGCGTTTTCCCACTGTAATCTGTCTCCGTAAGAAGCGCATCATCGTCCAATGCTTTGCCCTCAGAATCCTGCCAGCCGGAAAATACACCGTCAGCGGTTTTCGGTCGTTCAATACTGTTCAGGGAAAGCGACTGGCCCTTCTCAACATAAATGGTTTTGGTCGTAGCGTTGTCTTCGAATGTGCCCTTATTACCGGCGTCGAGCGTCACCGTCCAGTAATCCGCGGGTTCCACAAAGAAGTTGCTGTCATAATACGTCGTGACTTCGACGCCGATGCCATAGAGCCAGAACCTCACCTCTTTGTTATTGCTGTTCTCAGGCAGGATCGTGCCGGTCTTGGCTGCCGCCAGGGTGTAGTTGATCAACTCGCCGTCGCCCGTGATACTGCCGCCGCCGTTGTTCAGCGTACCGTTGGTGTTGTCCATTGCGCAGTTCGAGTCAATGGTGATCGTTCCGCCGTTGTTCAGCGTACCCGAATTGGTCATCGCACCAGATTGATAAACCTTGATCTCACCTTCATTGGTGCAGTTCTGGATATTGAGCGTGCAGCCCGCGCCGGTCACATTCAGCGTGCCTTCGGAGAGAACCAGCAGATTAGAAAAAACTGTTTCTTGTGTGGGGAGGGTAACTTCTCCGTTCACCGCGGCGTAGTCCGGTATTTGACCGGAACTCCAGAGCGTGTAGACCGGAGACGTGACCGTCATGCCCGTCAGGTCTACGTCGCCCGTCACCGTAAACGAGACGGTGTTGGTTTTGTGGCCGGTGGCTTTGGTGTTATACCGAAAACTGCTCGCTCCCGCGGCGGGTTCGTCAAGCTCCATATCGTCGCCGAACACATGGGTCGTGTCCGCGCACAGATCGAAGGTAAAGGTATCGCCCGCAACGGCATTGTAACGCATCTCGCTCTCGTCGCTGCCGTCGGGAAGGACGGTGCTGCCGTTTTTCTTGGTATTGGCAAGATAGAAGTTTGTATACGCCGTCGCCAGCTTGACCGTGTACGCCGGTGAAACGGTGCTGCCTGTAAATTTGCCCGTCGCGGCGTTGTAGGTTGCAACCGACGCCGCGGTGATCTCCGCCGTCCAGGTGTCGCCGCTGATGCTGTCGGCAACCAGCCGCACGTCGAGCGTCGAGCCGTCCGTAAGCTGTGGACCGCTGGTCGTATAGCTTGTCATGCCGGCTCTCCACTGCTGCGGAATGCGGCTGAGATAGCCGCCGGTCTCGTCGCATATCGACGTAAAGAGTACCGTCGGCGTCATGCCTGTCGGCGCGGCAGGTGTGACGGTGATTTCGCTTGTGCTATGATCCATTGTGGCGGAATAGGACACAACGGCCGAGTTTACCGACAGGACAAGCGTCAGGGAGTTGGAGATCGCCAGAACCTGCGCGCCGTCCATAGTTCCATTTGGGTTCTTGTCCAGCGCCTCCACGGTAATGGTGTTTCTGCCGCTCGGCAGTAAATCCAGCTCGTCATACAAAGACGCGAAGGGTTCCCCGGTCGCGATGAGCAGCTCCTTAGTGACGCCGGTCGCCGTCGTCGCCTTGACGCGGTATGCCTGCACGCCGCTCACCGTCGTCGGAGCGTCCCATGCCAGCAGGTTGAGCCCGTTGCTCGTATCTCTGCTCCAGCGCGCGGCAAAGGCACCGCCCGTGGTGCTGCCGCCGCCGGATTCCTCGGCGTCAAACAGGGTTTCCGCCACGCCCGAGAGCGCGGCCGCGCCCGCCTTGTTGACCGGTTTTTTGTTGCCTGTGAACGGGGAAGTGGCGGTCGTGTTGCTGTTGGCAAAGGTGCCGCCCGTCTCGATGGAAAAGCTGCCGTCGTTCTGCACGACGCCCTGCGCGCCGTTGTTGAACGCGCCCGTGTTGGTGAACGTGGCGCCGCCGTTGTTGATGAGCTTTCCCTCGTTGTTGAACGTGCCCGCGAACGCGCCCTGCGTGAGCGAGCAGAGCATCAGCAGGGACAGCAGCATGGACCAAAAGCGTCTTTTGCGTGTTCTCATGTCTCTCCCCCTCCTCAGTTCCTGAATGTGCCGTTGTTGTAGAACTCGGCGCCCGCGGCGTTGGTGAATTCGCCCCGCGTGTTATCGAAAACACCGTTGCTGTTGTTGCAGAACTTGTTGTTGTTGGTGATTGTCCCGTAGTTGTAGCAGTCCTTGTTGTTGGAAATCTCTCCATTGTTGGTGATCGTGCCGTCGTTGTCGAGCGTGCCGTCGTTGGTCAGAGGCGCATAATTGTGCAGATGCGCCCCGCTGCCCAGAATGATCGCGCCTCTGTTGGTCAGGGATATGTTCATGCCGGTCATATTGTCATAGCCGTTTGTAAACTGCTCCCCGTTCATCTTGATCTTTCCGACGTTGTTCAAAACGCCGTTGTTCCAGATGTTTCCCGAGGAGGACACGCTGATCGTGCCGTTGTTGGTCAGCGTGCCGGAAATCGTCAGATAAATGCTGACGTGAGCCGTTGAAGCGCTTTTCGCCAGACTGATCGTGCCAGCGCTGGTGCTCGTGCCGGAGATGGAGAACCCCATATCGGTCGCTGTGATCGTGCCGCTGTTGGTCAGATTCTCAAAGCTGACAGACTGGGGGAAGGAATGTCCCGTGCTTTCCGACTGGCTCTGCGTGGGCGCGAAGATCAGCTTGAGCGTCTTGTTCGCGGGCACGTTCAGCCCCGTGTAGGTCACGCTGTCGTTGCTCTGCCCACTCACCGCGGTCGCAGGCACCTGCATGGCGGGGACGTTCACGATGACGGTAGCGTAGGTGTTGAGATGCTCCTGCAGTGCCGTCGTGTTCTCGGGAAGCGCATTGAGCGTGATGGACGTGGGCTGCGTCGGGGTGTTGTCGCCCGAGGAACCGCTGTCACCGCCGCTGCCGCTGTCATCGTCGTCGGACGAGCCGCCCGCGGTGCTGCCGCCGCCGGGCGCAGCCGGCGATTCCTCCTTCGGTTTCTCAAACGTCACATCATTCTTCACGCCCGCCGCCTGATCCGCTGCGGCATCCGCCTCCATCTGCTCCTTCTGTTCATTCAACGCCTGCTGCGTCTGCTCCTGCGCCGCCTGCTGCTGTGCGGCCTGCTCCGCCTGCTTCTCAGGCAGGGATTCCACCAGCTTGCCAACGTCGACCTGAGACGTGCCGGTTTCGGCCGCCGCCTGCGCGAGTGCCTGTGTAACCGACTCGCGCAGCTCTTCGTTCTTCGCCAGTTCCTCGGTCGTCGACACGGGGACGTCTTCTGGCGTAAACAGCTCCGTGGGCGCAGCGCCCCCCTCAGTATCATTGCCCGAAGCAGCACCCTCTGCCGCTTTTTCCGCGTCTTCCCTCGACAGCTTATTGCCCGCGCTGACCAGGTAGGTCGCAAGCGGTTTCTTGTCATCCGTTGCGTCCGCAAAGATGCGCGTCGCCATCGCAAGGATGGCCTGCCAGCCGGAGAGGTTCTGCTCCGTCGCGCTGAGCACCGTGTTCTCCGTGGCCGACGTGGCAAAGACGCCGACCTGCACCGTGCCCTCCAGCACGCCG
>CACZPK010000041.1 GCA_902783035.1 Oscillospiraceae bacterium
CCGTCGCGCTGAGCACCGTGTTCTCCGTGGCCGACGTGGCAAAGACGCCGACCTGCACCGTGCCCTCCAGCACGCCGATGCCCTCCACCGACTGCCAGCCCGCGGTGCCGACAATACCTGTCACCATCGTGGCGGCGCAGATGTTGATGCTCTGCGTGGTCTTCAGGCGCTGCGGAACGTTGAAAAATACTTCGCCGGTCAGCACGCCCACTTCCATTTTCTCGCCGTTCTTGCGGATCTCCACCTTGCTCGACGTACTCAGCTTGACCACAGCATCGTTGCTGCCCAGGTTGATGTACGCCTTGCCGTCGATGCCCGTTTCGATGGTGTCGCCGTTGAACAGGCGCATGCTGCCCGCAGTGATACTCTTGACCTTGCCCGCCGAGGAGCGGACGGTAACGGTGCCTTCCGTATCCGCCAGGCTCATTTTATCGGCGGTCATGTCGTCCGCCGCGTAGGCGGGGACAGCCATGCCGAGCAAAAGTGCGATCACAAGGAAAATTGATGCCAACCGTTTCATATAACGCCCTCCCATGCTTTGCTTTCTTCAAACAGGGCCAGCAGCTTCGGGTCAATGCTGCCCTCTTTTTCCGCCATGATGTGCAGGATGCCCAGCGCCTTGTCCAGCGACATGGGCGGCTTGTACGGACGGTCGCGCGCCGTCAGCGCCTCAAACACGTCCAGCACCGTCAGCAGGCGCACCTCATTCGGGATGCTCTCCGCCGTCAGGTGGTTCGGATAACCCTTGCCGTTGAGCAGCTCGTGGTGCGCCGCCGCCCACTTCGGCACCTGCGCGTAGATCTTCGGGAACGTCATCTCGCTGAGGATACGTCCCGTGACGACGGCGTGGCTCTGCATGATGCTGCGCTCCTCGTCCGTCAGCGTGCCCTTGCGGATCTGAAGGCGGGTGTGCTCCTTCTCCGTCAGCAGCGGCTGTTCCACGCCGTTTTCGTCAATATAGGTCTGCTTGGCCAGCTCGTCCACCCGCGCGAGGTCCTCGTCCGGCAAAAAGCCGATGCGGTTGATCCGCTCAATGAACGCCTCGGTCTCCGCGCGTTCCTCTTTCCGCCGTTCCAGCTCCGCGTCGTCGATCCGCCCCTCCAGCCGCGCGATGCGGTCGAGCAGGCCGATGGTGCGCAGCCGCTCCCGCACGTCGGCCGTCGAGCTGCCGAGGCGCGTATCCTTGTCCATAACCTCCAGCGGCACGGTCAGCTTGCCGACGTCGTGCAGCCACACGCTCATGAGAAAGGCGCGGCGGCGGTTGGCGTCGAAGGCGTTGGGATCGCCCTTTTTGTCCAGCCAATCAAGGAAATTCTCGCCCACGCGCACCATGTTGCGCGTATGGTTGGCGTTGTAATGCGAGCGCTCGTCGATCGCGGTCGACAGCGTGCCGACAAGGGAGTCCAGCAGCGCCGTGATCTGCTCGGCATAGCGCATGTTCGTGATGCTGATCGCCGCCTGCGACGACAGCGCCGACACAAGCAGCTCGATCTCCGGATCGAAGGCAACGGTTTCGCCCTGCTCGTTCTTGGCGTTGAGCAGCTGCGTCACGCCGATCAGCTCGTCCTTGTCGTTGGACATCGGCACGACCAGCATGCTCTGTGTACGATAGCCGGTCATCGCATCGTAACGCAGCGAGCCGGTAAAGTCGAAGTGGGTATCCGTATGCACATCCTCGACATTGATTGCCTTGTTGTTCAGTGCCACCCACGCGCAGACGTATTTCGGCTCCATCGGCACGGGCGGCAGCGAAATGGGCGCATCGTGTCCGCCCTGGCGCACCCCCTGCGAGCGCGTGACCATGCGGCAAAAATGCAGCCCGTCCTCCTCCAGCAGGTACAGCGTACCCGCGTCGCAGTTTGCGCAGTCCATCGCGCTGTCGAGAATGTTGGACAGCAGCGCCTCCCGATCATGTTCTGCGGTCAGCGCAAGGCACATCTCCAGGAATTTCTGCATATGCGATCCCGTGCTCACAGGCAGATCACCTCTCCCTCTTTTGCAAAATCGTAATCGAAGCCGGTGCCGCGGAGTTTCTCCGCCGCCCGATCCAGTTCCTCGTCTGTACGAAAGGGGTCGTGGTGGACAATGCGCAGACGTCTTACGCCCGCGCCGCGCGCAAAGCGCGCGACATATCCCCAACTGCTGTGTCCGAACGCAGAGCGCTCTGGCCACTCGTCGTCGCAATATTGTCCGTCGCACAGCAGCAGGTCGCAGCCGTGCACGAAGTCCGCAAACCGCGGTGCATTTTCCGGGGTCAGTGTATAATCGGTGGCAAATACGCAGCATTTGCCGTCCGCCTCCAGCCGCAGCAGCGAAACGCCGCCCGGGTGGTCGCCCTCCATCACCTTCACGGTCACGGCGCCCAAACGCAGCTCGCCGGTCAGCTCGTGAAAGCGGATATCCGCCGGCAGCTGGTCCGTTCCCACAGGCCAGAGCGGCGGTGAGAGCATGCGCCGCACCTGTTCGCGCCCATCCAGCCCGTCGCGCGTCGTGGTGTAGATATCAAGCCGTGCGCCTGGTTTCATCGCATAAGGACAAAGGGGCAGGCCGAGCAGATGGTCGGCGTGCGGATGCGTCAGCACCAACGGCAGCGTATCCTGTTTCAGCGCCGCATCCGGCAGCGAGAGCAGCCCCGTTCCGGCGTCGAGCACCAGATATTGCCCGTCTGCGCAAAAAAGCACACACGTCGTCGCTCCGCCATATCGGGAAAACGCTTTCCCGCTGACGGGTACCGATCCGCGCGCACCCAAAACCGTAACGGTGAGTTTCATTGCTCAGTGCCCCTTCCACCCCAGTTTGGGATAATTACTTATATTAGTAACTTTATCACAACGTGCCGGATAAGTAAATAACATACACAAAAATATGTTTGGATTTTGCCTTTTCACCAATATAGCGGGAGGGACATCCTTGCAAGGACGTCCCTCCCGTTTGCCGTTGAATCGGTTCAGCCGATCTTTGCCACATTCTGGCAAAAGCGCATCATGATCGCCGCGACCTGTGCACGGGTCGCGCCGCCCTGCGGATCGAGAACCACCGTATTCGTGCCGTTCTTTGTGCCGTTGATCAGCCCCGCGCCGACGGCCCAGCGCATGGCCGCATCCGCCCAGGCGGACACGCTGCCGTTGTCGCCAAAGGCAGAGAGGTCGCCGGCCACCGTGACATCATAGCCCTTGTATATGGCGTAGCGGTAGAGCATGACGGCCATCTGCTCGCGGGTCACACCCACATCGCCGTCGAAGTTGCCGTAGCTGCCCTCTGCGACGCCGATCGACGCCGCCCATGCCGCCGCGGTCTCATACCACTTGCCGGCGGTATCCCGGAACGGCGAAGTCACCGTGCCCTTGCCTCCGTCATCGAAGTTGTAGAGCATCTGCGCGATCATGCCGCGGTTCATGGTAAGCTCGGGTGCAAACCGGCCGTTGCCGACGCCGTTGAAGATGCCGCGCACGGAAACGTAGGCGATAGCGCTTGCCGCCCAGTGGCTTTCGGGCACGTCGTCAAAGGTCTTGGGCGTACCCGCAGGCTGCGCGGGCTGTGTGGGCTGCGCCGGTCGCGGCGAAGTCCCGTCGGCATAGCCGGAGTCGTCGTCCGATCCGCCGCTCACGCCGCCGCTTGCACCGCCGCTCGGGCGGGTCGGCGTCGGGTTGGTGCCCGGTGTCGGGTCGGTGCTCGGCGTCGGGTCGGTGCTCGGCGTCGGGTCGGTGCCCTGTGTCGGGTCGGTGCCCGGTGTCGGGTCGGTGCCCGGCGTCGGGTCGGTGCCCGGCGTCGGGTCGGTGCCCGGTGTCGGGTCGGTGCCCGGTGTCGGTTCGGTGCTCGGCGTCGTTTGCTCAAATACCGCGGTGGCACTCAGTGTCCTGCCGTCCCACGCGGCGAGCAGGGTATCGGTCAGCTCCGTAACCGTACTGCCGCCGATGCTCCAGCCCTTGAAGTCGGCGCCGCTGCGGCTGTCCGTGGGCAGGTTGCCGATCCGGTTGCTCTTGTCCAGCATACCGTCGTCGTAGGTATACGTCCTGACGCTGTTGTCGTCAAAGCGATAGGCAACGGTCGCGCTGTGTTTGTGGGCGAGCAGCTTCACTTCACTGAAGCTCGACTGCTGCCAGCTTACGGTATAGTAGCCGTCGTTCGGGCCGGTGCAGGTAAAGGGCGGATAGTCGATGCTGCCGTCGTCGTGTCTGTGGACGATCAGCTCGGGTTTGAACTTCACGCTGACCGTGATCGTGACCGGCGCGTCAAACTCGTTCAGGTCCGTCTTCTCCACGATCGTTTGGCCTTCGCCGTTTTTAATGGTATAGCTGGGCTGCACGTCGAAGGTAACGGCGCGGTATTCGCCAACATCGCTTTGATCCATACTCGTCGGCTCAATGAGGATGTCGACCGTCACACTCGCTTCGTCCTGGATCTGCTCGGATGCAGCGGCCAGCGCGGCGGCCTTGGCGGCGGTTTCCGAGCTTTCGCTCATGGTGATGCTGGTATTCTGCACGCCATATTCCGCCGTATTCTTCGGCGCGACCAGCGCCACGGAGACGCTGACGTTCTCCGGCAGGGACACGACGCCCGTGGTGACAACGCTATAGACCTTCACCGTACCGCCGAGGCGCGCAGAGGTCACCGTAACCTTTTGCGTACCGCTGTCGTAGGACGCGTTCAGGTCGCCGAGCACATCGGTCGCGCAGGTAAAGGTAAACTTGCCGGCCAGCGAGAGATTGGCAAGGTCGGACGTATAGCCCGCGACGCTGATCTCGCCGGACGCCGCGGAGGCAGAGGCGGTCAGCTGCTCGCCGACGCCGGAGCGGAGCGCAACATCGGTGATCGGCTCGGGGATGGAGTACAGGATGATCGTGCCGCCGCTCGCCTGATAGGTGTCGCTTGCCGCGCGCGTCCACTGCAGGGTAATGGTGCCGTTTTGCTGTGCCGCGAACGTGTAAGTCAGCGTATTGTCGGCATGGACGCTGGACGCCGACGCCACCCCGGCATTCAGTCCGGTGATGGTGATATCGTCCGCCGCAAGGCAGTTGCTGAATGTCACGCTGCCCGTCGGCTGGTCGGGATAGAGGAACAGTTCGGTCTTGTCCGCGGCGATCGTCGCCTTGCCGATGGTGATGGCGCAGGACTTGCTCGCGGTGCTGAGGACGGTTTCGCCGTCCATGACCGCGGCGGTGACGGTGAGGATCGCCGAGCCGGGCTTCCGTGCCGTAACGCGCGCCTGACCGCCGCCAAGGTCGTTCAGCTCCGCAACGGTGCCGTCGTCAATACGCCAGGTATAGGTCACATCGCTGTTCCCCTCCGGCTCGGCACTCAGCACTTCGCTGCCAAGCGTCAGGAAATCCAGTGCAAGGCTTGTGACGGCGCTGCCGCCGTGCTGGATCGCAACGCCCGTAACGGCGGCGCGCACCGTGACCTCGCAGTCGTTGTACTTGCCGCTTTCGTCCGCGGCGGTTGCCCGGACGGTGGCTCTTCCGGCGCCGACCGCGGTAACGAGGCCGTTGGCGGCGACCGTAACCACGTCGCTGCCGCCGCCGACCACAGACCATTCGGCCGCGCCGCTGCTCGCGCCGCCGAGCACCTCGGCGGTGAGCTGGGCGTTCTTGCCCGCGGACAAGGTCAGGCTCGCCGTTTCCACACCGTTATGGCGGATCGTTACGCCCGTCGCCTTCTGCACGACCGTAACGCTGCACGTTGCCACCATGCCGTTGTCCGCCGCGGTGGCGAGGATGATTGCGGTTCCCTTGGCGACCGGCGTCACCTGCCCGTTCGTAACGGTGGCAACCGTTTCGTCGCTGCTGCTCCACGTCACATTCCTGTTGTTCGAATTTTCGGGGGTAACTGCGGCGCTCAGCGCCTTGGCGCCTTCACCGAGCGCAATCGTAAGGTTCTTGCCGGTCACGTCGGTCCCGCCGTCCTTGACGGCAATGCCGGTGACGGCCTGCGCAACGGTTACGGTGCGGGTCGCGGTCTTGTCGTCGCCCGTTTCCACCGTCCCGTTGGTCGCCGTTGCGGTGATGACCGCCGTGCCCTTGCCGACGGCGGTGACCAGGCCGGTATCCGCATCCACTGCGGCAACATTCGTGTCACTGCTCGTCCATTTCACCGTGCCGTTCGCGCCCGCGGGCAAGACCGTCGCAGCGAGCTGGGCACTGTTGTGGTTCCCGTCGTCGCATTTCAGCTCCACGTTCTCCGGCGTCACCGAAACGCTTTCCACATTCGCGGTGACGGTGATGTTCACCGTCTCGCTCAGGCGCGCGCCGGTGCCCGTCTTGCCGGAGGTGGTGGCGGTGATCGCCGCGCTGCCGGCGCCGGCGCCGGTCACGACGCCCTCACTGTCCACAGTGGCAACGCCGACGTTGCTGCTGCTCCACGTCACGCCCTGCTCGGCGGTGCCGGGCTGCACCTCGGCGGTCAGCGTCAGCTGCTCACCCTTGCTGATGGTATCCTCGGTAATGGCCGCGCCGCCGCTTTTGATCGTCAGCGATTCGACCGGAACGGGCGTCACGGTCACGATCTGGGTCGCATAGACGCCGCTGCCGTCGGCGGCGGTGGCGGTGATCGCCGCGCTGCCCGCCTTATGGCCCGTGACGACGCCGCCGTTCACGGTGGCAACGCTGCTGTCGCTGCTGCTCCAGTTCACGGTCCGGTCTGCCGCGTCATTGGGCAAAGCCTCGGCGGTCAGCGTAATATTCCCGCCGACGACGACCGACGTCTCGCCGGTGATATTGACGCTGCTCACGGGCTTGCCCTTGACCGTGAGGCGGCAGACGGCTTCCTGACCGTCCACGCTGACGGTGATGGTGGCGCTGCCCGCCGACGCAGCGGTTATGGTCACGGTTTCCGTGCTTCCGTCGACGGACGGAGCCGACAGGGTCGCGACGCCGGCAGGCGAAATGCTCCAATCCACTGTACCGGGAGCGTTGCCGAGGATCCTGGCGGTCAGGTCTGCGGCGCTCTTGCCGTCAACGCCCAGCGTCAGTTCCAGCGTTGCCTGATTGAGCACCACGCCGGAAGCCGGGTCGGCAACGGTAAAGTCGAGCGTCTTTGTTTTCTCTCCCGCGCCGTCGCTCACCGTGGCGGTCACGGTGGCATTGCCGGCCTTGAGGCCGTAAACCCTGGCGGTCGCTACGCCGTCGACCGTCGCGCCCGGCACAAGCTGCAGGACATCCGTGCCGCTCGTTAGCGTCCAAGTGACCGCATCGGTTGCGCCGCCGGGGGCGAGGGTCGCAGTCAGCTCGGCGGACTTCGGCCCGTTTCTGAGATTGAGGCTCGTCACATCGGCGGTGAGGGCGCTTATGCCCGTCGCCGCCAACGTAACCGTGACGGCGCAGGTCGCCGCGGCGGCGGGGTTGGCGTCGGACACCGCCGTGATGATGGCGGTGCCGGGAGCGACGGCGGTGATCCACCCGTCCGCAACGGATGCGACCGCGCCGTTGCTGCTGCTCCATGTCACGGTCTGTACCGTGCCGTTCGTGGCCGCGGTCAGCTCCAGCGGAGCGTCTCCGACGCGGAGCGTCTCGCTGCCGGTTGCGACGCCGCCCTTCTGAATGGTCACCTGCGTAACGGGTTCGGTAGCAGTAACGGTACAGGTCGCGGTCGCGTCGTCCGCCGTATCGGCGGTTCCGTTGGTTGCCGTGACCGTGATGACCGCTATGCCGGCCGCCGTCGCTTTGACGGTGCGCGCGGTCGAGGACAGCTCCGTGAGCGTGATGCCGTTTTCGTTCTCGCCGCTGACGCTCCACGTCAGGGTCTTGTCGGTGGCTTTGGCGGGAAGCAGCTCGGTCACGGTGAGGGTAAAGCTCTCGCCGACGGTCAGTGTCTTTTCACTGCTGTCAATGCCGACGGAGGTCACCGCAACCGCGCTGACATGGACGGCGCAGGTATCGGTAAAGCCGCCGTCTTCGGTGGTGACGGTGATGGTCGCATCGCCGGCTCCGACAGCGGTAACGTTGCCGTTCTGGTCAACGGCGGCAACGCCCGCGGGGCTGATGCTCCAGCTGACGCGCTGATTCGCGGCGTCTGCGGGCGCGACCGTGGCGTTCAGTTTCTTCGCATCGCCGACATCCATATTGAGCGAGGGCGCATCCAGCGCTACGCCCGTAACCGCCTTGCGCACCGTGACGATGCAGGTGGCGGTCTTGTTGCCGTCGGCGGTCAGCACGGTAATTGCCGCCGTGCCGCTGTTGACAGCGGTAACGAGACCGGTCGCGGAAACGGTGGCGACATTTGAATCGCTGCTGCTCCAGGACACCGACTTGTTATATGCGCCCGAGGGCGCCACATCGGCGCTCAGCTGTGCCGTGCTGCCGTTCGGCGCCAGTTCCAGCGCGGTTATCGCCACATCGATTGCGTTGCGAATGGTCACGCTCTCCACGGGGGTCGCCGCAACGGTAATGGTGACGGCCTTGGCGACGGAGGGGTCTGCCGCGCTGCGCACGGTGACGGTCGCGCTGCCCCTGCCGTTTCCTGTTGCAGTAACGGTGGCGCTGTTTCCGTTCGGCACAAGCGTCACAAGCGCGGCGTTGTCCACGCTCCAAACCACGTCCGTATTGTCGGGGGCAACCCCGGCGCGCGCGGAGTTGACCGTGGCGCTCAGCGTCGTGGAGGAAGGCGCCGGCAGCGTGAGGGCCGTTGTCCCGTCCACATCAATGGAGGCGGGCGGCGTGGGACGCACCGTAACGGTGCACGTATCGGCGATGCGTTTGCCGTTGACCGTTGCCTCGGCGGTGATGGTCGCCGTACCGGAACCGGTGCTGTCCAGCCCGACGGCGGTGATGACGCCGCCGTCGACGGTGGCGACATTCTCGTTGTCGCTGCTCCACGTCACGCTGACCGCATCGGCGCCGTCAGGCAGGAAGCTCACGCCGATGGCGGCGCTCGATGCACCCTTATCCAGCACAAGCGCCTTTGTTGCGAGAGAGAGCGAGGTGACGGAGGGCTTTGTCACGGTGACGGAGACCGTATCGCTGCGCCCGTTGGCAGTCTCGACGGTGACCGTCACAGGACCGCCCGCCACCAGTGCGCGAACGACGCCGCCGTTGACCGAAATGGCAGTCGTTCCGTTGGGAACGCTCCACGTCAGCGTCGCTTCATCCGCGCCGAGCGGTGCGATGACCGCCGACAGCGTATGGGTCGCGCCCACTTCCAGCGTGAGTGACTTTGTATTTCCGTTGACCGTAAGGCCCACGGTATCGAGCGTCACGCTTTGGGGCAGCACCTTCACGGTGACGCGGCAATCCTTTTCGACGCTGCCCGCTCTGGCGGTAACGATGGCGCTGCCGCCGCCGATCGCGGTGAGTCTGCCGGTATTGTCCACGACCACGACGCCGGTGTTGCTGCTGCTCCATGTCACGGTATCCGTTGTCTCGGCGGCATTCGTGATCACGGCGGTCAGCTGCGCGACGTCCGCGCCGGCGTCGCCATTGATCTTCAGGGTCTGCGAGGACACTGCAACGTCGCCGTTTTTGATGGTCAGGCCGCTCGCCGGGATCGCGGGCACGGTAACGACGCAGGTCGCCGCCTGCGTGCCGTCGGTGACGGAGGTTGCGGTGATGGTGGCGCTGCCGAGCGCATACGCGGTGACCTTGCCCGTGCTGTCCACCGCGGCGACACTGACGTTATCGCTGCTCCAGCGCACCTTCTTGTCGGCATCCGCCAGCTGGCCGGAGGGTTCGACCACGGCGGTCAGCTCCACGGCGTTGCCCGCGCCGGTCTTCATGTCGGTGATGGCAGTCACCGCGGTATCGCCCCGCTTGATGACAACGCCCGTGACCTTGACCGGCACAACCGTGATGGCCGCGCTGCCGCTGACATTGCTGCCGTCCTGCGCCGCGGCGGTGATGATCGCCGTGCCGGGTGCAACGGCGCTGACAAGCCCCGTATCTTCATCCACGGCGGCAACGCCCGTGTCGCTGCTCCTCCACTTGAGCGTATCGTCCGTCGGAGCGGCGGGCTTGAGCGTCGCGCTCAGCTGCACCGTTCCGCCCACGGTAACGGTCTGGGTCGCCGGAGACACGGTGACGGCCGTAACCGGCACGGGAACGGTAATTTCGCGCGTATCGGATTCGCTGCCGCATGTGACGGTAACGGTAGCGCTGCCGCCGCCAATCGCCGTGACCTCAACGCTGACGGTCTTGCCGCCCGCTGTGGCCGTTTCCGAAGGCGCGCCGATGGAAATGACGTTGGGATCGCTCACCGTCCAGGCGACGGCGTCCTGCACCCCCGCGGGCGTGACCGTGACGGTCAGCGTTCCGCGCTTGTTGTTGCTGTCGGTCAGGCTGAGTTCCAGCGCCGTTTCGTGGTCGGTGATCGCAATGCCGGTGGCACGCTGCTCCACGGTGAGAACACAGACCGCGCTCTTGCCGCCCGCCGCGGCGGTAATGACGGCAACGCCCACGCCCTTGAGCGTGACGACGCCGGCGCTGCTCACGGTGGCGACGGACGGGCTGCTGCTCGTCCAGGTGACGACCTTATCGGCATCCGGCACAGTTGCGGGCAGGACCTCCGCGCTCAGGTTCACCGTACCGTCGCTCAGGCTCTTGGTCAGTTCGGTTTTTGTCACGCCGTTTTCCTGAACGGCAACACTGGTCACGACGGCCTTGACCGTCACCGTGCAGGTTGCAGTCTGGTCGTCGTCGGTTGTCACCGTCCCGTTGGTCGCCGTGGCGGTAATGATCGCCGTACCGGGGGCGACGGCGGTGACACGCCCGCTCGCCGTAACGGTGGCGATGCCCGGTTTGTCGGTGCTCCACGTCACGGTCTGATCCGCCGCGTTTGCGGGCGTGACCGTTGGGATCAGCGTCATGCTCTCGCCGGGGGCAAGGTCAAGCGTCTGCGCGTCCAGCGTTACGCCGCCCACCGGCGCGACGACAGTGACGGCGCAGGTCGCCGCCTGGCCACCCGCCGATGCGGTGATCGTCGCCGTACCGGCGCCGACTGCGGTGACGGTGATGCTGCCGCCGCTCGCCGTGCTGTTCTGGCTCACGGCCGCGACGCCCGGATTGCTGCTTGTCCACACAACGGTCTGCTCCGTGGCGGTATTCGGTGCAATGTCCGCCTTCAGCGAGGCCGTCTTATTTGCCGAGGTAAGATCGAGTGTGACCGGGGTGTTCGGGGTCAGCGTGACGGTATTCACCGGCGTCGCCCGGACGGTCACCACGCAGGTGTCGAATGCGCCGCCGTCGTGCGATGCGGCGGTGATGACCGCCGTGCCGACGCCCTTGGGCGTGACCACGCCGTTCGCGACCAGTGCAATATTGCTGTCGCTGCTGCTCCAGACCACGGTCTTGTCATCCGCCGCATCCGGCCCGACCGCGGCGCGCAGCGTCACGGAATCGTCCGAGGTCATCAGCGAAAGTGAATCGACCGCCTGTGTACCCGTACTGTCCTGAATCGTGACCGTGTCCACAAGGACCGGCGCGACCGTGACGGCGCACTGCGCCGTCAGCTCGCCGCAGGTTGCCGTGATCGTCGCCGTACCGGCGGCCTTGACGTCGAGATTGCCCGCGTTGTCCACGTCGACGACGCTGCCGTCGCTGCTCGACCAGGTGACCGTTCCGCTGCTGTTGTCCTCCGGCAGCACCTTTGCGGTCAGTTTCACGCCCGTCTCACCCTTTGTCAGGTTCAGCGCGGTGCTGTTGAGCGTCAGGCTTGTCGCGGGCACGCTGACGCTGACCGTGCATCTGTCCTGCTGATCGCCGCACTGCACGGTAACGGTGGCGGTATGGCTCTCGTCGGCGCCGGCATAGACGGGAACGGTGCTCGTCAGAACGTCTCCGTTTACCGCCGTGACCGCCGCGCCGAGCGAGGCTGCGCCGCTCACCGTCCAGGTGACCGCCTCCGTCGTATCCTTGGGCGTGATGGTGGCGGTCAGCGTGCCGTGGTCACCGCCGAGCGTCAGCGGAAGGCTGTTTCTGTCCAGCGTAACCGTCGAAACGGCGCGCTCCACGGTGATCAGGCAACTGTCGCTCTTGCCGCCGTCGGCTGCGGTGGCGGTGATAACCGCCGTGCCGGGCGCGACGGCGCTGACCGTCGCAACGCCGTTTGCGTCGACGGCAACCGTGGCGACCGCGGTATTCGTGCTCTTCCACGCAACGGTCTGCACCGAGCCTGTCGGTTCGACCTTTGCGGTCAGCTTCGTACTTGTGGGGCTTCCGCCGAGGGTGAGCGTCTGCGCGGAAACCGCTTGCGTTCCGGCTTCATTTTGGATCGCAACGCCCGTCACATCGTCATAGACGGTGATGGTGCAGGTGGCGGTCTGGTCGTCGCCGGCAGTCTCCGTTCCGTTGGTCGCGCGAACCTTCACCGTGTAGGTTCCGGCGGTGGCCGCGCTGATCGTCGCCCCGGCGTCGCCGAGCGGGTTCACCGTAACCGCGTTGTCCGTCTCCGACCAATCCAGCGTCCGGTCTGTCGCGTTGCCCGGTGTGAGCGTGACCACAAGCACCTTCTGCTCGCCCGTCTTCATGGTCATCGAGACCGCGGACAGGCCAACGCCCGTCACGGGGATATTGGAGACCGTGACGGTGCACTTTGCGGTTTTCTGCTGATCGTCGGTTGTGACGGTGATGTCCGCCGTACCTGCCGCAACGGCGGTGACGTTGCCCGCCGCATCCACGGTGGCGACGCCCTCGTTGCTGCTGCTCCAGGAAACGTTCTTCCGGTCAGCGTCCGTGGGCGCGACCACAGCGGTCAGGCGCTCGCTGCCGCCCAGCGCGAGGGCAAGGGTGTTGCCGCCCCCGCCGCTTTGCATGTTCGGGCTTGCCAGGCTGACGCCCGTCACCATCTTCCAGACGTTGACGACGCAGGACGCCGCCTTGCCGCCCGCCGTGGCGGTGACGATCGCGCTGCCGCTCTTCCCCTGCGCGCTGACCGTGCCGTCCGCGACCTTCACGACCGTCTCGTCGCTGCTCGACCAGACGACATGATCCTTTTCATCGGCGTTGGCGGGCGTGACCGTGGCTTGCAGCGCCGCGCTGCCCGCCGTATCCAGCGACAGTTCGGACTTGTCGAGGCTGACGCCCGTCACGGGGATGGACGTCACTTCGACGGCGAGGGTCGCCGGCGTGGCGGCCGGGGTATCCGCAGAGCGCGCGGTAACGGTCGCCGTGCCGACGCCCGCAGGCTCAAACACGGCGGTGGATTTGCCCGTCGTCTCATTATAAGAACTGCTCGTCATGCGAACGACGCCCTCGTTGCTGCTCGACCAGATCACCCGATGGTCGCTGGCCTGATCGGGCGCAACCTCGGCGGTCAGCGTCAGCGTTTCCGCATCCTTCAGCGCGGTGGTCCACTTCTCGCTGCGGTCCAGTGTCACGCCCGTCGCCGCAACGGACTCGACCGTGACGTAGCAAACGCCCTGGACGCCGTTGGCCGCCGTGGCGGTGACGGTCGCCTCGCCGATTGCCGCGGCGTGGACCTTGCCGTTGCTGTCCACCGTGACGGCGCCGGAACCGCCGTTGCTCCACGAAAGCGTCCGGTTGACGGCTCGTTCGGGCCGGAAGGAGGGGTTCAGCGTCACATCGTCGTCACCGACGTGCAAAACCAGACGTGCGGGCGTGAGCGTGATGCTCTCGATCGCCACCGGCTCGACCGTGACGGTGATGCTTGTCTCGACCGCCTGATTGGCGGCGGACTTTGCCGTGATAACGGCGGTCTGCGTCGTCGCGATGTCGGTTTTTGCCGTCACGGTGACGGAACCCTTTGCCGTCGCGCTCGCGCCGCCGTTGACATATACGTTGCCGTTGTCGCTTTCCCAGATCACATCCGTCTCCGTGGCGGCGAGCGGCGAAAGGCCGGCGCGGATCACCTGCGTCTCGTCCGCGTTCATGGTCAGCGCCGCGGGATCGAGGGTGATGCCTGTGGGATAGACCTTGACGGTAAAATCACACTGTGCCTTGGCGTTGCCCGCCGAGGCGATCACGGTCGCCGTACCGCCGCCGCGGGCGGACACGGTCGCCGTACCGTCGTTGTTCACCAGAACGGAAACGACGGCTTCGTTGGTGCTGCGCCAGGCAATGCTCTCCGTCGCGTCGGCGGGGGTCGGCACGGCGGTCAGCGTTACCGCATCCGCTCCGGACACAGTGCCGTTGAGAATCAGCTCCTTCGCCGCAATCGGCGTATCGCCGGCTTTGAGCGCAATGCTGCTTACCGTCACCGCGGGAACGTTGACGGTGCATTCGGCGATGTAACCGCCGTCCTTCGTGGACGCGCGGATGGTGGCATAACCGACCGCCACGGGCGTAACGACGCCCGTCGAGCTGACGGTGGCAACGCTTTCGTTGCTGCTGCTCCACGTCACGGTCTGCTCCGTGGCGTCAGCGGGGTCCACAACGGCGGTGAGCGTTTTGGTCCCGCCGTTGTGCGCAAGCGTAACCGTCGTTCCGGTCACATCGGTCGTGCCGTCCTGAATGGTCACACCCTGAACCCGGATGGGAACGACCGTGATGACCGCGGCGCCGTATACGCCGCTGCCGTCGTTCGCCGTTGCCTTGATCGTGGCGCTGCCCAGCGCCTTGGCCGTGACAAGACCCGTCCCGGACACCGTCGCAACGGTGTCGTCGCTGCTGCTCCAGGTGACCGTCTTGTCCTGCGCGCCCGCGGGCTGCGCGGTAACGGCCAGCTGCAGGGTCTTCTTCAGCACCAGATCCTGTGCCGCCGGGGTCACGTCGATGCGGGAAACAAGCGTCGGCACGCTCACGGTACACACGTCGGTCTGCTCGCCGCAGGTGGCGGTGACCGTCGCGTTGCCGCCGCCGACAGCGGTGACGGTGACGGTGCTCGTCTTTTTGCCGCCGCTTTCACCGGCGGCGGGCGTACCGAGGGAGAGCACGGTAGGATCGTCCACCGACCATGTGATCGGTGCCGTCACGCCGGCGGGGCTGACCGTCGCGGTCAGCGTTCCGGTCGTCGTACCCGTCAGGCTCAGCGGAAGCGTTCTCTGGTCCAGCTCCACCTTTGTGGCGCTCTGTTCCACGGTGAGGACGCAGGTGGCGGTATGCCCGCCGTCCGTGGTGGTAACGGTGATGACGGTAACGCCGACGCTGCCGAAGCGCAGCGTCACCGGCGTTGCAGCATTGTCGCTGCCGGAGCTGATCTCGGCAACCGTGGTGTCCGAGCTGTTCCACGTCACACCGGCGTTGTCCGGCGCGGTGCCGTCCGCGCTCCCAAGCGCGGCATAGAGCGTCAGCGTCGCTTTCTCCGTGCCGTTATACAGGCTCTTGGTCAGCGCCGTCCGGTCGCTGCCATCGGCACTTTCGCGTATGCTTACGCCCGTCACGGGGGTCGTGACGGTAACGGTGCAGATGTTGGAAACCACATCCTCAAGCGCGGCGTTTTTGCCCGCGGCTGTGGCGGTGATGTGCGCCGTGCCCTGTTTGACGGCGGTAACCTTGCCGGTCTGGTCCACGGTGGCGACCGCGGGAGCGTCGCTCGTCCAGGTCAGGACGCGATCGGCGGCGTTGCCCGTATCGGCGGGCGCGACGGTCGCGATCAGCGTCTCGTCCTTTCCCGCGGCGAGCGCGAGGGCAGACTTGTTCAGCGTCACGCCCGTCACCGAGGCGGTGACGGTCACGGTGACGCTCGCAGCCGCACCGCTGCCGTCTCTGGCAGTGGCGGTGATGTGCGCCATGCCGACCTTGCGCGCGGTCACTTCGCCGGTGCTTGCATTGACGGCGGCAATGTCCGTGTTGTCGCTGCTCCAGGTAACGCTCGCGTCGGTGGGCGCGCCGCCCGATTCAGACGTCACCGCGGCGCGCAGCGAAACGGTGTTCGCCCCTGTGGACAGGTCGAAGGAAAGACCGCCCGCGGGGATCGCCCCGCCGTCCGCCTTTTGGATGGTGATTTTTTTCGCCTGAACGGGCTTGACCGTCACGGTGCAGATGTCGTACGCCTTGCCGTCGTCGTTGGCGGTGGCGGTGATGACCGCCGTGCCCGCCTCATTCGGCGCAACGGTCACGGTATACGTTTTCGTCTCTTCGTCATAGACCGGCGTGAGCGTCACGGCAGAAGAGCCGCCCTTGCTCCACATCAGCGTCGTGTCGTCCGGGTCAACGCCGTCCTTGTCGGAGGTGAACGACGTCGTCAGTATCCCGCTGTCACCGCCGAGGTAGAGCGTCATGGTCTCCGGCTCCAGCGAAACGCTGTGCATCAGCACGGGCGTCACGACGACGTCGCAGGTCGCCGTGCCCAGCGTTTCACCCGCGCCGTTCTTTGCCGTGGCGGTGATGGTCGCCTCGCCGAGCGCCTTTGCGGTCACTTCGCCCGTGGTTGCATTGACCTCGGCAACGGCGGGGGTGCCGCTCGTCCACGTCACGGTCGCGGGAACGGCGGCGCTGTCCTGATTGACAGTGGCATGCAGCGTCTGGCTGTCCGTGCGTCTGAGCGGCAGGGAGGCGTAGTCCAGCGTCACGGTTGCCGCGCTGCTGGTAACCTTGACCGTAAAGGATGCGGTGGCGGCAGGATTGCCGTCCGCCGTCGCCGTGACCGTGACCGACGTGCCGGCAGGCATCTCCCTGAGCGCATAAAGCGTGGCGTGGCCGACGCCTCCGGTCGTTGCGCCCGTGCTCAGGCTGACATAGCTGTCATTGTTTGCCGAGACCGTCCACACGACCTCGTCCGTCGCGCCCGTGGGGCCGAGCAGCGCGGTCAGCTCCAGATAGCGCGGGTCGGCGGAGGAAAGGTCGAATGTTTTCGTCGTACCGTTGAGATTCTCGCCGTTCTCACCCGCCTTGCGCAGCGTGAGCGACGTCGCGTGCCGCTGCACGGTGAGGGCGCAGATCTGGCGGACGCCATGATCCGCCCTGGCGGTCGCAATGATGTCGGCGACGCCTTCCTTCAGCGCCGTAACCACACCGTCCTGATCGACGGTGGCAACGCTCGTGTCGCTGCTGCTCCAGATAACTTCCTGCAGCGCGGTGGCGGGATCGACCGTCTGCGTCAGCGACGCGGTTGCCGCGCTGCCGTCCGCCGGCAGCGCCAGCGTCAGGGTCGAAATCGCGGCGCCGTCCTTTTTGATCGCAACGCCCTGCGGCTTGTCGTAGACCCGGATCTGGCACAAGACGTCCGCGCCGCCGTCCTGCGACGCAGCGCTGATCGTAACGGCTCCGCTTTGCGCCTTGAGCGCCTTGAGGGTCACGGACGTGCCCGCAGCCGGCGTCACCGAGAGGACGTCCGGCGCAGAGCTGGTCCACAGCACGGTCTTGTTGGTGGCGTTTTCGGGAACGGTGACGCCCAGCGTCCGCTCATCGCCGACGGTCATATACGAGGTGGTGTCGCCCGTGAGCGACAACGCCGACACGGGGATATTGGAAACCGTGACGGTGCAGGTGGCGAAATTGACGTCCGGCTTCTCCTCGGACGCAGCGGTGATGACCGCATCACCCGCCGCGATCGCCGTAACCCGGCCGGTTTGATCGACAGTGGCAACATTCGTGTTGCTGCTGGTCCAGCGGAGGCCCTGTTCTTTCGCGTTTGCAGGAGAAACCGCAGCGTTCAGGCTCCCGCTCTCGCCCACGCCGAGCAGCAGCTTGTTCGCATCGTTATCCTTATCCAGCGTGACGCTGTGCACCATCTGCCACGCGTTGACGACGCAGGTGGCGGTCTTGCTGCCGTCCTGCGTCAGCGCGGTGACGACTGCCTGTCCAGCGGTGCCGCCCGCCGTGATCGTAACGGTCTTTCCCTCACCCGTCAGATTTGCCACGGACGAAGGCGTGCAGCTCCAGATGATCGTCTGGTCGTCGGCGCCATCAGGCAGGATGGAGGCGGTGATCGTCGCGCTGTGTCTGCTGTCCTGCGCATCCAGATCCAGTTCCAGCGTGGTCGGTTCCAGGCTGATGCTGCTCACCGTCGTGGTCGTCACGGTGACAAAATAGTCCTTCGTAATGCCCGGCGTGGCGCTTGAGCGCGCCGTGATGGTGGCGGTACCCGCCTTATACGGCGTAACGGTCACGGTGTTGACGCCCGTTTCCGCATCGTAGTTCGCGCCGCTCACGCCGGCAACGGCGGGATCGCTGCTGCTCCACGACACCATCCTGTTGGTGGCGTACGCAGGCAGGACAATGGCGGTCAGCTCCTTGGGCTGCGCGCCCTTGAGGGCAACCGTCCACGCAGTGGCGGTCTCGCCGCCGTCCTTCAGTTCGATGTCCGACGCCGCGGTGCTCTGCACCGTGACATAGCACTTGGCGCTATAGTGGCCCTCCGTGGTCGTCACGGTGATCTCCGCATCGCCGACGCCGCAGGCGACGACCTTCCCGCTTGCGACATCATATTTTGCGACGCCCTCGTCGCTGGACGTCCACTCGACCTCCGGATGCGCGGCATTCGACGGGAGGACCGTCGCGCTCAGCGTCTTGCTGCTCTCCGCGGGATCCATGGACAGGACCAGACGGTTCTGCGACAGGGTCACGCCCGTCACGGCAATGGCAGCCACCGTGACGGTGCAAGTCGCGCTCACATCGTCACTCGTATCCGCCGTCCCGTTGGTCGCCGTGGCGGTAACGAGCGCCGAACCGGTGCCCGTGTCCTTCGCCGTGACGCGTCCGTTCTCGTCCACGGTAAACGGCGCATCGTCCGGACAGCTCCACACCACCGTCTTGTCCGTGGCATTGTCCGGCTTGACAATTGCGGTCAGCTTCAGGCTCTGCCCGTTTTCCAGATACAGGTTGGGATTGCTCTCCGGCTCCTGAATGGTGACCTGCGTGGCCTTGATCGGCACGATCACCGTGCAGGTCGCCACGATGTTGCCGTCGTGCGTCACCGCCTGTACGGTGGCGGTGCCTTCGCCCATCGCCGTGAGTGTAACGGACACCTTGCCCGTCCCATCATCGGCCGTGGTAGTCTTGGTCGGGCTGACGGAAACGACGTTCGTGTTGCCGCTGATCCAGTTGATCTCATGGTCGGTGGCATATGTCGGGTCAAAGGTCGCGGTCAGGGTCTCCTGCCCGCCCTGAAGCAGTGTGACCTGGGTCGGCGCAAGCGTAATGCCGCGCACCGTCTGGTTTGTGACCGTAACCGTATGCTCCGCCTTCAGTCCGGCGGTCTGCATGGTGGCGGTGATCGTCGCCGTGCCCTGCGCGACGGCGGTCACGAGGCCGGTCTGGTCAACGGTGGCAATGCTCTCGTCGCTGCTGCTCCACACGACCGTGTCCGCATCCGCCGGCACGACCGCGGCGCTCAGCTGCACCGTGCGGCGCGGCCACATGTTGTCCAGCGTATCCAGTGCGTCCGCATCGCCCAGCGAAATGCCGCGCACGGAGATGGTGTACGGCGCGGACGTCACCTGATGCCCCGCCGTGTCCGTAACCGTGGCGGTGATCTGTGTCACGCCGGCGGCCGCAGCGGTAACGAGGCCGTTGCCGTCCACCGTGGCAACGCTCGTATCGCTGCTGCTCCATGCAACCGCAGCCGTCACGTCCGCGTCGGCAGGATCAAACGTTGCCGTGAGCTGGGCAGTGCTGCCCACGGAGAGGTAGTCGCTCCCCTCGTTTTGCAGTGTGACGCCCTTGATCCATGTGGAAAGCGTCAGCGTAAAGGTCTTTTGCAGCGACGGCAGGGTCTTGGACGTCGCCGTCACGGTCGCCACACCCGCCTTCACGGGAACGACGGTCACGGTGGAAAGCCCGGTGCTCTCGTTCGCGGCAACGGTCACACTCTCCGATCCCAGCGCGTCCGCGTAGAGACGGCTCGCAAGCACCAGCGCGCCGTTCAATCCGGTCGGCACGGCTGCGGTGACGGCAGAGCCCGCGCACAGCAGCGCGACGTCCGGATCGGCGGACGTCCACACGATGTCGCGGTCGCCCTGCGTAATATAGCTGACCGAAAGGGTCTGGTCCCCACCCTCGCCGGGCTTGACATCAAACGCGAGCGCAAGCGTATCCTCCCCTTCATGGTCGGGAATGGTCATGGTCGGCGTGTTCGCCGTCACGACGACCTTGCAGCGTACCGTTTCATGCGCGCCCGAGCCGTTGAGCCCGACGCTTGTCGCGCAGACGTACGTCGTGCCGGCGTCCACGGCGGTGACAAGGCCGTTCTTGTCCACCGTGGCAACACTCGCATCTTCGCTGCTCCACAGCACCTCCGACACGGTGGCATCCGCGGGCGCGACCGTGGCGGTCAGCGACTCGCTCCCGCCCGCGGTCAGTTCCAAGTCATACTTGTTCAGCGAAAGGCCGGTGACCGCAACGGTATAGCTGCTCACCGCCCCGACGTTACTCGTCCAGCCGGAATCCGTGTCGATCTGATTCGGGTCGGCGGCATATACCGTCAGTCCGCTCTGGTTATGAAACGCTCCGCCGGCAACGCGCGTCACGTTCGACGGGATGACATAGCTGTCCCCCGCCCTCTGCGGCGGGTAGCAAATCAGCACAAGATGCTCGGTGTCGTTGGCAAGGCGTGCAAACAGAACGCCGTCGGATGCAAGGTAAACAGTGTTGTCGTTATCCACCTCAAAGGAGGCAAGCGACGAAAACCCGGCAAACTGGTTGACAAGCATGGGGGTGCCCGCGCTGCCGGTGCGCTGGTTGACCCCCGCTTCCAGCTTTACGCGGGTCACATTCGCCGCCTGAGCGGACCCCTCCGCAAAAATCGAGGGTTCAAAATAATTTCCCGTGATGGTCAGCAGACCATCCACATAGGCATAGTCCGCTCCCCAGTCGTCATCGGCAAATACCTCGGCAGGCAGCAGGGACAGCATAAGTGCCAGCGCCGTCAGGAATGCGCCCAGCCGTTTCGTTCTTCTTTGATTGCGCACCATATCGTTCATCCTCCTTGGGTCAGGGATGTGCATACATATTCTATCTTTATAATAATCGACCCGCAAAATGAAATCTTTAGGCGGTAAAGAAAAATATTTTGCATTTTTTGCAACATTGGCATATACTCGTCCCCATCGAAAGGGGGCTCGGAATATGAGCCGGGAACTGGAATTCCATCAACAGGCGGAGCGCAGTCTGGTCAAGAAATACCGTCGTGAGCTGTGGACACCGTTCATCACCGCCGTGCAGCGCTATGCGCTGGTACAAGCCGGCGACCGCATTGCGGTGTGCGTGTCCGGCGGGAAGGATTCGATGCTGCTCGCCAAGCTGATGCAGGAGTTGGAGCGCCACGGCCACACGCCCTTTGAGGCGGTCTATCTCTGTATGGACCCCGGCTACAACGCAGAGAACCGCGCGAAAATCGAGGAGAACGCCGAAAAACTCCGCGTTCCGCTCACCATCTTCGAAAGCGACGTCTTTGAGGTCGCCAACGCGCAGACGCATTCCGCCTGCTACCTCTGCGCCAAAATGCGCCGCGGTCATCTCTATGCAAAGGCGCGCGAGCTGGGCTGCAACAAGATCGCGCTCGGCCATCACTTCAACGACGTCATCGAAACGACGGTCATGGGTATGTTCTGGAGCGGAATGCTGCAAGCCATGCCGCCGAAGCTCCACTCTCAGAATTTCCCCGGCATGGAGCTGATCCGCCCCCTCTACCGTGTCCACGAGGACGATATCATCGCATGGGCACGCCACCACGAGCTTTCCTTCCTGCAATGCGCCTGCCGCTTTACCGAGGCAAGCGCCCAAAACGAGCAATTGAGCAAGCGCAAGGAGATCAAGGCACTGCTGCGGACCCTGCAAGCAGAGAATCCCAACATCGAAAAGAGCGTGTTCAACGCCATCCATGCCGTCAACATCGACACCTTCCCCGGTTGGAAGTCCCACGGCGAAGAACATTCCTTCCTCGAAAAATACGACGATATTGTGTGAAAAAGCAGCTGTTCTCAGAAAAGAACAGCTGCTTTTTAGATCAGTTTCGATAGACTTAATTATTCTTTCAAAATCACAAGGTCTTGCTCAGATCACGTTTCTGCCCTCGGACCAGACCGCTTTGACCGCGTTCTTGTCCATGAGGTAGACCGCGCGTTCAAACCGCTCGCGAAGCGTCAGCTCGCGCACCGGCTCGGCAAACCCGGCATCATCCACGACCATGGCGTGCAGCGGGTGTCCCTTGGCAAAGCCTCCGTCCGCGCCAAACCAGCGGTGCCCCGCCGTCGAGCCGAGGTAATACGCCTCGTCCACGGTAAGGAACCCGTCTTTGCCGTCAGTTTTCATGTGCCGCAGCTTGGACACGCGGATGGTCGTGGTAACGACACGGCTCATGGCCAGCATCGCGCCCCCGGCGATATCGGAGCCGAGCGTCACGGAAAGCCCCTCGTTGAGCATGGTGCGCACCGGCGCAACACCGGAGCAAATGTTGATGTTGGAGTCCGCGCAATGCGCCACGGTGACGCCGTGCTCCAGCATTGCCGCGCGCTCCCGCTCGTCCGACCAGACGCAGTGCGCCATGACCGTGTGATCCTTCCACAGCCCATACTTGTGATAGGTTTCCCAGTACTGGGGGCAATCGGGGTGCAGCTCGCGCACAAAGGCAATCTCTCCGTCGTTTTCCGAAAGGTGGGACTGGACGTACAGCCCGCGCTCCTCCGCCAGCTTGCCCAGCCATGCCATCAGCTCGTCGGTGCACGAGGGGGTGAAACGCGGCGTCAGGATCGGCCTGATATAGCGGAACTGCCCGCAGGCGTCCAACCAGCGCAGCGTCTCGCGTTTGCTCTGCTCGGTGGACTCCTCCAGCTCCGGAACGCTGTTGCGGTCCATGTTGACCTTGCCGACATAGCCCGTCACGCCGGCCTTTTCCAGCTCTTCCATCAAAATGAGGGTCGCGTCCGTGTGCAGCGAGGAAAACATGCAAACCCGCGTCGTGCCGCCCGTAATGAGATCGCGGGCCAGGCGGCGGTAGGTACGGCGGGCGAAATCCGTGTCGGCAAAGCGCGCCTCGGTCTTAAACGTATAGGTGTTCAGCCACTCCATCAGCGGCAGATCCATGCCCATGCCCAGCATCGGATACTGCGGCGCGTGCAGGTGCATATCCACGAAGGAGGGCATAACCAGCGCGTCGCCGTAATCCGTGACCACAGCGTCGGCGTGCTCCGGCGCAGCCGGCAGAATATCGCACAGCACCCCGTCGTCATCCAGCAGCAGCGCTCCGTGTGGCAGCGTCACCAGTTCGCCCAGTTTAGGGCTGTATACAATGTTGCCTTTCAGCAGTTTCACAAAATACCATCTCTTTTCCTACATACTAATTGTATATTTTATCACAATCCGCATCAAAATGCAAGCCACACATATTTCCCCTCTCCGCCGCATAGGTTTGTCCCGAAGACCCAATGGAGGTGACGACCGATGCAACATTCCGCATTGCGCCGCACGCTGCGCGGCGGCGTATCCTTTACCCTGATGTGTGCGATCCTGTGGGCGGTTTCCGCCTCTGCCGCGGCACAGACAAGCGCCGATGCGGCGCGTTCCTTTGCCGCCCTGCGTCTTTCGGGCGCGGAATGCGCGCTGGCGCTGCTGCGCTTTGAGCGCGGTGACTTCTTCGACACAGATGCGCTCTCCCTCCCGGCGGCGATGGCGCTTCACGTATCGCCCCTGCTGCTCGCCGGCGCTCCGGAATCCGCCGCAGAGCAGCCGCCGTTACAACCGGAGGCACCCGCTGCGCCCGCCGCGCCTTCCGATCCTGCGCCTGCGGGCGAACCGGATGGCGCCGAGGCTCCCACTGCGCTGCCGCCCATCACTGTGCGCGACAACGGCGTACATGCAACAACGCTGCGTCCCTCCGACCCGTCCGGTTATTTGGTGCGCGGAAGCGTCTATGTGCACAACACCTCCGCCGCAGCGCTCTCTTTGGATGACCTGTCCGGTCCCTTTGCCTCCACGACGGGCGAATCGCCGCAGGTGCTCATCGTCCACACACACGGCTGTGAGGCGTATACCATGCCGGAGGGGGAGGTTTACGAGCCCTCCGACGACCATCGCACGCTGGACGAGGCCTATAATGTCCTGCGTGTGGGCGACGAAATCGCACGGGTACTGACCGACGCGGGGTTCGGCGTGCTCCATGACCGCACGCTCCACGACTACCCCAGCTATTCCGGCGCCTACAACCGCTCGCTCGCAACGATTGCGCAATATCGGGAGCAGTATCCCTCGCTCGTCTACATTCTGGACATCCACCGCGACGCGGTCACTGATGCGGACGGGAACCAATACAAGCTGATCTGCGCCGAGGAGCCGAACGCGGCGCAGCTGGAGTTCGTGCTCGGCTCGGACGGCGGCGGAGCCGAGCACGCGCGCTGGCGGGAAAACCTGCGTCTCGCCTGTGCGGTGCAGGAAACCATTCTGGCGGATCACCCCACCCTCATGCGCCCCATCGTCGTGCGCAACTCCCGCTATAACCAGCAGGTCAGCACAGGTTCCCTGCTGCTGGAAGTGGGAACGGCGGGCAATTCGCTTGAAGAAGCCCTCGTTGCCGCACGGCTCTTTGCCGAGGGCTTTGCACGCACGGTCAAGGGCTGAATCCGCCCCGATAATAGACTTATTTTCGCTAATTTCTTTTACTTTTTTGCCAACTTTGTTTTGTTTCGACAAAAATAGTTTTTTGCGTTAAGTCCACGAATGTCTATCAATGATAAGTCTATCTATTTTTGTTTCAGGCTCAAAATTGCATGCGCATTTTCAACAAATTGCGCCATTTTCCTGCGACTAGATTCAAAATTTGCCGTCTGCCAGATAGTCGACTGAATCAAACAGAACGCAAAAAAGCGGCTCATACGAGCCGCTTTTTTGCAACTTTTTCTCACTTCATCAGCTCTGCCACCATATCGGTGTATCCACTGGGGTCATCCAGTGGTAAACCCGCGATCAGAAGTGCCTGATTGTAGAGCAGCTTCGCATACAGCTCCGCCTTTGGGCGGTCGTTTTGCATCGCTGTTTCCATCGCCAGCACGGAGGGGTGCTTCGTGTTGAGCTCAAGCACTCGATCCGCCCGCATCGGCTCGGCCATGTCGAAGTTCTTGAAATACTTCTCCATCTCAAAGCTGAATCCCGTGCCCGCAGACATACAGGCCGGGTGGGTCTTGAGACGGTGGGAGGCCTTGGCCTCCTTGATCTTGTCGCCCAGCGTCTCCTTGACAAAGCGCATCAGCTCTTCCTTCTCATCGACGGCTTCCTCTTCGCCGCCGTCCAACTCCAGATCGCCGTCCACGATGGAACGGAAGGGCTTGTCCGCATAGTTCTGAAGGGTCTGCAGCACAAATTCGTCCGCCTCGCCCGTCAGGTAGAGGACTTCGAAGTTCTTCTCCTTCAAAAGCTCGGTCTGGGGCAGGGCGTCGATCAGGGCAATGCTCTCGCCCGCGGCATAGTAGATGCACTTCTGGCTCTCAGGCATGCGGTCCACGTACTCGCGCAGGCTCGTGAGCTTTTTCTCGGTGGATGAGTAAAACAGCAGCAGGTCCTTGAGCTCATCCTTGCGCTCACCGCCGCCCTCGCCCGCGATGCCGAAGTCGATCGAGCGGCCGTAGTTGGCGTAGAACTTCTCATAGCCCTCGCGGTCGTCCTTCATGAACTTCTCCAGATCGGCAAGCACCTTCTTTTCAAGGTTCTTCGCAATGACCTTGAGCTGGCGATCGTGCTGGAGCAGCTCGCGGGAGATATTCAGGCTCAGATCGGGAGAATCCACCACGCCGCGCACAAAGCGCAGGTACTCGGGCAGGAGCGCATCGCACTTGTCCATGATCATCACGCCCGCACTGTAAAGCTGCAAGCCGCGTTCAAAATCCTCGGTGTTATAATTGAAGGGCTTTTTCGACGGCACGAACATCAGTGCCTTGTAGGTAACGCTGCCCTCGACGGAGACGGTGATGACGCGCTGGGGCTTTTCAAAGTCGCGCGCCAGCTCGGCGTAGAATTTGGCATACTCCTCGTCCGTGACCTCGCTGCGCTTGCGCTGCCAGAGCGGGACCATGGAGTTGACGGTTTGCACTTCCTGCACAGTCTCATACTCGGGCTTTTCGGGGTCGCAGCCCTCTTTTTTCTTCTGCACCGGCGTGAGCATCCGGATGGGATAGCGGATGTAATCGGAATACTTCTTGACGAGGGAGTAGAGCCGGTAATGGTCAAGATACTCGCTGTACTTCTCGTCCTCGGTATCCTCCTTGATGTGCATGACGATGTCCGTGCCGACGCCGTCCTTCTCGCACTCGCTGATCGTATACCCGTCCGCGCCCGTGGAATTCCAGCGATACGCCTGCTCCGCGCCATATTTCTTCGTGACGACGGTGATCTCATCGGCAACCATGAACGCAGAGTAGAAACCCACGCCAAACTGCCCGATGATGTCGACGTCTTCGCTCTGGCCCGCCTCCTGGCGGAACTGGTAGGAGCCGGAGGCGGCGATCACGCCGAGGTTGTTCTCCAGCTCGTCCTTGTCCATGCCGATACCGTTGTCGGACACGGTAATGGTGCGCTTGTCCTTATCCACCTTGACCTCAATGAAGAAGTCGCCGCGGTCCATGCCCACCTGATCGTCGGTCAGCGAGCGGTAGCAGAGCTTGTCGATGGCGTCGCTGGCGTTGGAAATGATCTCGCGCAGGAAAATCTCCTTGTGCGTATAAATCGAGTTGATCATCAGATCCAGCAGGCGTTTCGACTCCGCCTTAAATTGTTTCTTTGCCATGAAAACACTTCCTTTTGTTGTTTTGATCCCATCCTAGCACGAAATTGTGTTCTTTTTGTTAATTTTCGGCATTCAAACCGCGCCGGAACGCAGCCAGCGTCTCGGGCGTCTCATCCAGCCAGTAGGGTCGCGCGGGAGTCTCGCCGTCAAAATCGGCGTAGCTGAACCAGACCGCAATGCGCAGGTTCGGATAGTCACCGATGTGGGCAAACATCTCGTCGATCCACTTTGCCTTGTCGCCGCCGTAAGAGGACGAGGCAAACTCCGTGATGATCCACGGGAAACGGGCAAAGTGCGGCTGGTAAAGCGCCTCGATCTCGTCGTAAATGGTGGTAAAATCGCGCCACTGCTCGTTCCACTGCGTATAGTAGGTGCCGTTGTTGTAACCCGTCACACCCAGCAGATGGACGTACTCGTTGCCGGGGTAGTACGCCAGCGAATCGTTCCACTTTGTGGGCGGCGCGTTGCGGTCGTTGGGGTTGTAGATCCACAGGCAGTTGTCCACGCCCTCCTCCGCAAAAATGCGGTAGATGCGCTGCCAGACGGCGGCAAACATCTGCGGGTCGGCGAGGTTGACCACGCCGGAATAGCTCGTCCAGTCGCTGTTCATCTCGTTGTTGAGGCGCAGCAGGAACGGGTGGCCGAATGCCTTCATGTCCCGCGCCACGGCGCGAATCTCATCGTCCCGCTCACCGCGGTAGATGTCGAGGAACGGCGTGTGCGCGAACATGTCCTCGTTGTTGTTTTCGGTCAGCTGCCACGTCAGCTCCACCAGCCGCCCCTGCGCGTAGTTTTTCTCCATAAACTCGCTCGGGAACGGCATGTTGAAATGGATGTAGCCCAGCACCACATCGAAACGGTGGTCGAGCGCCGTTTCCAGCGCAGGGATCGTCTCGTCGATGCCGGTGGTGAATACGTCCCTGGTGAACACACCCCAGCGCAGTGGCGCGGAAAAATCACGCAGGCTGTCATACAGCGCGCGCGCCTCGTCGGAAAGCGCCGCCTCGTCGCAGCCGGGATAGTAGTCAGTCTCGAAATGTCCGACGCCCGTGGGGGCAAAGGTGCGGACGTGCTCAATCGCGCCGCGGAAATGTTCCGTCGTCGCTGTGTCCGCGCTGTCACAGCGCACAACGACGCGCAGATATTCACGGCTTTTCGTATAGACCGTCGCGTACAGATATGTGTCGTACGCCGCATCGCCGGGGTCCTGCAGCGTCGCAGAGAAGACCTGCGCCGCCAGACGGCCGCCCTGCCAATATTCGCTTTGCTCCGTCACGCTGACGCGGTTCGCCTGCTGCCAGCCCGCATCGGTCAGGAAACGCCATTCGTAGTGGTTGACATAATTCCCAACACCCTCGTCATGCAAAAACGGGAAGAATGTGGAAAGCTCAAAGGAAATGACTTCTTTCAGGCTTTCATACTTCGCCGTTTCGCGGGACACCACCGCGTCCCAGCCGTCGCCGGAAGCGCGCGTAAACAGCGGTGAGAGCGAGAAGTCAAACTGCGCGTCCGCGGGGAAGTCCAGCTGATAGCCGTCGAGGTAGTTGACCAAACGCGCCTTTGCGTCGTCATGCCAGACCGCCTTGTTGTCCTTGCCGTGCGCATAGCCCGTGTCAACCTCCGTGCCGTCGACATAGAACGTGCCGGAGCCGCTGACGAGACCGGCTGTCTCCGTGCGCACATCGACCGGGGACACACGCATGACATCGTATTTGAATGCGCGCTTGACCGGCAGCAGATACGGGTTCTGCGAACTGACGAACTCCCACAGGCAAGCGACAATGCCCAGCAGCACGAGGCTGAGCAGAATACGAAGCCACAATGGCTTTTTGAAGCGGTATTTCTTCATAGCGGATGACCCTCCGAAACTTTTTTCACGAACGGTTGCCATTATAGAGGAAAAGCCGCAAAAAGGCAAGAGAAAAGGGAACGACGTGTGCCGTTCCCTTTTCCGCGTGTCGCTGCGCGGCACTTCACAGATTTTCCTCAATGATCTTGGTAAACTCTTCCGCAGGCATCACGCCGATCCTCTTGTCGATCTCCTGACCGTCCTTAAAGAAGATAACGGTGGGGATGGACATGATACCATAACGCCGGGCAAGCTCCGGTTCCTCGTCCACGTTCACCTTGCCCACGACCGCCTTGCCGTCATAGGTGCCGGCAAGCTGCTCAACAACGGGTCCGAGCATCTTGCACGGGCCGCACCACTCCGCCCAAAAGTCCGCAACCAGCAGGCCGGGCTGCGCCAGTGCCTGATCGAAACTCGCTTCATTAAAATGCTGCAATGCCATGATCTGATTCTCCTTTACCTTTATAATTTTATTTGTTTTGCTTGTCCAGATATTCACAGGCGGAAAGGCCCGCGACGTGGCCCTCGCCCACTCCCTTTGCGACCTGTAACGGCGCGCCCGTGCAATCGCCGCAGGCAAACACGCCGGAGATGTTGGTCGCCATCGCACGGTCGACCCGGATATAACCTCCGTCCGTCTCCAACGCAGGCAGCAGATCGGTCGGCGCAAGCGATGCGCGCAGAATGAACACGCCCGCGCAAGGGACCTCCGTACCGTCCAGCACAACGCCGGTCACGGTCTGCTCGCCCCGGATCTCAACCTTCCCCGCCGCGATAAAGGGGATCTCGTCAGGCAGGTTGTCCGGGCGTTTCGGTGCGGTATAGGTCACGCGGCAACCGATCCGCTGCAAAAATGCAGCCTCCTCCGGTGCGTCCGGTGTACGCCCGGCCACCACCACATCCCTGCCGCGGAAATTCATGCCGTCGCAAGTGGCGCAATAGCTCACGCCGCGGCCCAGATACTCCGGCTCGCCGGGGAACTTCGCCTGCCGCACAACGCCGGGCGCCATCACAAGCGCACTGCCCTGATACACGTCCGAGCCGACGGCGACCGAAAATCCGTTCCACGCCATCACCGATATTGCGCGTCCGACAACAAATTCCACGCCCGCGTCCTCCGCATGCTTTTGGAACGCCTCCAGCAACGCATAGCCCGTCCGTCCGGGTAATCCGAGGTAGTTGTCGATCTTCTCTGCCTTCGCCAGCGGACTGTCCTGCCAGCGATTGCCGACAACCAGTGCGGTCTTGCCGCGGCCGCGCGCCGCAACCGCCGCCGCCAGCCCTGCCGGGCCGCTGCCCAGCACAATGAGGTCATACTGCATATGCCCCGCCTCCTTAACTTCTTTTATTGTCTCCGATTATACACAACAACATTCCCTTTGTAAAGAGGTTGAGTCAAAATAAATTGGACAAAATTTATTTTGAAAATGTGTGAAATGTGGCTAAACTGTAAATTTTCCCCGTTCCGCTTTACGCAATCGCGTGCCGCGGCTATAATAATGTCTACTGAATAAACCGTAACGCGGTTTATTCGCAGGGCGAGAGCCCTGCAATTCGTCAAAACCAGTGATTTTGGTGAATTCAGCCATTGTTTCAATGCGTTATCGAGAAAAAGCAAGGATTGCTTTTCAAGGCTTCGGATTTGTTCAGTACGCATTATAATAGGGGCTGCATAATACTAATGCATCCGGCAGACGAAGGGCTTTTCCCCGCTTGCGCCCGGTCTCCTGTTTGCCCGGAACGATTTTCCAAAGAAGGGCGTGAAGATAAACATGCTGTACCGCATCCGCTGCGCGCTGGCACGGTTTATGTACGGGCGCAATGGCGTCGACCAGCTGTGTCTGGCAACGCTGGCGCTTTCCATTGTGCTCAAGACTATCACCTCATTTCTGCGTGTGCCGGCGCTCTATGCGGGGTTCCGGCTGCTCGCCGCCCTTCTGCTCGCGCTGTCTGTCTGGCGCGCCCTCTCGCGCAACGTCGCCAAGCGCCGTGCCGAAAACGCCAAATTCCTCTATTGGTTCTCTTCGCGCAGCAATCCCCTGTGGGGCTGGCTGGAACGGCGGCGCGATACGGCGCACAAATACGTCAGATGCGCCTGCGGTACCTGGCGCCGCGTCCCGCGCGGCGTGGGAAAGGTGGAGCTGATGTGTCCCAGATGCGGGGCAAAGAAAATCGTCAAAACATGAATGTTTATAAATACCGCACGTCTTTGGTTGACTTTTTGCACGCCGGAGGCTACAATATCTGGCGTTGATTTTGAAAGGAGAATGCATTATGAGCCTGAACAAATATCTTGATGTCGCGCCCGAAGTGGCGGAGGCCGTCAAGGCCGGCAAGCCTGTCGTTGCGCTGGAGTCTACCATCATCTCCCACGGTATGCCCTATCCGCAGAACGTGGAGACCGCGCTGAACGTGGAAAAGATCATCCGTGACGCGGGCGCGGTGCCCGCAACCATCGCCATCATCGGCGGCCGCCTCAAGGCAGGGCTGACGAAGGAGCAGATCGACTACCTCGGCAAGACCGGCAGCGGCGTTGCCAAGGCGTCCCGCCGCGACCTGCCCGTGCTGGTTGCCAAGGGCATGGACGGCGCGACCACCGTCACCACTACCATGATGATCGCCGCAATGGCCGGTATCCAGATCTTCGCCACGGGCGGCATCGGCGGCGTACATCGCGGCGCCGAGACCACCATGGACATCTCCGCCGACCTGGAAGAACTGGCTGAGACCCCCGTTATGGTCGTCTGCGCCGGTGCGAAGTCGATCCTCGACCTCGGTCTGACGCTGGAATATCTGGAGACCAAAGGCGTCACCGTCATTGGCTACGGCACGGATGAGCTGCCCGCGTTCTACACCCGCAAGAGCGGCTTCGGTGTGGACTACCGTCTCGATACGCCGGCGGAGCTGGCAAAAGCGTTCCACGTCAAGCGCGAGCTGGGCCTGCGCGGCGGCATGCTCGTCACGAACCCCATTCCGGAGCAGTACAGCATGGACAAGGCCGTCATCGACAAGGCCATCGACACCGCGCTCGCCGAGGCGAAGGCAAACGGCGTTCACGGCAAGGCGGTCACGCCGTTCCTGCTCGCCAAGGTCAAGGAGCTGACGGGCGGCGACAGTCTCGATTCCAACATCCAGCTCGTCTACAACAATGCGCGCCTTGCGGCGGCAACGGCAGCTGAGCTGAGCAAGCTCAACGCGTGAGCCGTATCGCAGCATTTGCGCTCGCCGGATACCTTGCCGCCATCAATCTTGCCGCGTTCGTGACCTTCGGCGCGGACAAGCGCCGCGCCCGGCAGCACGCATGGCGCGTACCGGAGCGGACGCTGTTTCTACTGGCCATGTTGGGCGGAAGCGTCGGCGCGGTATGCGGGATGTGCGCGTTTCATCACAAAACGCAGCACCCGGCCTTTCGCTACGGCCTTCCCGCGATCCTGCTGGCGCAGTGCGCGCTGCTTATTCGGTTGACATAACGAAAACAAGGAGAGGTTCCGCGGAACCTCTCCTTGTTTTCGTTTTGATTGGTTATTGGTCGACCAGCCGCGTGAACTCGGTCGTCCCCTTCTGGAAACGCACGGACAGTTTGACGCGATCGGCGCGCATATAGCTGGTGGTGTACTCATAGATGCGCCCGTTTTCGCCCGTGGTCAGGCGCTGGTGGAAAAATGCCGGGACGCCGCTCCGGGTGTCCAGCAGCGCCGCCTCGCGATCGCCCAGCAGCACCGCCTCATAGCTCTCCTCCGCGGAGAACGGCACCACGCCGACGTGATAGAGCAGGCTGTAAAAGCTGTGGGTCTGGAGCATCTCGCGCGTCAGGTTGGGGTATATCTCCTGCGGGTAATACGACGTCTCCACGATCAGCGGCCTGCCGTCGACATTGCGCACGCGGGTAAAACAATAGACCTTCGCATCGCGGCTGAGGTCCATCATCTCCCGCAGGCGCGGCGTAACGTCGATCACGTCAAAGCTCACCAGCGTGGACGACGGGCTTTTGCCCATCTGGGAAATCTCCGTCGTAAAGGAATACTGCACGCTCTTGCGCCGCGTCGTCGGGTCGGCGACAAAGGTGCCCTTGCCGCGCTTGCGCACGACAAAACCGTCCTCTTCCAGTGCGCCGATCGCCTGACGCACGGTGTTGCGGCTGATATCATAGGCGCTGCAAAGCTCCGCTTCGGACGGCAGCAGCGCGCCGACGCTCACCTCGCCGGAGGTAATGGCTCGCTTGATGATGCCGATAAGCTGGGTATACAGCGGCATTTCGCTGTCCACCATCAGCTTATGGTTCAAAATGGGGCTGTTCTCCATTGGCCTTCTCTTCTTTCCATGTTGGTATGATCTTTGTCTGGAATGTATTGATTATACCATACAAGTTATCTGTTTTGCAAGAGGTCTTGCAAGAAAAACATTTTCCTTTCCGAAACATCCGGCGCCGGAGCGGCAATGCGCACAAAAAATGTGCCCGCCGGGATCAGGCGGGCACATTTTCGTCTCCGGTTTAGAACTTGGGCTTGTTCGCGGGGCACTTGGGCGCCTCGCCGTTGCACACCGCCACGATATCGTTGGCAACAGAGGTGCAGCAATTGAGCACGGACTGCTCGGTGGTTGCCGCCATGTGCGGGGTCATGACCACGTTGTCGAGGTTGAACAGCTCACGGCTGGACTCCTGGATCGGCTCATGCTCGAACACGTCGAGCCCCGCCTGGAACAGCGTGCCGTCCTTGAGGCAGTCGATCAGCTCGTTCTCCTTGATCAGGCCGCCGCGCGCGCAGTTGATGAACGACGCGGTGGGCTTCATCCAACTGAACTGCTCACGGCCGATGGAGTGGTGGGTGGACTCGACCTCGGGCAGATGCACGCTGACGAAGTCTGCCTGCTCCCAGACCTCCTTGGCAGTCGCCTTCAGCTCGCAGAGGTCGCCGACCTTATCCTGCGTGAGGTAGGGATCGTAACCGATGACCTTCATGCCGAAGCCGTACTTGGCCTTCTGCATGACGAGCTGGGAAATACGGCCGCAGCCGATCATGCCCAGCGTCTTGCCGCCCAGCTCATAGGTGTGCTCCATCTTCATGCGGACCAGGAAGTTGCCGCTGCGGAACTGCTTGTCAACATAGTTGAAGCGCTTTGCGCAGGCGAGCATCAGGAGGATGGCGTGCTCGGCAACGGCGTTGGCGTTGCCGGCGGGAGCAAACACGACCTGAATGTTCTTCTCGGCGGCGTGGTCCATATCAATGTTGTCGAGGCCGGCGCCCTGCTTGCCGATGACCTTGAGGTTCTTGCAGGTGTCCATCATCTTCGCGGTGATGGGCTCGGTACGGCACATAATGCCGTCGGGCTGGAACTCCGCGAGCTCCTTGACATAGGTCGCCTCGTCGTTGTGCGAGCAAACCTTCACCTCGAAGCCGTTCTGCTCGAAGATGTGGGTCGCCACCTCGTTGAGTTCGATGGTGTAATAGACTTTGAACTTTGCCATGTTGCTGCTCCTCCTGTCAATTTATTGTAATTTCACAAAAGTTTTTTTCAGCGTTCTAATACTATACTGTATTCCGACGAAAAGCAAGAGGATATTTGCAAGATTGCTTTCATGTTTTTCATCGTACCATTCTCTTTTTGAAATTGCGCCGTCAGATATCAAAGGTCTCGCCGTCCGCCGTGATGCGTACAACCTTGTCCGCGTCGGTCGGGTGCTCACGGCGATAGCGGTCGATCCAGTCGTATTTTTCCCACAGGTGCATGGGGAACAGCCTGCGCACGGCGACATGCTCCGTCAGATAGGCCATTCCCATGCCGAACGCATCGCCGAGTCGCGGGTCGAGCGGCACCATGGCCGCGTCGATCACGGGCGCGCAGCCGGAATCCGCCGCCTCATCCCGCACGGCGGCCACGATTTTATCGACCGCGTGGCGGTAATTTGCCGCCATGTTGGTGCAATAGAGGCGGCCTTCCTCCTCCCAGTGCCACCAATTGAGATCGCCGCCGTGATAGACGAGCCGCCCCTCGGCGGAGAGCAAAAAGGCCACGCCCACATCGGTGGACTGGACGGTGCGGACGGTCAGTGCCTCTCCGGCAACCTCCGTGGCATACAGGCTGTCGATGCGCATGGAGGTCACGCGCGAAAGAATCTCCTCGGTCACACCCAGCTTTTCCCGGTGCCGTGCGGCGAGGCGGATATCATGGGAGAGGATGAAGCGCGTATCCGGATGCTGCGCGCACAGCTTGAAAACGCGCGGATCAAAGTGATCCTCATGGCTGTGGCTGGCAAACACCAGCAGCGGTTTGGCGGGATCAAGCGGCGGCAGCTCCCCCTTCCAGAAGTCGAACAGCGTATAAAAGCCGTCCCACTCCACAAGGAATCCGCTGTGCGCGATGAAGGTGACTTTCATGGGATTTTCTCCTTTGCGGCGCGTTTTTTTCAGTATAACATAGGTATCCCGCTCTTGGCAAATCCAACCTTTTGTGATAGAATGATAAAAAAATATGTGGATTCTTGGAGGATCGCGCGTGCGCAAAAAGGTCTACGTTGAGATCACGAACGTCTGCAATCTGCACTGTGCGTTTTGTCCCGGCACACGGCGCACACCGCGCACGATGTCGCCGGAGGAATTTGCTCTTGTGCTGGACAGGCTGCAGCCCCGTCCCTCCTATGTCTACCTGCATGTCATGGGCGAACCGCTGCTGCATCCGCAGCTGCCCGAGCTGCTGGCGATTGCGGCGCAGCGCAGCCAGAAACTCTGCCTCACCACAAACGGCACCCTGCTGCGCGAACATGCACAGGCGTTGCTGCGCTCCCCCGTCCTGTACCGCGTTGCCATCTCCCTGCACAGCATCGGGGAAAACGGCGGCAACCCCGCCGACGCACGGGAATATCTGGAAAACGTCTGGTCATTTTCCAGCCGCGCCGCGGCTCGCGGCGTCATTATCGCCCTGCGTCTCTGGAACGGAGGCGCGGCAGACGCAGGCAACGAAACGATTTTGGATTTTCTGCGCGAAAAGACGGGATGTTCCGCCTGGCCGGAGCCGCGTGCGCGGAGCTTCCGGCTGTCGGAGCGCATCTATCTGGAGCTGGAAAACGCCTTTGACTGGCCCGACAGGAGCGCGGACGAGTGCGGCGTCGAATTCTGCCGCGCACTGCGCGAGCAGCTCGGCGTATTGGCAGATGGTACGGTGGTGCCCTGCTGTCTCGATCACGACGGCGACCTCGCGTTGGGCAACCTCTTCACGCAGGAGCTTGCGGAGATCCTGCGCAGCCCCCGTGCGCGTGCCATGCTGGAGGGGTTTTCCCGCCGCCGGCCGTCGGAGGATTTCTGCCGCCGCTGCGGTTACGCATTGCGATTCAACCGGATCAATCCCGTTGAACCGTAATCGCCGTTTTCTCTGCCGTCGATGCGGCAGCCGTGAAACATAACGGCGGTCACGCCGAAATCTTGCAAGCGGTAGATCAACTATGACGGAACATTGGGAAAATCTGGAGGCGCTGTGCGCCCCGCTGCTGGACTGGTACGACGCGCATCGGCGCATACTCCCGTGGCGGGAGGCGCCGACCCCCTATCGCACCTGGGTCAGCGAGATCATGCTCCAGCAGACGCGCGTAAGCGCGGTGCTGCCATATTATGCGCGTTTCATGGCGGAGCTGCCCGATGCGAACGCCCTTGCAGCGGTATCCGAGGAGAGGCTTTTCAAGCTTTGGGAAGGGTTGGGCTACTACTCCCGCGCCCGCAACCTGCACCGCGCGGCGCAAGTGATTGCCGATACCTACGGCGGCGCGTTGCCGCGCACGATGGACGAGCTGCGTGCCTTGCCCGGCATCGGCGACTATACGGCAAGCGCCATCGCGTCGATCAATTATGGCGCACCCGAGCCTGCCGTAGACGGCAATCTGCTGCGTGTCACGGCGCGCTTGTGCGGCTGTGCGGACGACGTAACGGATGCGCGGGTGAAGAAACGTTTCCGCGTCAGGTTGGCGGATGCCATCGACCGTGCGCGTCCCGGCGCATGGAACCAGGCGATGATGGATCTCGGCGCGACTGTGTGCCTGCCCAACGGCGCGCCGTTGTGCGCGGACTGTCCCGCACGCGCGTTCTGCACCGCGTACCGCGAAGGGCTGACGGACGCCCTGCCTGTGCGCGCGGCAAAAAAACCGCGCCGTGCGGAAGAGCGCACCGTGTTCCTGTTGCTGCGCGGCGACAAGCTGGCGGTGCGCCGCCGCCCCGACACGGGCCTGTTGGCGAAGCTGATCGAATTTCCGAACGTCACCGGCAATCTGGACGAAGCAAGTGCCGCCGTTGCCTTGGCACAAATGGGTGTAAGGGCGTCCAACTTGACAGCATGCGGCACGGCAAAGCATATTTTTACCCACCTTGAGTGGCAGATGAAGGGTTTCATTGCTACAGTCGCGGACGCAGGGAACGGCCTGCGCTGGGTGGACGCGGCGGAACTGGAAACGCTGGCGATCCCCAGTGCGTTTCACTTCTTTACCGCCAAGGCGCGACAACTGCTGAATAATAAAAACGGAGAGTAATCTGATGGCGCAATTATACTTTAAGTACGGTGCGATGGGCTCCAGCAAATCCGCCAACGCACTGATGGCACGTTTCAACTATGAGGAACGCGGACAAAAGACCCTGCTGGTCAAACCCCAGCTTGACACCCGGGACGGCGACCACATGGTACACTCGCGCATCGGTCTGGAATATCCCTGCGTGTACTTCCATGAGATGCGCGCAATGGGCGAAGAGGAATTGAAGACCAACGCCTGCATCATCGTGGACGAGGCACAATTTCTCACCCGCGAGGAGGTGCGTTACCTCGTCCACCTCGTCGACGACTGCAATATCCCCGTGATGTGCTATGGCCTGCGCGCTGATTTTCGCGGCGAGCTGTTTCCCGGCAGCTATGAGCTGCTCGTCATGGCAGACAAGCTGGAAGAGGTCAAAACCATCTGCTGGTGCGGCAAGAAGGCGACCTTCAACGCGCGTTTCGACGAAAACGGGCATGTGCTCAAGGAAGGCGAGCAGGTCGTGCTCGGCGCGAACGACAAGTATATCGGCCTGTGCCGCAAGCATTGGCGTGCGGGCGATCTCGGTCCGGATTTCCGCATCGAAAAATGATTTGCAACCTCTGTCCCCGCCGGTGTGGTGCGGAGCGCACCGAGGCGGGCGGCGCCGGCGTCTGCCGGATGCCTGCCGGTATCGTCGCGGCAAAGGCGATGCTCCACCATTGGGAGGAGCCCTGCCTATCCGGTACGCGCGGCGCAGGCTGCGTGTTCTTCACAGGCTGCAACCTCGGCTGCGTCTATTGCCAGAACGGCTCCATCAGCCGGGACGACTTTGGCCGTCCCATCAGCCCCGCGCGGCTGCGCGAGATTTTCCATGAACTGATTGCTCAGGGCGCGCACTGCATCGACCTCGTGACGCCCACGCATTTTGCGCCGTGGATCGCGCAGGCGCTGGAGGAACCTCTTCCGGTGCCCGTGGTCTGGAACTGTGGCGGATACGAAAGCATTTCTACTTTACAGTCGATTTCCGGCAAGGTACAGATTTATCTGCCCGATTTCAAATATGCGGACGATGCGCTCGCAGCAGAGTTGTCCCGCGCACCGGACTACTTTGAGATCGCCTCGGCGGCAATTGACGAGATGTTCCGGCAGACAGGGCCGTATCGCATGGGTGCGGACGGAATCCTGCAAAGCGGGGTCATCATTCGCCACATGCTGCTGCCCGGGCAGGTGGATAACACGCGCCGCGTTATTGATTATGTGGCGCAGCATTTCTCCCCCGGCGACGTGCTGTTCTCCCTCATGAGCCAATACACACCGCAATCCGGGGCGTCCGGTGCGCTTGCGCGGCGGGTCACGGGCGCGGAATACCGCGCGGCGGCAGCCTATATGCGCGCATGCGGCGTCACGGACGGTTTCGTGCAGGAGAAAAGCAGCGCAAAGGAGGAGTATACGCCGGACTTTGATTTGAGCGGCATTTGATTTCAGTCTGTATTATCCGCGTAATAATTAACAGGAGGGAATGCCATGGAGCGCGTCAGCAAAGACAACTACTACCTTGACATCGCGCAGACGGTATTGGAACGCGCGACCTGCCTGCGGCGGGTGTACGGAGCGATCATCGTAAAGAACGATGAGATCATCTCCACCGGCTACAACGGTGCGCCGCGCGGCCGCAAAAACTGCGTCGATCTGGGCTTTTGCACGCGCGAGGCACTGCGTGTACCGCGCGGTGAGCGCTATGAGCTTTGCCGTAGCGTCCATGCCGAAGCCAACGCCATCATTTCCGCCTCGCGGCGCGACATGGTGGGCGGAACGCTCTATCTGGCCGGCCGGGACGCACAGTCCGGCGAATTGCTGGGGGACGCGACGTCCTGCTCCATGTGCCGCCGCCAAATCATCAACGCCGGTTTGGAGCGTGTCGTCATTCGGCGCACGCCATCGGAATATGAGGTCGTACAGGTCAAGGACTGGATCAGCGAGGACGACTCGCTGCCCGAGATGCCATAGGGAGGAACGGATATGAACATCGGTTATCTGGGATTCGGTCAGATGGGTTCCGCCATCGCGGAGGGGCTTGCGGCTTTCTGCCCCGAGGTTCGCAGCGGCGCCGTGGTGCAATACGCCTGGGCGCCGCATGCGGAAAAGCTGCACAAGCGGGCGGAACCGCTCTCCGTCCATCCTTGCGACGAGGTATATGAGCTGATCCACACCTGCGACATGCTGATTGTCGCCTGCAAGCCTTTCCGTGTGGACGAGGCGCTGCGCGGACTGGATCTCAAGGGCAAGGCGCTCATTTCCATCGTCAACGCCTGGACCCTGGCGGATTACAAGCATCTGTTGGGAGACAGCGTACGCGTGCAGTGCATCATGCCCAACACGCCGGTACGCGTCGGGCGCGGCACGATCTTGCTGGCAGAGGAAAACGACCTGCTGCCGGAGGAACGGAAGCAGCTCAAAAACCTGCTGGGTTCGGTGGCGTCGCTTGTCGAGATGCCGGAAGCGAGTATTCCCGCCGCCTGTGCGATCTCCGGCTGTGGCCCCGCGTTCCTCTATATGGTGATCGAGGCGCTGGGCGACGCGGGCGTCAAGTACGGGCTCAGCCGCCGCGCAGCGTACGAGTTGGCGGCGGGCGCCATGGTCGGCGCGGGCGAAATGGTCCTGCGTGATCCCGATTCCCATCCCGCCGCGCTCAAGGACGCGGTCTGCTCCCCGGGCGGCACCACCATCCGCGGCGTAGCGGCGTTGGAGCAGGGCGGAATGCGCAGCGCGTTTATCAAGGCGATCGACGCGACGCTGGGCTATTGACCCGGTTACAAAATAATACCCCGTGCGGAACGTTTGCTGCGTTCCGCACGGGGTTTCTTTTGACTTATCGGCACAAATACGAATACCAGCCTTCGGAGCTGCTCTCTTCCTCGACCGTCCATCCCGCCGCGGTGAGCTTCGCTCTGACCTCGGCAGCGCGGTCGTCGATGATGCCCGAACACAGGAACCGTCCGTCCGGTTTGAGCAGCGCCCGCACCCGCGGCGCAAGCGCAATGATAACGTCCGCGACAATATTCGCCACGACGAGGTCATACGCCTCGCCGAACTCACGCTGAAGCTCCCGGTCTTCGGTCACGTCGCCGGCACGGACGGTGTATTGCTCGCGCGTTACGCCGTTGAGCGCGGCGTTCTCATAGGCAACGTTCACGCAGGTGGGGTCCACATCGCAGGCAAACGCACGCGCCGCACCGAGACGCAGCGCCGCAATGGAGAGGATGCCGCTGCCGCAGCCGAGATCGAGCACCTTTTCCCCGCCCCGAATCAGTTTGTCCAGCGCCGTCAGGCACAGGCGCGTCGTGGCGTGGCTGCCCGTGCCGAAGGTCAGCCCGGGATTGAGCACCAGCCGGACCCGCTCCGTGTCCGCCGTCTGCTCCCACTCGGGGACGACCAGCAGCCGCTCGCCGATCTCCATCGGCTTGTAAAACGCCTTCCAGTTATTTTCCCAGTCCTCATCGGCGACGTTTTCCATCGACAGCAGCAGCGGCGCGTACTCCGGATGTTGCTTTTGAAACGCCGAGAGCGCCACGCGTACCTGCCCCAGCGTGTTCCAGCCGTCCGCATCCTCGGGCAGATAGAAGGTCACGCGGCATTTGCCCCGTTTTTCCGCCAGCAGCGCGTCGTCCACATAGTCCCAGTATTGCCTGTTGTTTTCGAGGAAGTCCTTGAAGTCGCCCTCCTCGTCGATCATCAGTGAATCCACGCCATAATCGCCCAGCAGAGCACTCACGGCGTCGATGCCGGCGGGCGTGGTGTCAATGTGCAGTTCCAGCCACTTCATCGTTTGCCCCCAAAGAAAAACAGTCCCAGCGTACCCACGCCCGTATGCGAGCCGATGACCGGCCCGATCGGCGCGGCGCGCACGTCCGTGATGCCGAAGCGCTCCCGCAGCAGCGCCCGGACATATTCCACGCTTGCCGGCGCGTCGGCATGGCAAATGAACACAGTCTGATCCTCCAGCGGGCGCGTACCCAGCTCATCGAGCTTATTCACCAGCTCCGTGAGCGCGCGCTGCATGCCGCGCGCCTTGCTCACGGGCGTGAGCTTGCCCTCGTCGTCCGTATGCAGAATGGGTTTGACCGAAAGCACCGAGCCGATGATGGCGCTGGTGGCGTTCAAACGACCGCCGCGGCGCAGGTGGTTCAGATCCGCCACGGTGAACCAATGGTCCTGATGCGGGATCATATTGCACACCCAGTCCGCCGTCTCATCAAGCGGCGCACCGCCCAGCCGCTTTTTCGCCGCGTACCAGACCAGCATTCCCTGCCCCCGCGAGGCAGAAAGCGAGTCGATGACGATGATCCGCGCATCCGGGTACTCTTCGCGCACATCCTCCGCCGCAATGCATGCGGATTGATAGGTGGTGGACAGTGCGCCGGAAAAACAAATGCACAGGATATCGCGCCCGCTCTTTGCCACCGCGCGCATCGCGTCCGTAAAGTCGCCGACGCTCACGGCCGAGGTGGTGCACATCGCGCCCGCACGAAGCCTGCGGTAGAACTCCGACGGCGCCATTTCCTCATGATCCGGCGTATCGCGGCGGGTCACACCGTCCATTGTAAAGCTGAGAGGTAAAACGATCAGCTCGCTCTCCATGACCTCGTAACCGGTCAGGTCACAGCAGCTGTCGGTCATAATCACATAGTTCCGCATGTTGCGCCTTCTTCCAGAATTATCGCTTCTGATGGGATACTATACCACGCCCAGATGAAAAAGGAAAGGGTTATTTCCCGACGCAGAACCGCTCAAATATCCGCGCGACCATATCGTCCCGCGCCGTGCGCCCCGTCAGCTCGCCGAGCGCGTTCGATGCCGCCTCGGCCTCGGTGAGCACCACGTCGGGCGTCATGCCGCCGCGCAGCGCCGAGAGCGCTTCGCAGACCGCCGCAAGCGCGCGGCTCACCGCCTCGGTTTGCCGTGCGTTCGTCAGCAGCGTGCCGCTTTGCGGCGGAAGGGCCGGGTACAGCGCCGCAACAGCCTTCTCCAGCTCGTCGAACCCATCGCCCGTGACGTTGGAAACGGACAGGCATCCAAGCGGCGGTCTCTGCCCCTCGCCAAAGCGCAGTTCAGGCACGGACGCGGAGAGCAGGTCGCTTTTTGTCCCGATCAGCAGCCACGCGCTGCCGCTCGATGCGGCGAGGGAAATCGCCTCTTCATCTGCCTCGTCCATGGGACGGCTGCTGTCCGCGAGCGTCAAAATGAGGTCCGCGTTTTCCACCGCCCGGCGCGAACATTCCACGCCGAGCTGTTCCACCGCGTCGTCCGTCTCACGCAGGCCCGCGGTGTCGATCAGCCGCAGCAACACGCCGCCGACAATCGCCTTCTCCTCCACGGTGTCGCGCGTCGTGCCGGCGATATCGGTCACGATGGCGCGGTCGTAGCCGACGAGGCGGTTCAAAAGCGAGGATTTTCCCGCGTTCGGTGCGCCGATAATCGCGGTCGCCACGCCGTTTTTGACGATTTTTCCGCGTGCGGAGGTCGCCAGCAGGTCGGCAAGCGTGTGCCGGATCTCCTCCAGCGCCGCCTCGGTTTCGGCGGGAGAGGCGTCGGCTATGTCCTCGTCGGGATAGTCGACTACGGCGTAGAAGCGGCTGGCAATGTCCAGCAGCCTGTCGTAGGCGTCCTCCGCAAGACGGCGCAGCGCGCCGTCCACCTGCATCGCGGCGTTGCGCGCCGCCTCGGCGCTCTCGGCGTCGATCAGATCGACCACCGCCTCCGCTTCGGTCAGATCCATCTTTCCGTTCAAAAATGCACGTTTGGTGAATTCGCCCGCCTTTGCCTGCCGCGCACCCGCGGCAAAGGCGGCGGCAAGCGCCTCGCCCAGCACAACGGGGGAACCGTGGCAGTGCAGCTCCGCACCCGGTTCGCCGGTATAGGAATGTTCGGCGGAAAACCACACCGCGAGGGCATGGTCGATGACGCGCCCCTGCGCGTCGCGCACCGCGCCGTAGGTCATACGGCGGGCGGGCAGCGCCGAGATGGGCTTTCCGTTCGCGCTTGCAAATACCCGTTCAAGTATGGGCAGCGCATCCGGCCCGCTGATGCGTATGATGCCGATGGCGCTCGCAACGGCGGGGGTGGCAATGGCGGCAATGGTATCCATGGCAGCTCCTTTGTGAAAAAGGGGACAGGCGCGCGCCTGTCCCCCTTGCGTTTGTCGGTTTACTTCTGTTCCTTCGCCTGCTGGGCTTCGATGTCCGCAAGCGCGTCCTTGCGGGAGAGGTTCCAGCGGCCCTTCTCGTCGATCTCCATGAACTTGACCCAGATCATGTCGCCGACGGAGACCACG
>CACZPK010000042.1 GCA_902783035.1 Oscillospiraceae bacterium
ATCGCCCTTGCCGAAAATGCAGGTGGAGTTCACGTTGCCGTAGGGGTCGATCTGCGCGCCGCCGATGAAGGCGACCAGACGATCCTCATCGTGCAGCCACTCGTTCGCCTCAAAGCCGACGAAGCGGATGTTGGGCCACTGCACGGCGCAGTGCGCCATAAAACGGTTGTCGCCGACGGAACGGGGCACCTCGACGGGGTCACAGTCCATCAGGCCGGACTCCACGATGGGATGGCAGCTCGGGCAGACCGCACGCTTGGCGAGGGACGCGCCGATCAGGGGCAGGCCGGTGCCGACGATAACGATCTGGTTTTCCTTGATGTTCTTGGCGATAGCGTACGCCTGCATCTCCTGCTTGGTATATTTCGTATAATCAGACATGTTGATATCCCTCCCTACTTAGTGCGTCGTGGAATAGCCGAGGTGCGGCTCGTTCTTCAGACGCATCAGGCGGCTGCCGCCGATCTTGTCCAGCAGTTCGGCCTGGTCCTTGCAGCCGTAGACCCACTTGTTCAGATAATCCTCGAAGGTCTCGGGGATCTTCGCGCCGCTCTCGGCAGCGTCGGCGGCCGCCTTGGCCTTCTCCAGCGCCTCGGCCAGCTTCTCGTCGCCGGGCTTGGCGTCCAGCGCCTTCTGCGCCTTAACGGCGGCCTTTTTCAGCTGCGCCACGGCGTCCGCGGCATCCTGATACTTGGACGCCTTGTCATACTCCTTGAGCGCGGCATCGTCGTCATCGTAATAGTCATAGCACTGCGCGGGCCATGCGCCGTAGGGCGCCTTGACCACAGCCTGCACGCACTCGCCGAAGATGCGGGTCTTGGTGGGATCGCGGCGGATGTACTCGTTGGAGACGATCTCTTCGCAGGTGACGATGGTCTTGCGCGCGGCAACCGCGATGTCGATGTCGTGGAACTCATCGCCGCAGATGATGCAGGTGCCGTCCGGGCTTGCCTGCTGAACGTGAATGAGCGCGGTATCAATTCTGGGAACGGGAACCGCAACGACCTTCTCGCCGGGAACCAGGGGGTTCTCGATCTCAGCGCACTTGAGGTTTTCCATCTTGGGCATGCTCTTGCGCTTTTCCTCGCTGATGCCCCAGTACTTCATCAGGCCGCTGCCCTGCATCAGGCGAACCGGCAGGAACGGAAGGCCGAGGGAAGACGCGTGCAGCATAAGCATCAGCACGTCCTGCGAATAGTCCTCGTAGGTGAGCTTACCCTGCTCGATGAACGCGCGGAAACGACGGGAAACGTTCGTGTAACCGGAGTTTGCCGTATAGCAGTTGATATACGCCGCCACGCGGCCCTCGCCGATCAGCATATCGACCTCGCCGCCGCCGGGACCGGCGTAGACGATGAAGTCCTTCTGCCCCTGGCGCAGGATTTCCGAAACCGCCGCATAAGGCTTGCGGTTGGTGGTGAAACCGCCGGTGGCGAGTACGTCTCCGCTTTCGACGTATTTTGCAACGGCATCGTGCAATGACATGACCTTGCTCAAAATAATTACCTCCCTGTTCCATCGGCTCAGAGCGCGCATTTGCAACGTTTCCGTCAAAATTTTACGCGCATACGTCCGATTTGAATTCATTTTACATTATAGTGGAGAAACAGTTTTTTAGCAATGGAAAAAGCGGCGGAAAATCTGAAAAAACTGAACAAATTTTCATCGGTTTTTTTGTCGTTTTCGCGTATTGAAAAGTGTTTTTGCTGCGTTCAAACGCAAATTTTGCAAGAAATCTTGCAAAATTTGCGTGCACTTTTTTGCCCATCCACTTGCACGTCAAACCACATCCTGTTATAATCGCGGCAGAAAAACACAACAGGAGGTAGTTTTATGCCCGATGTATCTTCCCTCATCGCCGATTCCGGCTTGAGCATCGGCACGTTGACGCTTGCCGCCGCGCTCAAGGCACTGCTGACGCTGGTCGTCGGCATTATCATCATTCGCATCTTTCTGACGCTGTTCGACCGGGGGTTCGACCGTTCAACCAAGCTCTCGCCGCTGAAAAAGCATATCCGTCCCGTTCTCAAATGGCTGCTGGGCTTCCTGCTGGCGCTGATCGTGCTCGATTCGCTGGGCGTGCAGGTGACGAGCTTCGTGGCGCTGCTGTCGGTCGCCGGCCTCGCCGTTTCGCTGGCGCTGCAAAACACGCTCGCCAACATTGCCGGCGGCATTACGATCCTGCTCATTCAGCCCTTCTCCGCCGGAGACTATGTCTCCATCGGCGGTACGGAGGGCACCGTGGATACCATCGGCTTGTCCCACTGCAAATTCACGACCATCGACAACAAGCAGATCCTCATTCCGAACAGCCAGATCGCCAGCGCGCAGATCACGAACTTTAACCGGCTCGGCCGCCGCCGCATCGACCTGACGTTCACCGCGTCCTACGACGCGCCGACCGACGCGGTCTACGACGCGCTGCGCGACGCGATGGGGCGTTTCCCGCAGCTCACCTCTCCGCCGGAGGTTCATCTGACCGGTTACGGCGCAAGCAGCATCAGCTATCTTGCCCGCATGTGGGTCAAGTCGGATGACTACTGGACGGTGTACTGGGGCGTGTTGGAGGCGGCGCGTGAGACCTTTGCCGCGCACAAGGTCGAAATGACCTACGACCACCTCAACGTCCACTTGGACAAGTAAACAAGCGCAAAAGAGGAAGGGTTTCGCCGCCGCGAAGCCCTTCCTCTTTTTGATTGCGCGTTGTATCACTGCCGATACGGCACGCCGTAGTAATATTCGTACGCGGAGAGTACCGCCGGAGTGCGGATGCCGTTTTTGAGCGCTGCGTTCACCTGTGCCGCCGTCAGCGTCGGTTTGTCCGCCAGCGCGGCGGCTTCCGCCGCCTTTTCCGCTTCCCGCTGCGCCTGTGCCACGCGTTCCGCCTCGACCGCCGCCACGATGGCGTCAGCCGCCCCGACGTCGATCCCCGCGCTCTCCAACAGGCTCGTCGAGGGCATGATGCCGCTGCCGATCATCTGCATGGCGGTCTTGTAGGCATAGCTGCGCTGCGCCGCCGCGTCCTCGCGTTCATACGCCTCCCGCCGCGCGTCCAGCGCGTCCTGACGGTCGATGAGATCCTTGAGCACGCCCGCATACTTGTCCGTCTGCTCCTTTGCCGTTTTTGCGGCGGCGTCCGCAACGGCGATATCGCCGGTGAGGCGCGTATCCGTGATGGCGCGGTCAATGCTGCCGATCGCACCGATGCGCCCCTGTTCGCCCTGTCGCAGCGCCTCGGCGTACTGCGTATCGTATCCGAGCGCGGTCGTTTCCGCCGCGCCGCCCGTGACACCGCCGGCAGCAAGGCGCTGGTCGAGGTTCTTGCGGTTTTTCATCTTGTCGATGTAAAGCTGGCGGAACAGCTCGGAGTATTGCTGCTCCGTGGCGGCTTTCTGGCTCTCCAGACTGTTCACCGCACGATTCACCGCCGCCTCCTGCGCGGCCTTTTGCTCCGCCAGCATTTGCTGATAGGCATTGTTCTGCTCCGCGAGCTGCTGCTGATATGCCCGGCTTTGTTCGGCAAGCTGCTGGGTATAGGCGTTCAGCGCGGAGGTCATCCCCGTTGTCACCGGCGACGGGTTGTAAAGGTTGCGGTACTCCTCCAGCGCCTGATTGAGCGCGGACGTTTGCTGCTGGCGGAGCTGCTGCGTCTGCTGTTGCGACAGGTCCAGCCGCTCGGAGCCGTCCTCACCGCCGGAGTAACCGTACCGCGCACGGATCGCCTCCGCGCCGGCATGTGCCGCCGCCTTGCCCGCCTCGTCGCCGCGCGCGTTTGCCTCCGCCCACTGGTCCTGATAGCTCTTGATTGCCGCCTTGTCCGAGCTGGACGTATGGCGGTCGAAGTAATTTCCCTTTGCCTGATAGGCCATGTTGTTCCTCCCTGTTCGTCACTCGTCGTAATGCGCCATGCGGTCATTGATGACCAGCAGGCGCAGCATATCCCCGCTGAGGTCAAGGTCGGCATCCGGGCCGCTTCCCGTCGTGCCGCGAATGGCGCCCGCAGCAAGCAGGCGGCGCGTCGTCTCCTCGGCCCAAGGCGCATCGCGCACGATCTCCGCAAGCGTGTGATAGCGCCTTGCGGCGTCGCCCTCGCGCAGCTCCTCCGGGTGGATATACGCCGCAACGGTGTTCGCCCCGCGCCTGCGCCGCAGCACCGCGCCGCCGTTGGCGTCGTCCGTGCCGCCCGTATTGCCATCGATGCTTGTCACAAAGCCTTCCGCCGCGCTCTCAAAAATGCCGGCATGGTCGGTCACCCCGCCGCCCGGAAAGTCGAAGATGACGATATCGCCCGGACGCGGCGCGGAAACGATGCACGCAGGCCGGTTGGCACGGTACCAGCGCAGCAGCGCGCCGCAGCTCGCCGTTTTGAACGGCAGCGCCGCGCCCGCGCGGTCATAGCACCACTGCACAAACGCCATGCACCAGGGATACGCCGCGCCGGCAACATCCTGTCCGTAATACCAGGCGTTGTATTTCACGCGGTTGCTGTGCGGCGGCTGCTCGGTGACGCCCAGCTGCGAGCAAGCTGTTTCCAGCACGTCCCTACCGCTCGCCATGCACCGCGCCTCCCTCCTCGTCCCGTCTGCGCGCCTGCGTGCCGAAGTAAAACGCGATGACGACCGTGAACACGGTCATAAATTCCTTCCCGTCGATCCCGCGCGTCACCGCGAGATAGGCAAACACCAGCGTCAGCAGCAATGTGACAATGCTTTTGATGGAGATCAGCCGTTCGGCGATCCGCTCCTTCATTTCTCCGTCCTCCTCTCCAGCGCGCCGATCCGCCGGTCGGCGGCGCGGAGCTTTTCCTCCTGCAGCTCCGTCCGCTCCTCCAAACGGTAGGTACGCTCGATGACCTGATTGTGCTTGTTGACCTTCTCCTCCAGCTGCTCAAGCCGGTATGCGATCAGAATACTGCTCTTGCGGTTGGAGAGATAGGTGCCCAGCAGGGCCAGCCCGCCCGTGACAAGCGCGACCAGTATCGTCTCGCTCATGTCTGTTCCCTCCTCTTTCGCCGTGCCGCCGTTCAGCCGTCGCCGCTCCGGGCGCGTTTCGGCGCATAGGCGCACGACATCGTAATGCTGCTCGCGCGGGGCGCATCATAGTAAGCGCCCAGCACATGCTCACGCACGCGCAGCTCCCGCAGCATGGATTCCAGCAGCTCCAACTCCCGCCGCGGCGCATGCGCGGCGCGTTTCTGCTCCAGCCGCGTTTCCAGTGCATCTGCCTCCGCGCGGCACTCCGCCGCCATTTCCCTCATGGTGCTCATGTGTCCCGTCGCCTCACTTTTTTGCAAAATTGCCGGCGGCATAGTGCTTGACGATGGCGTAAACGCCAAACCCCTGATTGACCGCGTCGTTCCGGACGAGGATCTGCAGGCGCTTGTAGTTTTTCACCTTGCACCGGAACGGAATTTCGGCGGGCGCGTCGTTGACCGCGCCGCCCGGAAGCGGTTCCCAGTCCTCCGATGACGTCTCCGCCGCCTGCCACGCCACGGCGTCTCGCTCCGTGCGGAACAGGATCTTTGCGCCGGTGGCCGCATAGGGCTTGATGGTCACGGCGTTGCCGTTTTTGAGCATGGTTTTATAAACCATCGGGTCGCCGTCGTCGTCCGAGCGCGTCGACCAGACCGCGGTGATGGCGGCACCGTCGTCGTTGTAGCGTGCCGCGCCGTCCACGTCCGTATTGAATCGGCACACGCGGCCGTCCGCCGTACCGAACCACAGCGTCTCCCGTCCGTCCTCCACCGCGCGCAGTACGCAGCGCGCCGGAACATTCTCCCAGTAAAAACACTCGTAGACAAAACTCGTGTCGTTGCGCGAGGCATAGCTGCGCACCTGCCGCCCGTCCAGTCCGTAGACCCGCCCACCGACAAAAACGAGATATGAGCCGTCATAGCTGCACGAAACCGCCTCGGAAAGGTCCTCCGACAGCAGTTTGGGATCAATGCGGTAACTGCGGTTCTGCGCAACGCGCTCCGCGGTGAGGCTGTTGGTGGTCAGCGCGCAGATGCCGTGTCCCGTAAGGATAAGCTGCTCGTCACCGATGTTCCCGAAGCCGAACCGCGTCACCGCGCCGGCGCCCGCGATGCAGGGCTTGACGGGGAACACCGCTTCGCCGTCGCCCGCCATGGTACTCGCGCGCAGAAACACGGTGGAATCCTGGCCGTTGTCCTCCTTGACGACTGCCAGATACTCGCCCAGCCGGCGATAGCCGAGGATGGCCGTCTCGTCCGTGCCGATCACGGCATAGCCCGTGTCGGGCCAATAGGTGCCGTCGGCATAGCCGGAGGTAAAGTCATAGTTCGGATAGTCCGGGTTTCCGGTGGCAATGATGCGGTCACTCGCCGCACCAACGCCCCAGACCACCGCCGTGCGGCATTTGTTGATGCGATCCGTGTTGCCGGGCAGCGTCTTGGAGAATGTGATGATCACATTGTCCTCCGCGCCCGCCGCGGGCGCCGCCGGCGCAGTGGTAAAGGTCACGGTACCCGCGCCGCAGTCGACCCAATAGCCGCTGTGCTGCGTAATGCCGCCCACCTGCACAAGATCAACGCTGGATATATCCTGATACGGCAGCTTGTAAACCGTACTCTGCCCGTCGGCGAGAAAGCTGACCCGCTGGCGCGGCGTGAGCAGGTTGACCGCTTCATAACTCACGCCGCCGCCCGACGGTGCGCGCGAGATGATCGTCAGTGGAATGTACGCCCCATCCGAGGCAAGGCTGAGCTGCGTGCCGTTGTAACGATAAAGCCCGGCGCCCGTAAACAGCCACAGGCTGCCGGACATATACACCGCCGCGCTGCGCGCGTCCGGCAAGCCGCCGGTCAGCTCCGCCGGCGCCGTACCGTCCGTATACCAGCGGTAGAGTTTTGTCCCCGCATGCACAAGCCGGTGTATCGTGCCGTTGAACACACCCTCAAACAGCCCGTTGATACGCCCGTCAAAGGTGCGCAGCGTACGCCAGCCCGGGCGTTTTTCGGGCATACCGCCCATGTCGGAGATCATGTTCGGCGCCCAGGGGCTGCGCGCGTCGTCAACCAGCGCAGGGTCGGTGGAAAAGTCCACGCCGCGGAACCGCTCATATTTTTTGGTGCGGATTACCGCGCCTTTTCTTTTGGACATGCCTCCCGCTCCTCCTTATCCCCTGTAAAGCGCCTGGCGTACACCGCCGTCGGGCGTGTTTCCTGTGCGCGTCAGCATGGCGCGCATTTGCAGGTACAGGTTGTAAAACGCGCCATAGTCCACCACCAGATCCGCAATCAGCTGCTGCGCCGCCACAAAAAACGGCAGGCAGTTCGCTGCTTCCTCCCCGACCTCAAACACATAGCTGTCCGCGGTATCCGGGCCGATGGCGGCCGGCGCCGCGATATAGTCCAGCACGATCAGGGAACGGTCGCCCTCCGGCGCGGTAAGCCGCCCGTCCACCGCCCCGCAGTCTGCGGCGCGCACCAATCCGCCGCGTCCGTTCTCCCGCCGGATGCGCAGCACGCGCTGCACGTCCCGAGGCAGCGGCACAGAGCCCGTGCCGTCCATCTGCACCGTCGTGCGCCGCACGATAGGCTGCCATGCGGCAACGTCCCGCTGCGCCATATCGAAAAAGTCGTTCATGCGCAGGTTCAAGTCGTCGTCCACCGTAACCGTGCCACCGGTGGAATACTCGTCGAGCAGCATCAGCACCCTGCGCTTGCCCTCTCCCAAAGTCACAGTATGTCCCTCCTTCCGTTGCCCGGAGGGTAGCTTTACAAGTTACCCTCCGGGCATATGTGTCCCCCTTCGCCTTCACCCGTTTGCGGCTGCACGGCCGCGATAGCGCGAAGACCGGAACCGCGCCCGAGCGCAGTTTTGACCGCAGCGCCCACAGGCGCCGCATTTCGGGACGATCAGGAAGGATTGCTGAAAATGATCTGCCGCGCATCTCCCCAACCAACGCCGAAATCAACGTAGCCGGTGTAAAGATCCTTGAGCGGGTTATCCAGCGCGGTCTGCATGACGGTCGGCTTCGTGATATACACGAGCTTGACCATCTCGCGCATGAGCGCAGGATCGCAGATTGCCCACTGCTTCGCGGCAAAACCGTCGTTACCGCCGCCGATGACCATATATTGCAGGTCGGCAAGCGGGTTCGCTGCATTCAGGTTGCTGGACGGATCACGCTCCGGGCGGAACTTGCCGTTGTCGCCGCAGATCTTTTTCGCCTCCGCCTCCAGCTCCGGGGACACGAGCAGCAGATTCATGTCCGCGAGCAGCGGCAGGCCGTCAGGGGTCGTAAACCGCCCCGCCATGCCCTGCGCTTCGGTGATGGCGGCAACACTCAGCGTTTCGGTGATGAGGTTGGAGTAGGTGCCGCTGTCGGGGTCGACAATGTACTTGCGCCCCTGCGAGCCCTTGGAGGCGTTGGGGTGGTCGGTCGCCGCCCAGCTCTTGCCGTCGCCGCCGGTGCAGGCGGCGTTGAATGCGTTGGCAAACATGCGCAGCGCATGCATGTAAACGGTCATCGCCGCACTGTTGCCCAGCATTTTGCCGACGCGGGAGCACTCGCCGCTCTTGTCGATCTTCGCCTGCTTGTAGCCGACGGACTCGGAGAGCGAGAACTCCTCCGGCGTAATGATGGTCTTGAAGCCGCGCTTCTTCGCGCCCTCGTTGAGGTTGTCGCCGTCATAGGCGGGCATCTCGCCGTAGCCGCCGCTGCCGGTCAGTTCAAAGTCGATGCTGTTGGAGTTGGCGACGCCGAGGATGGCGAGCAGCTTGTTCAGGCGATTGGCATACGCATAGTCAAACGCCTTGCCGACAAACTTGTAGTTGTCGGTCTTCCATGCGGTATTCTGAGGCACGTCGTATTCCTCCTTTTAAGAATTCGTGACGGCAAACACATGTTTGCCGGCGATCAGGTTGATCTTGCCGAAGCCGATGTCGTGTCCCACGACCTTGACGGGCAGGTTTGCCGTGGCCGACAGCACGAGCGCCGCCCTGCCGCTGTCCAGATTGCCCTTGGCAAAACCGATGGGCGGGAACACGGCATAGACGTCGCCCGCCGCCGGTGTACCGCCGCTCTCAACGGTCAGCGTACCGGACGTGGCGGGGCTCCCCGTGGTTGCAAAGTCCGTGATGCGGCGCACCGTTCCGATCTTGTCCGTATTGGTGCTGTCCGCCGCCTTGGACAGCAGCACAACATATCCGCCGTTGAAGTCGTCCGCCGAAAACACCTTCAGGCCAGTAACCACAATGGTCGTGCCGCTGCCGCCCGCAGCCGCCTCAATCTGCGGCGCCTTGCACTGATAAATCGCGTCGGGATCGTCGATGACAAGGATCTTCTTACCGTTGGCGCGCGGGTCGAGGGCATCGGCGTTGCCGCTGTGATTCTCCGCCGCCACGCCGAGCACGGCGCCCGTCTCGTTCACCGCCGCGGCAACGACCAGCCCGTCCGCGAGTTTCACAAGCTGCCCCTCGGCAATCGCTGTGGCCGCCGCGATGTCGTACTCTCTGGCGCTGACGTGCACACCGCCGTCGAGTTTCTGATAAAATTTCATCGGATTACCTCCCCAAGAATTCTTTGGCTGTCATGGCCATCTCCGGATGCTCGGCGTTCCATGCGTCGAGCACGATCTTCTGCGCGGGTGAGAGCAGCGCGCCGCCCGCGGTGCCGCCGCCCGTGGAGCGTGCGCTGCGGCTCTCAAAGCGTGCCACCGCCGCCGCACCTGCGTCGCCGATGAGTGACGTAAAGTCGTCGTAGAGGTCGGCAAGGCACTCCCGACCCATGCGCGAGCCGCAAAAGCGCAGAAAGCGCGCGTTTCCCATCAGCCGCTCCACATCCACATCACCGTGGCGCGCAAGGAATTCGTCCAGGTCCCGCATCGCAAACGCAAGCCGCGCGCGTTTTTCCTCGGCGATCTCCTCCAGGACGCCGGTTTCGCCCGCCGACGCGGGCATGGTGTTATCCTGAACCATCGTTTGTCTGTCTCCTTTCACTCAGTATTCTATCGTCTCGCCCGCCGCGGGCGCTTCCCCCGCCGCAGACGGTTCGACCACCGTTCCGTCGCCTTCAAACGCCTCGCGCCAGCGTGCGACGATCTCCTGCTTCTGCGGAATGTCAAGATAGTCCAGCTCTGCCGCCAGCAGCCGCCAGTTGTCCGCCGTGACCTTTGTCGCCGCCAGTTTTTCCAGCACATCCACCGTTGCCGCCGGACTGCGCGCGAGGCTGTTGCCAACGCTGACCGTAACATCCACGCGCGGGTAGTACACGCGCCGCTCGCGCAGCGTTTCGCCCGTGAGCGGATCGGTAAGCTCCGGCGTTTCCAGCGCATAGTTTGCGCCGTTGTAGACCACTGTTTCCCCCGGCTCGCCGGGCTGCCTGGCGCCGATGAACAGCAGGCGGTCGTCGTCGAAGTATTCCAGCGCCAGGGCGTCCAGCAGTTCGTAGAGGCGGCAGAAGCCCGCGTTGCGATCCGCGGCCTTCAGCCTTTGCTGTGTCTGCGCGTCCGCACGCAGCTGCATCAGCCCGCTCGCCGTGGTGACACGGGCGGTCTCCTGCCCGTTGTTGCTGTCGTAATTCCGGTTCGTGCGCTGGATCTGCCCCAGCAGCCAGCCGACCATGCTCAGGCTCTTCACGCCGTCGGACAGCCCGCCCAGCCGCGCAAGCCCCCCGCCGCGTCCCTGGTTGACGCGCACCACCGCGCCGGGCACGTTGGTAAACTCCTCGCCGGGGGCGAGCGTCCCCTCCTCCAGAACGACTACGTCGTTGGCGGTCATCGCGTCGTTGAACAACCCCGTCGCCAGCTCGCGGTCGGCGGCGTCCACCAGCGGCAGGATCGATTCCAGTTCGCTCTTGTTCCAGAACTGCGTCTCGTCGCGGATGCACCAGTAGTGCACAAACGGAAACAGCTCGCACTGCCCGCCCAGCTTTTCCCAGTAGTTCGGGATATGCTTGAGTTCCACGCCGCCCGCCTGCACGCTGCAGCCGATCGCGCCGGCCCTCGCCTCCTTCGTGTCGAAGGGCTGACGATACCAGAATTCCATGATTTGCACAAGGTCGTCGCGCGAGGCGGTGGATTGGGTATACGGCTCCAGCAGATCGTCCGCCTCGCGATACTGCGCCGCACCCACTACATCGTCCAGCGCCTTGTCCGCGCGTTTGAGCACGTCGTGGTAAAGCCGCCAGAACCTGAGCTTGTGCATCGTGTAAATGTAAAAAACGTACTCGCCGCTCTGCAGCCCGTCCGCCCCCGCGGTAGGGTCGGGATAGATGTCCTGCACCGCAACGTCGCGGATACGGATATTGCCCTTTCGGTCGCCGCAGGGCATCGTCTCGTCCCAATAGGCTTTCCAAAACGCGTCGCCCAGCTTGCGCAGCCGCCGCTCGTTGGCGGTGTTCATATCGCCGAGGCGGTTTTCCTCGATGATATAGCGCACCGCCAGCTCACGCTCCCTTGCCTTTTTGCCGTCGAGATCGTCGTCACGCCCGTGAAACTCGGGCACAGGCACCTCCGGCTCAATCTGGCTCTCGACCATGATATACGGATCGGGCACACAGGCGGGCGTCCACGGCAGCCCGCTTTCTTCAAAGGCGTCCGCCATCTCCCGCGCCGCATCGTGGGCAAAGTTGTAATAGTCGTTGTACTTTCGCCACTCGGCCTCCCGTACGGCGCGCTCGTCCTTTGCCTGCTGGAACAGCCACTCTGCCGTGGCGATGCGCCCCTCGGAGGTGGCGTAGTCGTAGACCCGGCCTTTTTCGTACCCCTCCGGGGTGGGGGTTCTCTTAAATAACATGGTTCCTCCTTTTGCTCTTCGGCGCGATTTTGTCGATCAGCTTTTCCCGCGCGCACGAAGGCGGTTCTCCGGCGCTTACCGTACGGTACACGCAGAATCCCCGCAGCGCGTCTGGCGCATGGGTCAGCTCGTGCGGCGTGTTTGCCACGTCGTTCGGGCGGTGCTCATCATATTGCAGCAGCGGCAGCGTGCGAATGATGTTGCGGCAATTCGGGAAAAAGCGCATCTGCGGCCGCTCCGTGCCGTCCTCACAGCGCCGCGGCTTGAGCCACTCCTTTACCGCCATCCAGCCGTCCACGCGTTCGTTGCCCGTTCTGGTGAGCCAGACCCCATGCTCGGCAAAGATATCCGCCACGCTCCGCCCCGTCTCCTGTCTCGCGTTCCAGAGGTCCGGCGGGGCAAGATATGCCGTAACCGAATGTCCTCCGGCGAGATGCTTCACCGCCTCCGCCGCTTCCGACACGATCAGGCCGTCATGTCCGTCACCGAGGTCGCGCCCTTCGTAAACCTCGCCCACGACCCATGCACCGCCATGCTCGTCCACGCAGATGAGCAGCGCCGCCAGCATGTCGAGTCCGTAGTCCATCGTCACATACCAGCGCCAGTGCTCCGGCGGCACAAATGGCTCGCACACATGCAGTTCACGGTTCCATTCGGTAAAGTAGCGCCCCGCAAAGACGTCCCAGTTCCCGTCGCGCCACGCCTCACGCAATCCGTGCGGCAGGTTGTCCAGCCGGCGGACATACTCCGGGTCCTTCTCCATCAGGATGCGGTTATCGGTTACCCTTGCCGGGATAAACACATAGTCCTCCGGCCGCTCCCCGTCGCGAAAATTTCGCTCGATAAACAGCCGCTTGACCCATGCGTGGCCGACACCGCCGGGGTTGCAGGTCAGGTACATCCGCTTGGGAAAATCGTTTGCGCCGCGCAGGCACGCCGTCAGCGTCGCGTACTGGTACTCCGTAAAGTGCGTCGCTTCGTCGAGAAAAATCACGTCGTACTCCTGTCCCTGATATTGCTCCACGTCGCTCTCGCTGTCGCAGTAGCCGAATACGATCAGACTGCCGTTCGGAAACTCGAAGGTCTTGTCCGTCGCGCGGTATTCCGCCACACCCCGCAGCAACCGCCGCATGGGGCGAATGTGGTTTTCGCGCAGCTCGACGAGCGTGCGCCGCAGGATCAGCGTCCGCAGCCCCGCGTAGCGCACCGCCATCAGGATCGCCTTGTGCCGCACGCACCAGCTTTTGCCGCCCCCGCGCGCCCCGCCGTAGCAAACAAAGCGTTCCCGCGCCGCGAAAAACAGCTCCTGTTTCGGCTGGGGCGGCGGATACGCGATCTCAGTCGCCACGCTCGCCCACCTCGTCCGACAGCGTCAGGATCACGCGATTGCCCTCGATATCCGCCGATCGGATCGGCTTTTCCAGACCCAGCAGCTTGCTGATCTGATCCAGCGCGCTCAGCGCGCTTTTGGCGTCAAAGGACTTCGGCTCCTCCTGCGTACATCGCTCGTACACCTCAAGGTACTTCCGGATCACGTCGTCCTGCGTCAATTTCGGTTTGCTCCTTTTCCGTTCCGCCATGCGTTTGCCTCCCCTCCGTGTTTTCGCTGTCCCCACACGCGGGTATCTTAATAAGTTACCACTTGGACAAATCAAGCCCTTGCGCACGGTATTTCATTCTTTTCTGTGCGCGTCCATTTTATCCATGTTTCCACCATTATAGGGGCATCGCAGCTCCCTTGTCCATTTGTTTGTAACTTATTACGTTACTAATAGCATAGCACACATCCTGTATCTTGTCAAGTTATTTTTCCTTGACAAGCGGCAAAAGTGTGATACGATAGGCATACAGAAAGAAGGAAAGCGAGGTATGCGCCATGACGCTGGGCGAGCGCATCAAGTCGGCGCGGGAAGCGCTGGAGCTGACACAGGAAGAGCTGGGCGCGCTGTGCAATACGACGAAGCAGACCATTTTCAAATATGAAACGGGCATCGTTACCAACATTCCCCTCGACCGGCTGGAGCTGCTCGCGGAAAAGCTGGGGGTCCCCCCGGCCTATCTGACCGGTTGGGAGGATGGCGCCTTTGCGCTGCCGGAAAAGCTGGGCGCACTGGCAGAGCCGTTCGGCATGCTGAACGACGACGGGCAAGACAAGGTCGTGGGCTACACAAGGGACCTCGTCTCCTCCGGCCGTTATGTTCGCCAGACGGAACCGCATCCCGTCGTCCTGTCCTTCCCGCGGGCAAAGCGGCGCGCCGACGGCTTTGTGGAGTTTAAGGTCTATGACGAACCCGCGGCAGCGGGTCTCGGCAATTACATCGACCTGCCGTCCTACACCATGGAGCAGTATCCCGCAGCCCTTGCGCCGGAGGGGGCGGAATTCGGCGTGCGCATCTCCGGCGACTCGATGGAGCCGGACATTCCCAACGGCTGCACGGTGTTCGTGCGCCCGACGCCCGCGGTGGACCCCGGCGAAATCGGCATTTTCGTGCTCGACGGCCAGGCATATTGCAAAAAGCTCATTGCCGACCGGGAGGCGCGTCAAACAAAGCTCCGTTCCCTCAACCCGAAGTATCCCGACATCGTGGTGCGGGATGAAACACAGATGCGCACGCTCGGGCGCGTGCTGGGACATTATCCGGTGTGAAAGACGCGCGTTTCTTTCTTGCAATCTCCCGCGCGTTTGCTATAATTGAGATATCATATATTTCAGGAGAGGTGACTGTCATGCAGGAGCTGGAACGTCAGTATCACATTCACTGCGCACCCGGAGAGGTCGGGCGCTATGTTATCCTGCCCGGCGACCCGGGCCGCTGCGCCTCCATCGCGGCGTATTTTGACGATGCAAAACTCATCGCGCAGAACCGCGAGTACACCACCTACACCGGCACACTGCTCGGCGTACCCGTGAGCGTTTGCTCTACCGGCATCGGCGGCCCCTCGGCGTCCATCGCCATGGAGGAGCTGCACAAGCTGGGGGCGGACACTTTTATCCGGACGGGAACCTGCGGTGGCATTGATCTGGACGTCAAGTCCGGCGACATCGTGGTCGCGACGGGCGCGATCCGCTACGAGCATACGAGCACGGAGTATGCGCCCATCGAGTTCCCCGCCGTCGCCGATTTCGGCATCGCCGCGGCGCTGACGAATGCCTCGCGGGCGCTGGGCTACACGACCCACACCGGCGTGGTACAGTGCAAGGACAGCTTTTACGGCCAGCACAGCCCCGAGGCCAGCCCCGTCTATTACGAGCTGCTGCAAAAGTGGGAGAGCTGGAAACGTCTCGGCGTCAAGGCAAGCGAAATGGAGTCCGCGGCGCTGTTCGTCGTGGCGGCGGCACTCCACGTCCGCTGCGGTTCCTGCTTCCACGTCGTGTGGAATCAGGAGCGTGAAAAAGCGGGACTGGATCAGGACATGAGCGAGGATACCTCCGCCGCGGTCAAGGTCGCGGTCGAGGCGCTCAAGACCGTCATCGCGCAGGACAAGGCGTCAAAATGAGTTCAAAGGTCATCGGGGTACTTGGCGGGATGGGGCCGCTGGCCACCGCCGACCTGTTTCAAAAGCTCGTCGAACATACGGATGCCGCTTCCGACCAGGAACACCCGCGCATCGTCATTGATTCGAATTCCGCTATCCCCGACCGCACGGAGGCGCTGCTGCACGGCGGCACCGATCCCGTGCCGGAGATGGTGAAAAGCGCGCACCGGCTGGCAGACGCGGGTGCGGATGTCATCATCATGCCCTGCAACACCGCTCACGGCTTTTACGACGCCGTGGCGGCAGCTGTGTCCGTCCCCGTGCTGCACATGATCGACCTGACGCGCGATGCGCTCACGGCCCGCGGCATCCGGACGGCGGGTCTGCTCGCCACCGACGGCACGGTGGAGACCGGCATTTATCAACATGCCTTTGCCGCCAGCGGTATCACGCTGCTCATACCTCCGCCCGCCGATCAGGCGGCGGTGATGGACATCGTCTATAACGGCGTCAAGGCGGGCGACCTCCAACACGATGCGACTGCATTTTGCCGCGCCTGTGAGGGCTTGCTTGCGCGCGGTGCGGAAACGCTCGTGCTCGGCTGTACGGAACTGCCCCCCGCCTTTGACATCTATCGTCTTGATTACCCCGCAACCGATCCGACGCTGGAGCTGGCGCTCGCCGCGCTGCGTTTTGCGGGCTGCAAGATAAAGTAATCCAAAAACAAGGAGTATCATCCCATGGCTTATGCCGACCAAGTTTTTCGCCAGACCTGTCTGGACATTTTGCATAACGGCGTGCGCGACGACAATCTCACCGTCCGCCCGCATTGGGAGGACGGTACGCCCGCCCACACGATCAAGAAATTCGGCGTTGTCAACCGCTACGATCTCTCGCGGGAGTTCCCGATCCTGACGCTGCGCCGCACCTATTGGAAAAGCGCGGTGGACGAGCTGCTGTGGATCTGGCAGAAAAAGTCCAACAACGTCCATGACCTCTCCAGCCACATCTGGGACGCGTGGGCGGATGAAACCGGCAGCATCGGCAAAGCGTACGGCTATCAGCTGGGCGTAAAGCACCACTACAAAGAGGGCGACATGGACCAGGTCGACCGCGTGCTGTACGATCTCAAGCACAACCCGGCGTCCCGCCGCATCCTCACGAACCTTTACAACTTTGCCGATCTGAGCGAAATGGCGCTGTATCCCTGCGCCTATTCCATGACCTTCAACGTCAGCGGCGATACGCTCAACGCGATCCTCAACCAGCGCTCGCAGGACATGCTGGCAGCAAACAACTGGAACGTGGTGCAGTACGCGGTGCTGGTGCACATGTTTGCGCAGGTCAGCGGTCTCAAGGCCGGCGAGCTGGTGCATGTCATCGCGGATTGTCACATCTATGACCGTCACATTCCCATCATTGAGCGGATGCTCGACGAGCCGGAGCATCCCGCGCCCACGTTCACCGTCGACCCGTCGGTGACGGATTTTTACGCCTTCACCAAAGACAGCTTCACCCTGAAAGACTATACATATTCCCCGTTTGAAGACAAAATTCCCATTGCGATTTAAAAAAGAAGGGATGCATCTATGCAAGCCATCGTCTGTGTCAGTCAAAACTGGGGCATCGGCCGCGACGGTCAGTTGCTCTTCCGTATCTCCGCAGATATGAAGCGTTTCCGCGAGCTGACCGTCGACAAAACCGTCGTGCTCGGCTCGCGCACGCTTGCCACGTTCCCCGGCGGCAAACCGCTGGCGAATCGCCGCAACATTGTCCTCACCCGCAGCGAAGCGCCCATTCCGGGCGCAGAGCTTGCCCACACCGTGGACGAGGCCCTCGCACTTGCCGGGCCGGACGCCGTGGTCATCGGCGGCGCAAGCATTTACACGCTGCTGCTGCCCCATTGTGAGCGCGTACTGGTAACGAAGGTGGACGCGTTGCCGGAAGCGGACAGCTTCTTCCCCAACCTCGATACGCACCCCGACTGGCGCATGGAGCGCGAGAGCGAGCCTATGGAGGAAAGCGGGCTTACGTTCCGTTTCGTCGACTATGTCCGCAAGTAACCCGGCCGGCGTCTTTTCCACGGATGTCCGCGCCATCAAGGGAATCGGCGAGGCGTATGCCAAAGCGCTGCAAAAGCTTGGGATCACAAACCTGCGGGAGTTGATCTCTTATTTTCCGCGCGCATACGAGGACCGGCGGGAGTACCGCCGCATTGCCGACCTTCTCCCCGGTGAGAGCGCCTGTGTGCGCGCCATCGTCGCGGATGAGCCGAAGCTGTCTCACATTCGCAAAGGTTTGGATCTGGTCAAATTTCGCGCGGTAGACGAGTCTGCCGCGCTTGATTTGACTTATTTTAATCAAAGTTACCTGAAAAACACCTTCCGCAAAGGCGAGGAATTCGTGTTTTACGGCAAGGCGGAGGGCGATCTGCTGCGCCGCCGGATGACGAATCCGTTGTTTGAGCGCGCGGGAGAAAACCGGATCACGGGGCGTATCATGCCCATCTACCCGCTGACCGCAGGCGTAGGCCAGTCGTTGCTGCATAAATCCATGCGGCAGGGGCTGGATGCCTGTGCAGATGAGCTGGCTGATTTTCTGCCCGAGGACGTGCGAACGGAATACCGGCTCTGCCACGTCCGATATGCCTACGAAAACGTCCACTTTCCGGCGGACGACGAGGCGCTTTCCGTGGCACGGCGGCGCCTTTCCTTTGAAGAGCTGTATCTGCTGACGTTGGGGTTGCGGCTGCTGCGGGAGCGTCGTGCCGCCGTGGCGGGGCAGCGCTGCGAAAACGTTCCACTCACGCCGTTCACCGACGCGCTGCCCTTCTCGCTGACGGCGGCGCAAAGGCGCGCCGTCGAGGACACCGTGCGCGACATGTGCGCCGAGCGCCCGATGAATCGTCTCGTACAGGGCGACGTCGGCTCCGGCAAAACGATGGTCGCGGCAGCCGCGATCTGGTTTGCGGCGCAGAGCGCCCTGCAATCGGCGCTGATGGCGCCGACGGAGATCCTTGCCGAGCAGCATTACAAGACCCTCGCCCCTCTGCTGGAAGGGCTGGGCGTGCGCTGCGCACTGCTGACCGCCTCTACCCCCGCCAAAACCCGCCGTTCCGTTCTGGAGCAGCTGCAAAGCGGTGAGATCACGCTCGCCATCGGTACGCACGCCCTGCTCTCGCCGGATGTGCAATACCGGCGCCTTGGCCTCGTGGTGACGGACGAACAGCACCGTTTCGGCGTCGACCAGCGGGCGGCGCTGGGCGCAAAGGGCGACAATCCCCACCTTCTGGTCATGTCCGCCACGCCGATCCCGCGCACGCTGGCGCTGATGATCTACGGCGACCTTGATGTCTCGCTGATCGACGAGCTGCCACCCGGCCGGCAGAAAATTGATACCTTTGCGGTACATTCCGGCTATCACGCACGGATCTACGCCTTTCTCCGCAAGCTCATCGGCGAGGGCCGGCAGGCCTATATTGTCTGTCCGATGGTGGCTGAGAACGACGAGCTGCCCGATGAGCGCAAGGCGGTGACCGCCTACGCGGACAAGCTGCAAAAGGAGGTCTTTCCCGATCTCGTTGTGCGTCCCATCCACGGTAAGATGAAGGCAAAGGAAAAGGATGCGATCATGCGTGACTTTTCCGCCGGCAGCATACACATTCTTGTTTCCACCACGGTCGTCGAGGTGGGTGTGGACGTGCCGAACGCCGCGGTGATGCTTATCGAAAACGCCGAGTGCTTCGGCCTCTCCCAGCTCCACCAGCTGCGCGGGCGTGTCGGGCGCGGCCGGCACAAGTCGTACTGCATCCTCGTTTCCGACAACAAGGGCGAGGACAACCGCCAGCGCCTCGCCGTAATGACCCGCACCAACAACGGTTTTGAGATTGCGGAGGAAGACCTGAAGCTCCGCGGCCCCGGCGACTTCTTCGGCTCCCGCCAGCACGGCCTGCCGTCTTTGCGCGTCGCCGACCTGACCTGCGATATGGAGCTGCTGCACGAGGCGCGCGCCGCGGCGGAGCGGCTGATTGCCGCCGACCCGGAGCTGGACGCGCATCCAGCGTTGCAGGCACGCATCCGCGAGCTGTTCGAGCTTAACGCGGGCGCAATGAACTGAGGCGGCAGGCTCTGTATTCTCCTGCGATATCGTCCCGGCGTAAAGAAGGTGACTCCCATGCGGCACGCGACAAAACTGATGCGCGCGTATCTGACGCGCTTTATCTTCCGCGCGCTCGTACTCCTGTACGCTGCCGCAATGTTTATCGCGCGGCGCGAGGCTTTGGATTTCACTGGCAGCGCCCCGTTTCCCCGCCCCGTCGACGTGCTTTGGCTGATCCTGGCGATCTCCTTCGCACGTCAGCTTTCACCGCACTCGCGCGTCAGCCGCGGCTGCCTCAAGCAATTTCCCGTACATTTTGAGCCCACGGCGGCACCGGTCGATCCGCAGCTTTTCCGCGCGCATCTTCGTCGGCTCGACCGCGGCGCGGCTGGCGTTGCGCTGGTCTGGATCGCATTCAATCTCGTCTTTTTTGCGCTCTATCTTCTTGGCATCCTCGGCGTACCGTTTCTGGTATTGCTCACGGCGTTTTACTACGTCTGCGACCTGATCTGCGTTTTGTTTTACTGCCCCTTCCAGTCGCTGCTGATGAAAAACAAGTGCTGTGCCACCTGCCGCATCTTCGCCTGGGGCACGATCATGATTGCAACGCCGCTCATCTTTGTTCCGCATCTCTGGTCATGGAGTCTGGCCGCGCTTGCCCTGGTGTGTACGGTGCTGTGGGAGGCGGCGTACCGCCGCCATCCGGAGCGTTTTGCCGAGGAAACGAACGTCTATCTCACTTGCGAGCACTGCACGGACAAGCTATGTGCCATCAAGAGGCGCGGAGCGTCGCATCCATAAAATAAGTTTTTCCGCACGCAAAAAGCGGCGCCGCCCTCCCGGGCAGCGCCGCTTTTGACATATATTTTACTCCGCCAGAACCTTCTTGAGCTTGGCAAAGCGGGGCAGAGAATTCTCCTTGACCATCTTCGTCTCGCCCTGGATGAGCGGGAGCGCATAGTCGATGAACTCATGCTTCACGCCATTGTGCTCAGCGTTGATCCACTCCAGCGGCACCTTCTTCTCATAGTTGGCGACGTCGGTGAGGTTGATCAGCTTCGTCTCGCAGGCGTAACGGCCGTTCACACTCTTGCGCTCAAAGGCAACCATCTTGTCGGTGATGCCCGCGACCGCGTTCTTCACCGCCGCCTGGCCCGCCATGAAGCTCTCTTCGATGTCCGTCTCGGACGCAAGGTGCGCGGCGCAGCGCTGGAGCAGGCTGAGCTCGATGCCGCGGACCTTCGCGCCCGTGCGCTCCTTGACGATGTTCGCCAGCAGCGCGGCGAGGCCGCCGAGCTGCGCATGGCCGAACCCGTCCGTTGCGCTGGTCTTCGCCTCGGACACGAAGCTGCCGTCGGCGTAATGAATACCCTCGGACACGGCGACCATGACGTTGTTCTTTTCCTTCCAGATGCGATCGACGTCGGCGAGGAACTTGTCCATGTCGAAGTCCGTCTCGGGCAAGTAGATGAGATCGGGGCCGTAGCCATACTCACAGGCAAGCGCCGCGGCGGCGGTCAGCCAGCCGGCGTGACGGCCCATGATTTCGATGATGCAAACCATGCCCTTGTCATACACATGCGCGTCCTGCCAGACTTCCATGCAGCTCGTCGCGATGTACTTCGCGGCAGAGGCATAGCCGGGGCAGTGATCGGTGCCGAACAGGTCGTTGTCGATGGTCTTGGGCACGCCCATGACGCGGCAGTCATAGCCGACCTTCTGCATGTACTTGCTGATCTTGTTGCAGGTGTCCATGGAATCGTTGCCGCCGTTGTAGAAGAAATAGCGGACGTCGTGCTTCTTGAACACTTCCAGAATGCGCTTGTAGTCGGTATCGTCCTCGTCGGGGTCCTTCATCTTGTAACGGCAGGAGCCGAGCGCGCTGGACGGCGTGAACTTCAGCAGTTCCAGCTCCTTGGGGTCTTCCTTGCCCATATCGAACAGGCGATCGTTGAGCACACCGACGATGCCGTGCTCCGCGCCGTAAACATTGGTGATGTTGGGGTCGTCGAGCGCGGTGCGGATCACGCCGTAGGCGCTGGCGTTGATGACGGAGGTCGGACCACCGGACTGACCGATGATGCATGCGCCTTTCAATTCAGCCATAGAATAAGCTCTCCTTTGAATTGCCGCTATGCGGCAATGAATTTAATCGTTTTTTCTGACGACACACGCGTCAGAAAAACACTCTGCGCGGAGCACCCGTGCGCTGCAGGCGTGCGGGAGGCGCAGCGTGGGGGGGGAATCTAAAGGGGGGATCTGTCCCCCCTTTAAGAAATCAGGCCTTGCCGTTGCAGCCGAGCACGTCGGTGATCTTGTGCTCGACCATCGCCTTGATCGCCTCGCGGCCGGGCTTGAGGTACTGGCGCGGATCAAAGTGGTCAGGATGCTCGGCGAAGTGCTCGCGGATGCAGGCGGTCAGCGCCAGACGCAGGTCGGAGTCGATGTTGATCTTGCACACCGCCATGCTCGCAGCCTTGCGCAGCTGCTCCTCGGGGATGCCGACGGCGTCGGGCATCTTGCCGCCGAACTTGTTGATCGTATCCACGAACTGCTGCGGCACGCTGCTCGAACCGTGCAGCACGATCGGGAAACCGGGCAGACGCTTGGCAACCTCTTCCAGAATGTCGAAGCGCAGGGGCGGGGGAACCAGCTTGCCGTTCGCGTCGCGGGTGCACTGCGCGGCAGTGAACTTATACGCACCATGGCTGGTGCCGATGGCGATGGCGAGGGAGTCGCAGCCGGTCTCCTCGACAAAGTGCTGCACATCCTCGGGCTTGGTGTAGGAAGAATCCTCGGCGGAGACGTTGACTTCGTCCTCCACGCCGGCGAGCGTGCCCAGCTCGGCCTCGACCACAACGCCGTGATCGTGCGCGTACTCGACGACCTGCTTGGTGATCTTGATGTTCTCTTCGATGGGCAGGCCGCTCTTGTCGATCATAACAGAGGTGAAGCCGCCGTCGATGCAGCTCTTGCACAGCTCAAAGCTGTCGCCGTGGTCCAGATGGACGCAGATGGGCAGGTCAAAGCCGGCAGTCTGCTCGGCATCCTCGACCGCCGCCTCGATCAGTTTCATCAGGTAGACGTGCTTGGCATAGGCGCGCGCGCCCTTGGAGACCTGCAGGATCAGGGGAGCCTTGAGGTCGATCGCTGCTTCGGTGATACCCTGGATGATCTCCATATTGTTCACGTTGAACGCGCCGATGGCGTAACCGCCGTTGTACGCCTTTGCGAACATGTCTTTCGTCGTTACGATTGCCATAGTAGTGTCTCCTTCTTAAATTAGTTGTTTGGAACGATTGGTATGATTGGTTCTTCTTAGTATTGTACCACGTTTTCCGGCAAATGCAAGCAAAAAACGAGGAAAAAAGAGGCTCAAATGAGCCTCTTTTTTTGCACTGTATTACGCCAGCGAAGCAGTGATGATCGCCATGGAGTAGACCTCCTGGCCGTTGCAGCCGCGGGAGAGGTCGTTGATGGGCGCATTGAGGCCGAGCAGGATCGGGCCATAGGCGTCGAAACCTCCCAGACGCTGGGCAATCTTATAGCCGATGTTGCCGGCGTTGATGTCGGGGAAGATAAACACGTTCGCATGGCCGCCGACCTCGCCGGTGAGGTGCTTGGTGCGCGCCACCACGGGAGAAGACGCCGCGTCGAACTGCATCTCGCCGTCAACGGGGACGTTGGGCATCATGCGCGCGGTCTTGTCGCAGGCGTTGCGCATCTTGTCGACCGTTTCACCCTTGCCGGAACCCTTGGTCGAATAGCTCAGGAAGGCAACCTTCGGGTCAATGCCAAACACGCGGCCGCACTCGACGGTCTCGCGCGCGATCTCAACCAGCTCATCCTCGGAGGGGTTGATGTTGATGGCGCAGTCCGCCATGGCAAGGACTTCGTTCTCACCGGAAGCGCGCTCACGGACCATGATGAAGCAGGAGGATACGATGCTGTTGCCGGGCTTGGTCTTGACCAGCTGCAGCGCGGGACGCACGGTGTCCGCCGTGGAGTAGGTCGCGCCGCCGAGCAGGCAGTCCGCCTTGCCCATGGCGACGAGCATCGTGCCGAAGTAGTTCGCCTGCTTGAGCGAGTTGCGGCACTGCTCCTCCGTCATCTTGCCCTTGCGCAGCTCGACCATCTTGGCGACCATGGCATCCATCTCATCATAGCTCTCGGGGTCGATGATCTCCGCGCCGCGGATGTTGAAGCCCGCCTCTTCCGCCGCATCAAAAATCGCCTGCTCCTTGCCGATGAGCAGGGGCTTAAGAAATGTACCGGACAGCAGGCGCGCGCTCGCCTCAAGGATGCGGGGGTCGGTGCCTTCGGTAAACACGATGGTCTTGGGGTTGGCCTTCAGGCCCTTAATCATTTCGCCGAAACCAAACATAAGTAGATTCCTCCTAAAAAAGTTGATTTTGCGGAAAGTATTATACATCATTATTCTGCGCGCCTCAACCATCGAAACGAAATTTTTGAAAATTTCTACGAATCGAGCAAAAGCGGAAGATGTGGTAGTCCAAAATTTGGCTTTTCCCAAAATGTGGTAAATCCGCTAAAATACGTCAAAATTTCCAATTTTTATGTGCAAAAAAATCCTTGACGGAGCATGGAAAAAAATGTATGATGCTATATGTTACAATTTGTAACTATTTTGGGAGATACTACGCTTGAGGTCAATCTTCATGTCAAAGTCAAACCAAAAAACAAAATCAGGATCATCCGCGCGCAAGGAGGAACAGATCTCCTTTGCAGAGCTTTTTGCGGCGCTGCTGGCGTTTACCGCATCGGTACCGGACGCATTGCTGCGCCGTATCCGCAGCATTGGCGCGCAATCACACGCGTTGCTGCTTGAGCATCGTGCGGGGCGCTTTCCCGAGTCCGACCGGCGCATCGTACAGCTGTTTTTGCTGATCCCGGGGCTGTTCCCGATGTGGAAGTCTCTGGTGCGGGAGTGGTTTTCCCGCCGCCGCCACCTCCGTCTTCGTTTCGACACGGCGGTCGCGGCGCGCACAACGCACCAGAACCGTTTGCGTCCGCTGGCGTTCGTTGCCGTGGCGCTGCTGTTTGCCTGCATTGCCGCGTTCTTCTCCATCTACACGCCCGCCACAACGGTCGTCTACAAGGGGGAGCCGCTGGAGATTGTGCGCGACAGTGCCGAGGCAAAACGGATTGCCGCCCGGGTGGAGCGTTTCACCTCCGAGACGCTGGGCAGCTCGTTTAAGCTGGACGAGGATTCGCTTCAGTATACGACGAGTCTGGTGCGCCGCAGCGATCTGGGCGAAGTAAAACGTCTGGAAAAGGAACTGACCGACGAGATCGGTCTGGTCACCTACGGCTATTCCCTTTATATCGACGACGAGCTGGTCGGTTCGACGCAGTATGAGGGCGCGCTGGAGGCATTGATCGACCAGATCAAGGAGATCGGCGTCTCTGCGGACACGTTGTCGGTGGATTTCGTGGAGGATGTGCGCATTGTGCCGGGCTACGTCCCGACGGACAGCCTGAAAAACCTCGGCGAGATCGCGGAAAAGATCAACAGCACCAAGGTCGGTGAAGAGACGTACACCGTCGTCAAGGGCGACACCTGGGGCAAGATCGCCTACGAACACGACATGACCAACGCCCAGCTGTTGGAGATGAACCCCGGTTACGATATCGACCGCATCAACATCGGAGACGAGCTGGTACTCAGCCGCGAGGTGCCGTACCTGACCGTCAAGGTCACCGAACGGCAGAACTACGTCGACGAGGTCAACTACGACATCGAGTATGTGGACGACAGCACGATGTACCAGGGCGATACCCGCGTCATTGAGAAGGGCGCTTACGGCACAGCGGACATCGTGGCGGATGTCGTGTACGTTAACGGCGTGGAAACCGAGCGCACGGTGCTCTCTCAGGTCATGCTCAGCGCTCCCAAGACCGAAACGCGTGCGCGCGGCACGAAGGAGCGTCCGAGCTGGATGCCCACGGGCAGCTTCCGCTGGCCGGCGTCGGGGCGCATCACCTCCGGTTTCGGTTACCGCAACACGGGCATCCGCGGCGCCTCCACCAACCACATGGGCATCGACATTGCCTGCTCCTACGGCAGCCCGATCTACGCCGCCGACGGCGGCACCGTGGAGTACACGGGATACAAGGGCGCGATGGGCTACACGGTCATCATCAACCACGGCAACGGCTACAAGACCTATTACGAGCACTGCAGTTCGTTTACCTGCTCGGCAGGGCAGCACGTTTACCGCGGCCAGCAGATCGCCCGCGTCGGCTCCTCCGGCGTTGCCAGCGGATCGCATTGCCATTTCGGCATCCAGAAAAACGGCACCTACGTCAATCCGATGAACTACCTGTCATGAAGACACATGCAAAAAGACCGCTTGCGATGTTGCAAGCGGTCTTTTCATCTGTCATCAGTATTTGTCCACGAACAGCCCGTCGATGATCGCCGCCACCATCCACAGCAGTAGGAACAGCAACAGTTTGAACGGCGTAAAGAGCGCGTACGCTGCCTCAAAGCTGAGATAGAAGCCCATCATCGTCCCTGTCACCGAGGCGAGCAGCGAGAGCGCATTCCCCGCGCGCACCGCACGGCAGAGGCGCTTGGCGCCCACCGTCAGCTCCGCGTAGGGCATCAGCCCTTCGCGGTAGATCAGCGCGCAGGGCTTGGAGCCTTCCCGCTCCGAAAGCGCAAGGCGCGTAGAGAGCTGCGGATAGACGGCATGGGCGTCGGTGCCGAACTTGCGTTTAAGGAGTGCGGGCGTGATATTGCCGTCACGAACGGCCAGCACCGGCGTAATGCGCGCGCGGTGCAGGGCGTGCAGCGCCCAGTCCACATTCTCCGCCGCCATGTACTTGACGGCGAACACGGCGATCAGCGTACCGTCTACCGCGAGAAACATACCCGTTTGCAGCTTCAGCCCGTTGGGCAGCGTAACGCCCATCTTGCGGCAGAACGCCGCCGTACCGAAAAGCACGGATTCGCCATGGATCGTACCGCCGACGCCGCCCTCCTCATAAAAATTAAGGTCAGAGAGCGGCTCAAGATGCCCGCCCTCGGCGGCAAGCAGGTTGTCAAACAGGCGGGAAAGCCCGGTTTCCGAGGCATGTGCCATCGTGGCGGCGTAGGAAAAAACCTTGCCGCTTTCCTCGCCGAAAATCTTCAGGCCGTTGAGCGTCACCGTTCCCGGCGGGAAGAGATCGCTGTCCGTCAGGATCACGCAGTTGCTGCGGCGCATCGTGTCCGCGCCCGCAAAGCCCGCCAGTGCGCTGCCGCTCTTGGCAAAGCGGCGGGTCAGCCGGCGCAGCGGCAGAGCGTAAATCAGTGGAAATGCCAGTGCGTTTGCCCCCGCGAGGATAGCGGAGAGGTTCCAGAAATACAGCGCCCATGACTTGATCTGCAGGGTCGAAAGCACTGAGAACACGAACGCACCCACGAGGATCACGGGCAGCACGATGGTCTGCCAGCGTCCGGAGACGTCTTCCCGCTCCGCCGCAGAGGAAAAGCCCTCGACGGAGCCGCTGCGCTTTGCCGCACCACCCGCCGTGACGGTGATCATGTAAGGCGCATCGCCGATCGCTGCCACGCGGAACGAATCATAGAGCGCACGGAAAAGCATGGAGCGTCCCCACAGCGTACATGTCATGGACAGCGCGGCGACCGAATGCAGCGGCAGCGCGGCGCACTGGCGCTGCGGCAACAGGAGGTACAGCGCCGTATCGCCAAGCGCCGCAACGCACAGCAGCGCCGTCAGCAGCTCATAGGTCATCTTGAAGGTCGCGAGTTTTTCGACACCATAAGAGAACACCTCGCGTCCGAGCACACACAGCAGGGCGAGTAAAACGAAATAGGGCAGCACGCCGACCAGTTTTTCCTGCGTATACAGCTCCGGCATAAAGCCGAAGGAATCCAGCGCCTGCGGGATCCACATCAGCACCGTGATCAGCAGCGCGTAGCGCGATACGCGGCGGGCATTCTGCATCGCCTCGCGGTAGTCCGTAACCGTCTCCTCGATGGGCGGTTCGGGTTCCGGCTCCGGTTCAGGCTCCGGCACGGGAACGGGCCGTGCGTGCCGTTCGGCCGGTTCCTCGTCCGCATCCGGACGCTCATAGAGTTCCTCGGTCTCCGCCCGCTTTTTGCGCGAAAAGAGTCCGCGGCGGGTCGGTTCCTCCAGCACAGGCTCTTTTTTCTGCTCGTCAAGCACATCCTGCACCGTGCGCGAGAGCACCTCCTGCAGGCTGTAGGTCTGCGGCGTGTCAAGCGAGGGTACGATATCCTCCACCCCGTCGTCCGTCTCGTCCTCCAGCTCCTCGTCCGGTTCGTTTTCCGGAAGATCCGGCAGATTTACGGGAACGGAAACCGCGGGTTTTGGCGGGGACAGGTCGATCCCCGCTCCTTTCGGCGCGTTTTCTCCGCCGAACTCGGCAAGAATGCTCTCCAGCGTAAACTCATAATCCTCGTCCGCTACGCGGGAGGCATCGTCGAGCAGCAGCTTGCTGTCATCCAGCGTTTTTTCAAACGCCAGATCCTGTTCATGTTGATCCATCTGTTATCTACCACCCAAATGCGTTCTCTTTTACAGGGATCAGCCCTGTGCCGACCGCTGCCGTACTGCCTCATAGAGCAGTATCGCGGCGGCGTTGGATGCGTTGAGCGACTGGATGCGTCCCTTGAGCGGAATGCTGACCAGAAAATCGCAGCTCTCGCGCACAAGGCGTCCCATGCCGTCGCCCTCGCTGCCGATGACGATGGCGGCAGGGCCTTTCAAATCGGCGTCATAGAGCGACCGGTCGCCGTCGGCGGCGGTGCCGAACACCCACACGCCGCGCTTTTGCAGATCCTTGAGCGCCGCCGGCAGATTCGCCACCCGCGCCACGGGCAAAAAGCTCACCGCGCCCGCGCTCGTCTTGCCGACAATGCTCGTCAGGCCCGCGCTGCGGCGTTTGGGGATCACGACGCCGTGCGCGCCCGCGCACTCGGCCGTGCGGATGATCGCGCCGAGGTTGTGCGGATCGCTGATCTCGTCGCACACGATCAGCAGCGGCGGTTCGCCCTTCGCCTCCGCTGCGGCGAGGATGTCCTCGATCGTCGCGTACGCGCGCACGGCGGCAAGCGCGATCACGCCCTGGTGCGCCTTGGTCGCGCTCATGTAGTCCAGCTTACGGCGGTCGGCTTCGACCACCACCACGCCCGCGGCGCGGGCAGTGGATGCGATGTGTCCGAGCGTCTTGTCGGTCTCGCCTTTGGCCAGATAGATCTTGTCGATGGCCGTTCCGGCGCGCAGCGCCTCGATAACCGCGTTGCGCCCTTCGATCAGGCCGTCGGCATCCGCCTCGCGCTCCTCGCGGTTCAATTCCCGTCCGCCGCGGGGCGCGGGCGCTTCATGGCGGCCGCCTCCGGCGCGTTTCGCATCAAAGGCGCGCGGTGCGCTTTTGTCATTGGTATCGTTCGGCATATCATAATTCCTTTCGGATAAATTTCTACTGCTATAATATAGCATAAGCACCGGAGAAGATAAAGAGAAAAATGAAAAATCGGTATTCCGCACGCCGATCGTGCAAAAATTCACTGAAAATTCATCGTCCGCCGCTTGTGAAAGGCGCGCCGGTGTGGTAAGATAATCGGCAATGTGGGAACATACCGCCATATCCGCCGATATGGCGTGCATTCTCCCGAAAGGTGGGAAATTTGTGGATAACAAGGACAAAAACCGCAACGACAAAAACCGCGACAGCACGCGCGGCATTTTATCTCTGGTGATCTGGGCACTGGTGCTGACCTTTGTGTTCCAGTACATGATGACACAGATGAATCAGGCAAAGGAGGCGGAGACCTCCCACGAGATCGCCTACAGCGAACTCGTGCAGTTGGTGCGCGAGGGCAAGATTGCCTCCGTGGAAGTGGGCGAGCGCGTCTACACCATCACGCCCGCAGACGGTTATATCTATACCGACAAGGACGGCAAGGCGTACGACGACAACTATAAGCTCTATACCACCATCATCCCCGGCGGCGAGACCTTCATGCTCACCCTGCTCGACGAGTACCGCGTCAACACCACGAAGCCCTATGAACCGCCGACGTCCATGCTCACGCAGATCATCATGGCGTACGTTCTGCCGACGGTCATCATGGTGGCGCTGTTCATGCTGATGATGCGCATTCTCACCAAGCGCGGCGGCATGGGCGGCATCGGCGGGATCGGCTCCGTGGGCAAGGCAAACGCCAAGGTCTATATGGAGCGGAAAACCGGCGTGACGTTTGCGGACGTCGCGGGTCAGGACGAGGCAAAGGAGTCCCTCGTTGAGATCATCGACTTCCTGCACAATCCCGAAAAGTATACCGCCATCGGCGCAAAGATCCCCAAGGGCGCGCTGTTGGTCGGCTCCCCGGGCACGGGCAAAACGCTGCTGGCGAAGGCGGTCGCCGGCGAGGCAAACGTGCCGTTTTTCTCTATTTCCGGCTCTGACTTTGTCGAGATGTTCGTCGGCGTCGGTGCATCCCGCGTCCGCGATCTCTTCTCCGAAGCGGCGAAGGTCGCGCCGTGCATCATTTTCATCGACGAAATCGACACCATCGGCAAGTCCCGCGACGGCGGGCGCTACAGCGGCGGCAACGACGAGCGCGAGCAAACGCTCAACCAGCTGCTGGCCGAGATGGACGGTTTCGACCCGACCAAGGGCGTCATCGTCCTCGCCGCGACCAACCGTCCCGAGGTGCTGGACAAGGCGCTGCTGCGTCCCGGCCGTTTCGACCGGCGCATCACCATTGACAAGCCCAATCTCGCTGGGCGCATCGAGACCCTCAAGGTGCACACCCGCAACATCAAGCTCGCCGAGGACGTCGATCTCAAGAAGGTCGCACTCGCAACCGCGGGCTGCGTGGGCGCGGATCTGGCCAATCTGGCCAACGAAGCGGCGCTGCGCGCCGTGCGCAAGGGCCGCAAGCTCGTCACGCAGGAGGATATGCTCGCGGCGTTTGAGTTTGTCATCGCGGGCAGTGAAAAGAAGAACAGCGTTCTGACCGAGATGGAAAAGAAGCTCGTCGCTTACCACGAGGTCGGTCACGCAATGGTCGCCTACAAACAAAAGAACGCCGAGCCGGTGCAGAAGATCACCATTGTGCCGCATACGGAGGGCAGCCTCGGTTATACGCTGCTGATGCCGGAAGAGGACAAGACGAATCTGCGCACCCGCGAGGAACTGCTGGCAAAGATCGCCGTCTCCATGGGCGGACGCGCAGCGGAAGAGGTCGTTATGCACACGATGACCAACGGCGCCTCGCAGGATATTCAGGAGGCAACGGGCATTGCGCGCAACATGGTCGCCATGTACGGCATGAGCGACGAGTTCGGCATGATGGCGCTCGGCAGCATCCGCAACCAGTACCTTGACGGCGGCTACGGCCTTGACTGCGCGGATGACACTGCGGCGGTCATGGACAAGGAAGTCAAGCACATTCTGGAAGATTGCTACAAGCAGGCGGTGGAAGTCATTGAGGCGAATCGCGACGACATGGACAAGGTCGTTGCATATCTGCTGGAAAAGGAGACCATCACCGGCGGCGAGATGGTGGCGATCATCGAGGGCCGTGATCCCGAGGAGGTCGAGGAGGCTTACGCCTCCACGCGCAAGGATGCGGAGCAGGACGGCTTCAAGCCTTCCCTGCCCGACACGGTGGAGCCTCCCGCGCGGCACATCTCCATGAGCAACGAAACGATCGTGCCGCCCGCATCGGACGGTGCGCCGCATGTAGACGTCTCCATCGAGGCGTCGGAAGAGGAGCGCACCGCGGCGGAAGACGCGACCGTGGAAACAGCCCCTGCCGACGGCACGCCGCAGGACGGCGGTGAAGGCGGCGAAAAAGCGGATGTATAAGGTTGGCAGATTCCGGAAATGCTTATGAGGGGCGTGCAAGAGAAAAACCGCCGAAAATTGTGCTATACCGCCAAAAAATCTTGGCACATTCACATAAATTGTGCATAATTCTAGTTGATTTTCTGGAAATATAGCGCTACAATGCTCTCAACAAGCGCGAAACTGCGCGCCATACGTTTTTTACATGAATACTTTGGAGGTATCAAAACATGTCCGACACGAAAAAGACCATGCAGGACGTCAAGGCGGAGGCCGCTAAGGCCGCCGAAAAGGCTGTCAATGAGGTCAAGGCTGAGGCTGCCAAGGTCGCAGAGAGCGCCAAACCCGCCGTTGAGAAGGCAAAGGCCAGCGCCGATAAGGCCGTCAAGACCACGCGCAAGCACGCTGTCAAGACCGCTGAAAAGGCGAAGGCAACCGTTAAGCGTGCCGCCGACAAGGCTGTCAAGGGCGAGACCGCTCCTGTCGTCTATGTCCAGTATCAGGGCGCCGAAGAGAACATCGAGGATCTGGTCGCCGCTGCGAAGGCTGCGTTTGCTGCCGAGCACTCCCGCACCAAGGTCTCCGAGCTCAAGCTCTATATCAAGCCCGAGGAGCGCGCCGCCTACTATGTCGTGAACGAAAAGTTCGCTGGCCGCGTCGATTTCTGAAAAAAGAATCCATTGAAAAACTCCCGAAAGCCTGAGGGCTTTCGGGAGTTTTTTCGCTGTGCCGCCGGGAAAACGTTCCCCGGATATCAAAAGATCACCGGGTGATAATGTCGAGCTGATCCGCCGTGCGCGGCGTCGTGTAGGGATTGAAAAATTCGTTGATCACCCGAAGCGTCTCGGCGGGGTCAAGGTACATATACGGATTGATCCAATGGCAGGGCATGGACATCGTGTGCAGGTTCTCCGTGTTGAACGAGAGCGCCTTGGTGGCGAACCAGACCAGATTGTTCAGCGGCAGATTGGTGTCCAGATTTTCCGCGGCGATCTGCGCATACTCGCCGATCTTCTCGGGTTTGGAAAGCGCCTTTTTCATCACCGCCGTCAACAGCGCGCGCTGCGTCTGCTGGCGTCCTTCGTCGCCATAGCCCGCGCCGCCGTTGTTCTGGCGGAAGCGGCAGACCTCCAGCGCCTGCTGGCCGTTGAGGTGCTGCATTCCCTTGCTGTAGTGGATGGAAAGGTTCTGCTCCGGATCATCGTAGTTCATTGAGCAGGGCACCTCAAAATCGACGCCGTCCACCGCGTTGACAAGGCGCACAAAGCCGTTGAGGTTGACGCGGAAGTAATAATCCACGGGTACGCCGAAGGTCTTGCTGACCTCTTCGATCAGCCCGTCTATGCCGCCGTTCATCGCGTAGGCCGCATTGATCTTCTTGAGCTTGCGCTCCACGTCCACGCGGGTGTCGCGCGCGATGGAACCGACGGAAACGCTCTGCGCGTCCACGTCGTAGGTTACAAGCATCAGGCTGTCCGTATTGCCGCCGCTGCGGTCCATGCCGACAAGCAGAAATGTCCAGCAGTTTTCCCGCCGCTGATAGGGACCGTCCTCCTTCTGCGTATCCGTCTTTTCCACGGTCTGCGCGCTCGGCTTATCGGTGCCTGTCGTCCGCCCCGGGTTCTCGGGTCTGTCATCCGCCATGGCAGGCTTCGTGATCACAATCTGCCACAGGCCCCACAGCGATGCGAGGCTCATCATCAGGATCAGCAACGACCGGCACGTTCGTTGTGCGCGTGTCAGATTCGACTTTTTTTGTTTGCTCACGTTTCCATATCCCTCATTGTCGTATTTCTTATTTGCAAAGGCTTGGACGTCGCGCCGCGCAGAATGGTTCCCGCTTCAACGATAATAGGCAACCAAAAGATCGACCACCGCGCCGTAGCTCTGCATTCCCAGCTTGTCGCCGTAGCTTTTGAGCATCGTGTCGTACGCCTTGCCGCTCGCCTCGGACACTGTGCCCTTCCACTGCGCCCAATAGGCATTCTCAAAACGCAGGTCGGCGTCCACGCCCGCGGGAAGGCCGGCGCGCAGCTCGTACCACGCCTCCGGATCGGCGGTATAAAGTGCATTGGCAAGATGGACGTAGCCCATCAGCCAGCCGGAATACTGGTACACGGGGTCCTCAGAGCGCGTCGAGGCAAGCACGGCAAGAAAATTGCACTGCTGTTCGCTGGCGATGCCGCGTCTGTGCGCCAGTTCATGCGCAACCGTTGCGGCAAACGTCGCGGTGGGAAAATCCATATTGAGGTTGGATTCTCCCGTAAACGGGAAATAGAGCCCCGTCACGTTCATCGCGCTCATGACGCGGGAGAAATAGACCGGCTTGGGCAGTGGGTCCGTCTCCATATACAGGAAGGGAAATTCCCCGTACATATCCTCATAAAGCGACGGCGCAGCATCCAACACAGCGCGGCGGGACACGGCACACACGCCGTTCGCGTCTCTGGGCACGCCGTCGGCGTGCAGCGAAACCTGCTGCGCAAAATAGCGCGTCACCGCCACCAGGTCGTCATGCGCCACGGGCGCGGGGTAGATGCCGCTCTTGTCGCAAAAATCGTCGGCATAAAAATTGACGCCCCAGAGCAGGCAGAACGCCAGATAAAGGCTCAGCAGCACATTGACGAGGAGCATCACATGCCGGTAAAACACCTCGCGCTTATATTCCGCCCGGCAGAGCGCAATGAGGCTGCAAATCAGGAAAACAACTGCGGCGATGATGGCCGCGGCATAGCACAGCTCTGCCACCGAAACGCTCACATGGGCGTTCAGACGGCCCAGCGCACGCTCCAGCGGCATGGAAAAGCCCTCGGCAAGAGCGGTCATGACAGCGCGCCGGGTGCGCAGAACAAAGAACGCCCCCAGCGCCAGCACGTTGACCAGCAGCCAGATATGCAGTTTTTTAAAGTATCGTAAAAATGTTTTCATCCGTCAGTCAGCTGCCGCCAGCAGCGTCTTCGTATACTCCTCCCGCGGGTTGGAAAACAACTCCGCGACGGTATTCTGTTCAACGATGCGCCCCTTTTTCATGACCATCACCCGGTCACAGAGCTGGTAAACAACGTTGAGGTCGTGAGAAATGAACAGGAACGAAAGCCGATACTCGTCCCGCAGGGAGCGCATCAACTCCAGGATCTGACGCTGGATGGTCACATCCAGCGCGCTCACCGGCTCGTCCGCAATGATCAGGCTCGGTTTTTGGATCAGCGCCACGCCGATGCTCACGCGCTGGCGCTGTCCGCCGGAAAGCTCGCGCGGCTTGCGCGTTACGCAGTCGGCAGGCAGCCCGACCAGCTCCACGATCTCCGCCACGCGGCGCTTGCGCTCCGGCGCGTCGTACTTGCCGTAGATGCGCAGCGGCTCCTCCAGAATCCACCCCACCGTGTAGGCGGGGTTGAGGGAGCTGAGCGGGTCCTGAAAGATCATCTGCGGCCGCTTGGTGTAATGGACGATCTCACCGGTATGCGTATCCACGAGACCGAGGATGTTGCGCACCAGCGTCGTCTTGCCCGTGCCGGACTCACCCACCAGCCCCAGTATCTCGCCGCGGTGCAGTTCGAAGCTCACATCGTAAAGCACATCATGCCGGATACGGCGGCCCCGCGCGTCTGTCTCGCGATACCACGCGTTGAGGTTCCTCACTTCCAAAACCAGATCGCTCATAGGCTCTTATCCTTCTTGACACGGCGCGGAATGGCGTTGATGAGTTCGATCGTGTACGCGTGCTGCGGGCGGAGGAAAACATCCTCCATCGAGCCCTGTTCCACGATCTTGCCACGCTGCATCACCGCCACGCGGGTACAGATGCGGCGCACGACCTGCAGGTTGTGCGAAATGAGCAGCATGGAAATGCCCTGCTCCGCGTTCAGCCGGTGCAGCAGCTCCAGGATCTGCGCCTGCACCGTCACATCCAGCGCAGTGGTCGGCTCATCGAGTATGACGAGTTTCGGGCGCGTGACCAGCGCCGCCGCAATCATCACGCGCTGAAGCATACCGCCCGAGCACTCGTGGGGGTAGCGGTTGTAAACGTCCGTGGGATCGGGAAGCTCAGCTTCGCCCAGCGCCTCCAGCGCCCGGGCACGGCGCTCCGCCTTCGACAGCTTCGTATGAACGGCAAGCGCCTCTTCCACCTGCGGACCGATGCGCATCAGCGGGTCCATGGCGCTCATCGGCTCCTGAAATACCACGCCGATCACGCTGCCCTGCAGCTTGCGCAGTTCCGCGCGGGAACGGGGCGCCAGCAGATCGACGCCGTCAAGCAGCACGTTGCCGCGGCACGTGACCTTTTTGCGCTCGATCAGGCCCGAGATCGTCATCGCGGTCACGGTCTTGCCGCTGCCCGACTCGCCCACCAGGCCGACGACCTCGCCGTCGTGTATCGTCAGGTCGATGCCGCCCACCGCCTCGCGGGTAGAGTCGTTGAATTTTACATGCAGATCGCGCAGTTCGAGCATGGCGGTCTTCCTCTTCAGATGTCTTTTCGCTGCAGGCCCTCTCCGATCAGCCCGACTCCCAGGATCAGCAGCACGATCACAAGTCCCGCGCCCAACGCATACCACGGCGTCACGGACAGGTACGCCTGCGAATCGCTGAGCATGTAGCCGAGGCTTGCCTCGTCGGGTGAAACACCGATGCCGAGGTAACTCATTGCCGCCTCCGCCAGCACGGCATTGTTGAAGCCGATGGTAATGGCGGAAAGCAGCACCGGCCAGATGTTCGGCAGGATATGGACAAACAGGATGCGCGCGGTACCCGCGCCCATGATCTGCGCGGATTTGACATAGTTCTGCGAGCGGGCGCGTTTGAATTCCGTGCGTACGATGCGCGCGTAGCTGGGAATGAACACGATGCCCAGCGCCAGCAGCAGATGCCGCCGCCCGGGGCCGAGAACGCTGACCAGCACCAGCGCCAGCAGAAAGCTGGGGAAAGCGCTCAGCGCGTCGTTGAAGCGCATGAGCACCTCATCGAGCCAACCGCCGAAATAACCCGTCAGGGCGCCGACCACCGTACCGACCACCGTGCCGATGAGCACGGTGCCGAAAGCGACGAAAAAGGATGCCCCGGCGCCTTTCATCACACGGGAAAGAATATCGCGCCCGAATTTGTCTGTCCCCATCAGATGCGCCAGAGACGGCGCGCTGGAGCGCACCGCGCCGTTCATCTTCATGGGGTCGTAGGGCGTCCAGAAATACCCCAGCAGAATGAAAAGCACCACCACTGTGGAAATCAAGAGGCCGAAGATGAGAAAGTAATTGCGTTTTTTCATGTCCGCCCCCCTTCGCCGTAGCGCAGGCGCGGATCAATGCGCCGTCCCAGCAGGTCGCCCGCCAGATTGCACACCACAACCCAGAACGCCACCAGCACCACCACCGCCTGCACCACGGGCGCGTCACGGTTGGAAATGCCGGAGATCAGCAGCCGGCCCAATCCGGGAATGGAGAATACCTGCTCAATGATAACGCTGCCAGCCACCAGCTCCGCCACCGTCATGGCAAGGAAGGTTATCAGCGGCACAAGCGTATTTTTGAGCACATGGCGATAGAGGATATCACCACGGCTGCGCCCACGCGCCATTGACGTGCGGACGTAGTCCTTCTGCGCCTCGTCGAGGATGCAGCCGCGCAGCAGCCGGACCGTCATTGCCACCCGCGGCAGTGCAATGGCAAGCGCGGGAAAGAACAGATAGCCGAGATACCGCATCCGCCCGGCCTCCCATGCGGGAAAAGCGCCGGGGACGAACAGACGCAGCAGCAATCCAAACAGATAGGTGAACAGGATGCCCGTGAAAAACGGCGGCACGGACATAAGCAGCTGCCCCAGCACGGTCACGACACGGTCGAGCCAGCCGCCGGCGTATTTCGCCGTCACCACGCCCACGGGGATGGAGAGCGCCACGATCAGCGCAAACGCCATCAGCGTCAGGCTCAATGTCGGGCGCAAACGCTCCGCGATCAACTGAGAAACGCTCAGGCGGTACTGGTAGGAAATCCCCATGTCGCCCCGCAGCATACCGGCAACCCACTCCACATAGCGCACCGGCAGGGGCTTGTCCAATCCCAGCTCCGTGCGCAGCGCCTCCAGGCGCTCCGGCGTCGCCTCCGTTCCCAGCAGGCGGGTCGCCGCATCGCCGGAAAGATTGGACAGCGCCAGGAAAACAAACAGAGAAACGAGCACCAGCGTCAGCAGCAGCGTCCCTATCTTTTTCGCTGTATAACGCATGGCACTCGCCCCTTTAAATCTCTGTTACTCGTAGTGGACCGTGCTCATATCCATCACATAGATCGGATAGAACCGGTATCCCGCCAGGCCCTTGCGCAGCGCGACAAAGTCCACCAGATCCTGAATGTAGACGTTCGCGGCATCCTGCGCAAGGATACGCTCCATCTCACGGTACGCCTTGGTCTGCGCCTCATCGTTTCTGGCGCGCAGCGCCTCCTCAAAGGCCTCGTCATACGCACGGCTGGAGTAGCCGATGAAGTTCTTGCCGTTGCCCGTGGTGAAGCGCTCCAGCATCGCGCGGGCGGTCATCGTCGAAGCGTCAAAGCCGCAGACGGTCGCCTCAAAGTTGCGGCCCTTGTAGACGTCTTCCACCCAAGTCGTCCAGTCGACCGGCTCCACCGTCACCTTGACGCCGATGGCGCGGAATTGCTCCGCGGCAATCTGTCCGGCGTCAACATGCGGGGAATAGTTGGAGGGCACCTTGATCGTCAGCGCAAAGCCGTCGGGATAGCCCGCTTCTGCGAGCAGCGCCTTCGCCTGATCCACGTTATGCGGATAGAGATCAACCAGGCTCTCGTCAAAGTACTTGCGGAACGCGGGGTACATGCTGCTGCCCAGCGCCCAGCCCTTGCCGTCCGCGGTCAGGTCGAAAATCTCCTGCCGGTCGAGGGCGTAGCACAGCGCCTGACGCACGCGCACATCATCGAGCGGTTTGACCGTATGGTTGAGGTACACGGCCTGCACAAGGTTCATCGAACCTTCCAGAATGGTAAAATCGTCGCCGAGCTGGCTGACCGTGGCGGTGCCGAGATGGGCGTAAAGATCCACCGCGCCGCCCTTGAGCGCCATCGCCAGCGCCTCGGGATTCTCATAGACGAGGTAGGTCACGCGGTCGAGCTGCGCCTTCTCGCCCCAATAGTCTTCAAAGCGCTCCAGCACAACATTCTGCTGCGCCTGTCGGGAAACGAATTTGAACGGGCCGGTACCGACGGGCGCGGTCGCCTGATCGGCGTAATCCGCGGGAATGATGGCACAGGTCAGGCTCGCAAGGAACTCGGTGTTCGCCGCAGGCAGCGTAATCACGATATTCCCGTTTTCCTCGGCGATATCCGCCTCCGCCAGCGCAGGAACATAGCCTTCGTCGCGGCAGCGGGTCAGGGAGTACATCACATCGTTGGACGTAACGTCCTGACCGTTGTGAAATTTCACGCCGGAGCGGAGCTTGAACGTGTAGGTGGTCATCTCCGCGCCGATCTCCCAGCTCTCCGCCACAGCGGGCGCAAGATCACCGTCGGACGTGGGCTTGACGAGGCCCTCAAACACATTGAACAGCAGCTCCTTCGTGCCCGCCGCCACCATCGTGTGGGGATCAAGGCTGCTGTCGAGGTCCTGAGAAATACCGACCGTGATTTCATTGTTCGCGCGGCGGCCGGTGTCCACCGTCGGCGCGGGATCGGCCGCAGGTCCGGCGGGCGTATCTGCGCCGCCCTGCGGCGCATCGTTCTGCTTGCCGCCGCAGCCCGCAAGCAGTGAGGCAAGCAGCAAAATGGAAAGGATCAGGGACAGGATGCGTTTCATTTCTTTTCTCCTTGTTGTTCGTTCTCTGCCGCGTCAGGCGCGGGCAGGGGCGCGCCGGGCTCGATGCCCTTACTGCGCAGGCGCTTGTCACAGTGATAGCCCACAAGGGCGTAGAAACAGGCAAATACCGGCACGCCGAGGAACATTCCCCCCACGCCGAAAAAGCCGCCGCCGAGAAGGATCGCCACGATGACCCAGAAACTGGGCAGCTCCGTGGAACCGCCAAGGATCTTCGGGCCGATAAAGTTCCCGTCGAGCTGCTGGAGAACCAGCACAAAAATGATAAAATACAGGCACTTAAGCGGATCGACCAGCAAAATGAGGAACGCGCTGGGGATCGCGCCGATAAAAGGTCCGAAGAACGGGATGATGTTCGTCACGCCCACGACCACGCTCACCAGCGGCGTGTACGGCAACTGGAGCAGCGAACTGCCGATGAAGCACAGCACGCCGATGATAAGCGAATCGACCAGCTTGCCGCGCACAAAACCGCTGAAAATCGTATCCATCCGCGCCAGCGAACGCAAAATGTTACGGTACACCGGCTTGCTCACCCAGGCAAAAAGCAGGCGTTTCGCTCCCTCCGAGAAGCGCTCCTTGAGCGCCAGAAGGTAAACCGAGATCACGATACCAACCAGGAAGTCCTTGAAAAACAGCAGAACGCTCAGCACACCGCTTGTGACAATGGTGATGGTCTGCTGCGCCTGCGGCAGGAACGTCCCGGTGAACCACTTGGTCAGCTCTCCCCAGTATTTATCGACGGAATCGGAGACAACGGAGGCGATCTTCGGATTGGTTTCCAGCAGCTGCGTTACCCACGCATAAATCGTGTTATAATACGTCTGCATGTTCCCCACCAGCGTTGTGACGCTCAGGTACAACTGCGGGATCAGAATGCTGAAAAGAATGTAGAACGCAAAGATCACGATCGCCCAGGTCAGCAAAATGCCGCCCGCGCGCACAAAACCGCCGCTGGCCCCCTTTCCGGCGGCACGGCGGATCAGCGCGTCAAAATAATTCACCATCGGCGCGAGCAAATAGGCCATCACCGCGCCGTAAATCACCGGCTTGAGCGCCTTGAACAGCGTGCCGAGCAGCGCGAACAGCACACCGTTGCGGAAAACCGTGTCATAAAAAACCATGATGGCGCAAACGGTCAGGAAGATGGTCAGGCCCCAGCGGAAATATCTTTTTCTTTCCAAGCTGTTCTCCTCTCTGCAAGAATCCGGTCATATTGATATTTTTTTAACAAGGTTGGAATCGCTTATACAATACTACTTTTTAGTGGGAATTGCAATAGTGACTTTCCTATGCTATAGTAAACAAAATCTATCTCCGCTCCTCACGCGGAGGGATTTTTCTTCCGCCGCGGCACGCCGGTTGTTCGCAAGGCCGGCGGCGCATATATGCGCGCCTGTGCCGCGGTGAATATGCATGCCAAAAATTCGGAGGCTGTCATGTGTAAAAAGCTCCTGTTCATTGTCAACCCGCGCGCGGGGCGCAATAAATCGCGCGGCCCGCTGTTTGACGCGGCCTGTGTGTTTTCCGAGGCGGGTTATTTGCTCGACATCCGCAACACGCTTGCATCCGGGGACGCCACGCAAATCGTGGAGCACTGCGGCGCGGACGTCGATCTGATCGTCTGCCACGGCGGCGACGGTACGCTCAACGAAACGGTCAACGGGCTGATGCATCTTCCGCCGGAGCAGCGCCCGTTTTTGAGTTATCTGCCCGGCGGCAGCACCAACGATTTTGCCGCCAGCCTCAGCATATCCCCCGAACCCGCCGTCGCGGCGAAAAGCGCCATGCGCATGCAGGCGCACACGTTGGACGTCGGGAACTTCAATGACCGGCATTTCGTCTACGTCGCGTCTTTCGGCGCCTTTACCAGCACGAGCTACAGCGTGCCGCAGGACATGAAAAATGTTCTGGGTCATTTCGCCTACATTCTCGGCGGAATGAGCAATCTGGATTCTCTGCACCCTTACCACATCCGCCTCACCGCAGACGGAGAGGTCTTCGACGACGCGGACGGATATCTGTTCGGTGCGATCAGCAACTCCACCTCCATCGCGGGCATGATGAAGCTCCCCCCTGAGGACGTGTCCTTCAACGACGGTGAGTTTGAGCTGATGCTCGTGCGCGTACCGAACACCGCGGCACAGCTGCAAGCGCTCACCCACGCGCTCCTCTACCAGGACCGCAGCGATGCGCAGGGGCTGATTTTCCGTCACGTCCGCCATGTCACCGCGGAAACGCAGGAAGATATCCCGTGGACGCTGGACGGCGAGTTCGTTCCCGGCGCACCGCAAGTCGACATCTCCATCGACCACGGCGCCCTGCGCATGTTCCTGTAAGAGTGCTCACGCCGGTTTCTCCTTTCCGACGGTCGTATTATGGGGCAGCGCCACGGAAACGCAAGAAAAATTTCATCAATTCAACGAAATTTATGGTTGTATTGAAAAACTTTTTGTTATATAATCTATTTGTTGAGCGTTTTCCCCCCACGGGGAAATCATGAAAAGGAGATTTGACCCTATGAGTGCTAAAGACGTACGCAACATCGTTCTGCTCGGCCACGGCGGTAGCGGCAAGACCAAACTCGCCGAAAACATGCTCGCCATGACGGGTTCCCCCGCCCAGCTGGATTATGACGCCGAGGAAAAGAAGCGCGGCATTTCCATTTCTCTTGCCACCGCGCCGGCGACCTATAAGAACGTCAAGATCAATATTCTCGACGCGCCCGGCAACTTCGACTTTGCCGGTGAGGCGCTCTCCGGCATCCGCGCTGCGGAGTGTGGCGTGCTGGTGTGCGGCGCCAAGGACGGTCTGAGTGTCGGCGCGGAGCGCGCATGGAAGATGCTCGGCAAAAAGCCGCGCATGATCTTCATCAACCGCACGGACGAGGATAACAGCAACTACCAGACCTGTTTTGACGCGCTCAAGGCAAAGTTCGGCACCGCCGTGGCGCCCATCGTCGCTCCCGTGATGGACGGCGCGGGCCATGTGACCGCCATCGTTGACCTGCTGCACAACAAGGCGTATGAGGCGAAGGGCGGCAAGGCGTCCGCCTGCGCCATTCCCGCCGATGTCAAGGACGAGGTGGAGACCCTGCGCGCGGAGCTGATGGAAGCCGCCGCCGGCGCAGACGAAGAGCTGATGGAAAAGTTCTTTGACACCATGGAGCTTTCCAACGAAGAGATCGCCAGGGGCCTCAAGCTCGGCGTGCACGACGGCAGCGTCGCACCTGTCCTCTGCGGCAGCGCGGTTTCCGGCCTCGGCGTCGAGATGCTGCTCGAATGCGTGCTCGACCTGGTGCCCATCGCGACCGATATGCCCGCCGAGCAGGCGAAGACCGAGGGCGGCGACGCCGTCGAGATCAAATACGAAGAGAGCGGCGCGACCGCGGCGATCGTGTTTAAGACCATCTCCGACCAGTACGGCAAGTATTCTCTCGTCAAGGTCGTGCGCGGCAAGATCACGAGCGATATGTCCCTCTACGACACCACCACGGGCAATACCGAGAAGCTCGGCCGCCTGTATATCATCAAGGGTCAGAAGAACGAGGAAACGAAGGAGATCGGCTGCGGCGACATCGGCGCCATCGCGAAGATGGACCGCGTCAAGACCGGCGACACCCTCTGCGATCCGAAGACCGTCGTGATTCTGCCCGGCATTCCGTTTGCGGAGCCCTGCTATTCCCGCGCCATCGCGCCCAAGACGCGCGGACAGGAAGATAAGCTCGGCACCGGTCTCAACCGCCTCAACGAGGAAGATCCGACGTTCACCGTCAACAACAACGCCGAGACGCACCAGATCGTCGTCTCCGGCGCGGGCGACATCCAGATCGACGTGCTGGTAAGCAAGCTC
>CACZPK010000043.1 GCA_902783035.1 Oscillospiraceae bacterium
AAAATTCGTATGCGCTTATCGGGGTAGAAAAATCAAAAGACACTTTACATTCTCCTTTCACGCCACCAGTTCCGCGTTCATTTCCTGCAAAATATCCTCATACCGCTCGCCGAACACCTCGTAGAACCGCCCGAGACCGCCCTTGCGGTCGAAGGGGTTCAGCTCCAAATCGCTCGGCTGGACGCTCAGCGAGGACGCGATGTGATCCTTGATAAGCCGCAGCCACTCCATCTGCTCGTCCGTGAAGTGTACCGCGCCCGCGTTGCGGCGCAGCGTCCACTGCATGAAGTTGTAGTTCACACGCTCCGCGAACGGTTCCAGCTTGTCCGCGTAGCCCATTTCAAAGCGGACGAGGGAAACGAGGTCGGCAAGCTGCGCGACCGTGCCGCGCTTCACCTTCTCCGGCTGCTTGATGGCGTAGCAGTCCCACAGCCGCTCCACGCTCACGCCCCGCGCTTTGAGCTTCTCATACAGCTTTTGCAGCTGCTCGATCGCCATGGGGCGGTTTTTATACTTCTGGTCGTAAATGAGCCGCAGGGCGATGATCTCGTCCCGGTTCTCCTCGATGAACGCGCGGAACGTATGGATCACGCGGTCGGCGTCCGCCTGCCTGTCCGTGTCAAATCCGGCATAGGTCACCGTGTCGAGGTTTACGCTGTCGATGATCTGCTCATGGCTGCGGCGCACGTTCTCGATGTAGTCGCGCACCTCGGGGAGGAAGAACGGCTGCACCGCGGTCTGGATCAGTTCCTTCTGTGCGGCGTCCATGCGCTCATGCTCCTCCGGCGTCGGCTCGCGGTCGTCCGAGAGCGCAACGCCCGCGCGGGCGGTGATCACGTCCTCGTCAAATGCGTCAAGCAGGTTCTGCGCCACCGTTCCGGCGCTCGCGCCGACGGTCTGCGCGAACTCCGCGCGCTCCCGCTGCGACATCTGGCTGTTCAGGCGAATGACGCGGTTGGCGAGCGAGGTCAGCGTGTCCTCGTCCTTCGCGCCCATCGCCACGTTCAGCATCAGCTCCTTCATGCTGACGGAGGGCTTGCGCTCCAGCGTGCGCGTCTCGGTTTTCTTGGAGCGCGTCACGCCCACGGCGTCCACGATCACGAAATGGTCCTTGTTCTCCGTCGCCGACGGCGTGACCTTTTGCAGATCGTCCACGCCCAGCGTGCGCGTGCCGCGCCCCTTCATCTGCTCAAAATAGTTGCGGCTGCGCACGTCGCGCATGAAGATCAGGCACTCGATGGGCTTGACGTCCGTGCCGGTGGCGATCATGTCCACCGTGACGGCAATGCGCGGGTTATAGTCGTTGCGAAACGAGCTGAGGACGGATTCGGGCTTGTCCGTCTGATAGGTGATCTTGCGGCAGAACTCGTTACCCTCGCCGAACTCGTCCCGCACGATCTGAACGATGTCATCCGCGTGGCTGTCTGTCTTGGCGAAAATCAACGTCTTGGGAACCTCTGTGCGGCGCGGGAACAACTGCGGCAGATTCTCCTTAAAGCAGCGGATCACCGCGCGGATCTGGCTGGGGTTCACCACGTCGCGGTCGAGCTGCGACGTTCCATAGTCCACATCCTCGTCCATCTGAACCCATCGCTTTTCGCGCGTCAGGCGGTTGCGCCGCTCAATGACCTGCTTCATAATGTGCCCGCCGCTCTTACCGACCTCGGTCTCGATGAGGAAAATGTCCTCGCCGACGTTCACGCCGTCGATGATCGCCTGCTCGCGGGAATACTCGCTGACCATATTCTGTTGGAAGTAAGCGATCGTGCGCTTGTCCGGCGTCGCGGTCAGGCCGATGAGAAAGGCGTCAAAGTATTCGAGCACCTGGCTCCACACGTTGTAAATGGAGCGGTGGCACTCGTCCACGATGATGCAGTCAAAGAATTCGGGCGGGATCTTCTCGTTGTAGACGACCTCCCGAACGGGCTGGCGGTCAGCAGAAGCGTTTTCAAAGAGGGATTCCTCCTCCACGGACTCGTCCAGCTCCTCGCCCTTGAGGATGGAGTACATCCGCTGGATGGTGCTGATATAGACCTGCACATTTTCCGGCAGGCGCGAGGACTTCAGCCGATGGACGCCGTAAAGCTCAGAGAACGTGCGGTTGTCGTCGTTGGGCGCATAGGCGAGGAACTCGCGCTCCGCCTGCTCGCCGAGGCTCTTGGTATCGACAAGGAACAGGATACGCTTCATCCTGCCAAATTTCAGCAGGCGATATGCGGCGGTGATGGCGGTAAAGGTCTTGCCCGCGCCGGTCGCCATCTGGACGAGCGCACGCGGTCGGTTGTCGGCAAAGGATGCGTCGAGGTTATGGATCGCGGCGATCTGGCAGTCACGGAAGCCGGTCGTGTCCAGCGTCGGCAGACGTTTCAGGTTGTTGCGTACCGTATCCGGCTGTGCCAGCAACGCATGCAGGGTCTCGGGGCGATGGAAGGAGAACACGGTACGGGAGCGGTACTTCTCGTCGGCATAGTCGGTGAAGCGCGTGAGCTTCCCCGTCGCCTCATACGCAAAGCGGATGCGGTAGTCGACGCTGACGTACTTAAACGTGCTGCCTGCATAGCGCCCGGACTGCGTCTCGACGGCGGTAATGTTCTCCCCCTCATCGTCTCGCTTTGCTTCGACTACGCCAACCGGCTTGCCGTCCACGAAAAGCGCATAGTCCACCGGCCCGGTGCTGGTGGGGTACTCCCGCACGGCAACGCCGGGTGCCGCCATCGGATTGACCTCGCGCATATCTTGAATGATCCAACCGGACTGCTCCAGCCGCTTGTCGATTGCCTGCCGCGCTTTCGCCTCTGGCGTCATGGGCTGCACCTCCGACAGTTTTCTATAATTCTCCAAAAATATATTACAACACAATTAAGTTATGTGCAACACTTCAGGCGGCAAATCTTTCACCGCTGTAACTAAACACAACCCCGCGGGACCGGATGCGCTCCGATCCCGCGGGGTTGCCTTATCCTCCGATTGCCTTCAGCCGCGCGATGGCGTCCTCCTCGCCGAGCTCTCCGCGCGCGTAGGCGTCGCGAATATCCTGTGCCTGCGCCACCAGATGGTTGTACTCCGCGGCGTCCTTCTTGCGTCGGCTGCGCTGCATCTTTAATCTGCCATACGCGCGCTGATACTCCTGCTGCACCGGCGACGCGCCCTCACGCTCCCGCCGCTCCTTCGTGTGCGCGCCGACCTTGCGGCAGGTGCGCGTCGTCTCGCCCGGCGCGATGTTGTTGCAGTAGCAGGTGTTGTACCCGCGCGTGAGCAGAAAATACCGTCCGCAGTTGTGGCAGCGGCGCGGCGCGTTGCCATGCGCGAGGGCGCGGTAAAAATCCGTGTAGAGGAAGAAGTGCAGCTCCGCGAACTTCGCCTGCTCCGCCACAAGGTACTCGTCCGGCTTGTCCGGATGCCGCATCGGCACAAACGAAAGCTCCGCGGGGAAGCTCTGCTCAAACTTCTGAAACGGGAAGAACGTTTCACCTCCCTCGATCATCGCGCGGTAGTAATCGTCAAAGGCGCGCCCGTACTCCGAACTGCCACGCCGCGTCAAGTCCTCAAAGAAAAACTCCAGCATCAGCGCGACCTGTCCGCGGAAGTTGTTCAATCGCTCAGGCAGGGCGGCGACCTTAGCGCCGAACTCCCAGAGCAGCCGACCGCCCTCCGTGTCAGGACGCATTGTCTCGTTCCACTCCTCCGGCATATCACGCAAGGTGAGGAACACCGTCCGTGCCGCGACGTCCAGTTCCAGATCCCGATACGGCGGCAGCGTGGAGATCACGTCGAGCGCGGCGTTGAATTTTGCCTGCACATCCTCCGCCATGCGCGCGTCCCGTCGTTCAAGCATCCTGTCGAACGTGCAACCGAAGGCTTGGGTGCGGTCGAAGAGCTGGTTGAACTCCTCGGTCGAGAGGTTTAATACGTCCACGGTCGTCTGCCCCAGCGGATAGGTGCGCCCGCCGATGTGTACGTTGTTATCCCAGAAGAAAACAGAGAATGCGTCAAACTGATCCATGCGCCCTCCTGTGTTACCGATAGAGTTTTG
>CACZPK010000044.1 GCA_902783035.1 Oscillospiraceae bacterium
TGGAGCGGGCAACGAGGCTCGAACTCGCTACCTCCACCTTGGCAAGGTGGCGCTCTACCAGATGAGCTATGCCCGCGGAACGAAACATACTATAGCAGAGCGCAGACGCTTTGTCAAGAATTATTTTGGTTTTTTTCATTTTTATTCGCTCGCACGCTTCAGCACAAAGCCCAGACGCAAATGGCCGGAAGTCACGTTATAACTGAGCTTGCCGTCCTGATAGGTGAAGGTCTTGACTTCCTCGCGCGAGGTGCGGTGGTAATGGTATGTGGCGTCCAGCTCCTCCTGCGTGTAATGGTTGCGGGACTCCCATGTGTACGGCTCCGTGCTGTCTGTGGGCGGGGTAAAGGTACCCGACCAGTAAAGATCCTTATGGCCTGTGCTGGCAAGATACCACCAGATCTCGATCTTGTCCTCGCTGATGGTCGCAATCTGATACCAGTCCTCGTCAATGGATTGCGTCCAGTCGCCCGTCAAATCGGGCGGCGGAACGGGGGTTTTTTCTTTTTCCGCGCATGCGGTCAGAACGCACAGCGCCAATCCCGCCAGCAGCACGAGCACGCGTTTATTCATCTGCCTCAACCCCCTAACTCTGAGCTTCCTTCAAGACAACATCCACCGTCATTCTCTCACCGTTGCGGTCAATCTCCATCGAAAGCGCCTCGCCGGTAAAGTAACGCCGCCGCGCGCGCAGCAGGTCGCTCACGCTCTCCATCGGCTCGCCGTCGGCGCGCACGATGCAGTCGTTGAGGCGCAGTCCCGCCTCCTCCGCGCCGCTGCCCGGTGCGATCTCCAGTATTTGCAGCGCAGTCTCTCCCGTGGGCAGCGTCACATACTGGCGCAGCACGGAAATGCCGAGAATCGGCTCCCCGCGGATCTCGCCGTAGGCAATCAGCTCATCCACCATCCATGCCGCCGAACTGATTGGTATGGCAAAGCCGAGGCCTTCCACGCTCACGGCGCTGGACGAGCCCATCTTCATCGTATTGATGCCCACGACCTGTCCGTAAACATTGATGAGCGGGCCGCCGGAGTTGCCGCTGTTCAACGCGGCATTCGTCTGGATCAGGGACATGTAAACACCGTCGACCTTTACGTCACGGTTGATGGCGGACACGATGCCGTCCGTCAGCGTGCCGCGCAGCTCGACGCCCAGCGGGTTGCCTATGGCGTAGACCGGATCACCGACGCTCAGGGCGTCGCTGTCTCCGAACTCCGCAGTGGGCAGCATATAGGCGTCCACCTTGATCACGGCGAGATCCTTTTGCACGTCATAGCCCACAAGGCGGGCGTCCGCAAAACTCTTTCCCGTATTGAGCACGACGTAGCACCGCTCGCCGCCCGAAACGACGTGGGCGTTCGTCAGAATATAGCCATCGGGCGTAAAGATCACGCCCGCGCCGATGATCGCGCCGCCGCCGGGCAGCGCGGTTGCCACCGTGACCGTACAGGGGTTCACGCGGGCATAGATTTCCTGGATCGACAGTGCGCTGCCGTGGGATTCGGCATAGCGCAGGCGCGTTCCGTCCCCGTTGGGATGGCGCGGTATGGTAGTCTCGGCGTCGGCATATTCGCTGATGCTGCCACGCCGCCCGTATTCATAACGATACTGTGCGTCGGAGGCGTTTGCCGCGCGACGCGGCAACACGCCGCGCCAGTACAAAATCCCCAGCGCAACAAGCGCCGCCAGCAGCACGCCGATACAGATGAGGAAAATCCACAGGCCTCTGCGTCCCCCGTCCCTCGCCGGCGCGGTATCCTGCGCGTATTGATAGGGGATCGCGTCCGCATGCGGCGTCTCGTTCTCCGCGGGCGCATCCCACGTTTTACCGTCCGTCGCGGGCGGCACATAGCGCAGCGTGACCTCACGCGGCGCCGGCGCCTCATAGCGTAGCACAACCTCCCGCGGCGCTTCTGCCGCGGGTGGTTCCTCTGTTTGCAAGTTGGGACACAGCTCGTCCATAAGGCTCCTTCCAGTCGCGCGGCGGCGCTCAGCCGCCCGCAAGGGACACGGTAAAGGTAAATGTGGTCACGCCGTCTTCACTGCTGACGGCGATCCGTTCTTTATGTTGATCGAGGATGGTACGCACGACGTAAAGCCCCAGCCCCACGCCGTCCTTATCCTCTGATCGGGACTTGTCGCTTTTGTGGAACCGCTCAAACAGAAGCGGTATCTCGTCGGCGGGGATGGTGTCGCCCTCATTGCGGACGCTGACAAACGCCTTGCCGTTGGACACCGCGAGACCGAGGTAGAGCGTCGAACCCGCTCTGGCAAACTTCGTTGCGTTTTCCAGCAGGTTGTAGATGACCTGCGTAATCAAATCGTTGTCGCCGAGCACGGTAACGCTGCCGTCCGGAATATTGGCGTCCACATCGAGTCCGCGGTCGGTGATCTTCTTTTCCATGGAGATCAGCACCCGCCGCATACTCTCGCACAAATCGAACGGCACCTTGTGCAGTTCCCGCGACTGGAGCCGGGAAATATCCAGCATCCGGCGCACGAGGCGCGAAAGGCGGCGGCTCTCATCGGAGATGATATGCAGGTATTGTTCCTGTTCTTCCGGCGGGATGGTGCCGTCCAGAATACCGTCTGTATAGCCGGCGATGGTCGTCATCGGCGTTTTCAGCTCATGGGAGACATTGGCAATAAACTCGCGGCGCTGGCGCTCCGTCTCCTGCAGGGAATCCGCCATATTGTTGAACGAAACGGCAAGCTCCGCGATCTCCGCCGGGGAGTCGTATCCGCGCATCCGCACATCAAAGTTGCCCTCGGCAAAGCGGCGCGTCGCCTCCGCCATTTCACTGATGGGGCGGGACTGGCGGATGCTCAGCCATGCGCTGACGACAAAGGCAAGCAGCAGCACCGTCGCTGACGTCATGAGGAACATGCCAAAGAATCCGCGCCACATCGCAGTCAGCGTACGCGCCTCCGTCACCGCCAGAACGATGCCGACGATTTGTCCCATAGATTCGATGGGAACGCCGACCGCAAAGTGTTTCGACTTGTAAATATCGCCGAGCGTCGTGCGCTCGTAGCTGTCATTGCCGCCGAGGATCTCCTGCGTCATGCCCTCCGGCAGTGTCAGCACCAATCCCTCCAGCGAGGTGTCCGAGGTAAGCAGCACGTTGCCCGCCAGATTGCAGATGAGAAAATCCTCATCCGTCACGGACGCGGCGAAGGTCGCCAACTCCCGCATACCGGAGAGGGAACCGCCCGCGACATACGCAGACACCATGCGCGCGACGACGCCTGCCTTTGTGCGCATATCCGCCTCGCGCTGGTTGCGCGTGTAGTTGTAACTCAGCGCGAAGAACGACGCGCCCAGCAGCACCAGCGTCAGCAGCACCACGCCCGCCGTAAGCAGGAAGTTCTGCCAGTAAATGGTTCTGCCGCGCATCAGCCGTGTCGGTTTTGCTTTCTTTTCCCGTTCGCTCACGCCTTGACCTCAAACTTATAGCCCACGCCCCATACCGTTTTGAGCTCCCATTGGTCGCTGATACCCTCCACCTTCTCGCGCAGGCGTTTGACGTGGACGTCCACCGTGCGCGAGTCGCCGAAGTAGTCGAAGCCCCAGACCTCGTCGAGCAGCTGGTTGCGCGTGTAGACACGGTTTGGCGTTGCCGCCAGATGGTACAAAAGCTCCAGCTCCTTGGGCGGGGTGTCGATCTTCTTGCCGTCAACGATCAATTCATAGGAGTCGAGGTTGATGACCAGCTTGTCGAACGACAGCCTTTTGTGCGTGTCGTCGGGGATCTCCGTGCGGCGCAGCACCGCGTTGATACGCGCCAAAAGCTCTTTCATTTCAAAGGGCTTGACCACATAGTCGTCCGCCCCCATCTCCAGGCCGTGGATGCGGTCATCCACCTCACCCTTGGCGGTGAGCATAATGACAGGGCACTTGGAGTTCTCACGGATGCGGGAAAGCACGCCCCAGCCGTCGAGCACGGGAAGCATGACGTCCAGCAGCACCAGATCCGGTTCTTGTGCCTGAAACTCCTCGACCGCTTTCCCACCGTCCGCGGCAAGACGCACCTCAAAGCCTTCCTTGTCCAAATACATCTTGATCAGGTTGGAGATATTGTTATCGTCTTCGACCACCAGAATATTGCGCGCCATAAAACGCCCCCCTATTGGAAAATTGCTTTCGTTTTATCACTATACAACAGCTTTGCCCGGTTTTCCTGAACAATTCGTGAATTTACGCCGCCGTCTCCGTAAGGCGTGCCAGCGTACAGTTGCTGTTTCGCAGGCTGGACAGAAGCGTGCCGATCATGCCCGCCGCGGCCTCGTCCGTGCCGAGCAGAACACGGCAGGTCCCGCGGTTCGCATCCGCAACGGAGAGAATCCGCGCACTGATCCGGCCGGCCGAGATGGCGCTTTCGCTGTAGTCCAGCGCAAAGCGCAGCGGGCAATAGCCCGCCGCCACCACGGCGTTAAGGGTCTCTTCCCTGGCTCCGTCCAGACGCACGAGCCGCGTCTTGGTGTTGGCAGCCGCCCAGATGGCGCGGTTTCCTTCCTCAATCGCATGCAGCGCCGCTGCGGTGCCGCCGGAAGCGTCCACGTGCAGCGCAATCGTACCTGCCCCGGCACTGAGGCGGCGAAGCAGGTCACCCGCGCCGTCAAGCGCCTGCGGCGCAAAGAGAAACGTCCCCTGCCCGATGGGAAAATGCTCCAGCACCGCCTCGGCTTGTGCCGGCGAGGTCACATCCACCGCAAGGTAAACGGTACGCTCAGGCGTCGTCTCGCCTTGCGCCTCCGTTCCGCCTTGCGCCTCCCCTCCCCCGGAAGACGGTGTGGCCGGCTCCGTGGAACCGGCTGCGCTGGCGCGCTGGTATTGGTTGTATCTTGTGGCAAGGGCGTTGTCGGCGGCGTCAATGAAGGTTGTATCCGACAGCACTGCCGACTCGCTCTTGATGCGCACAAGGAAGCCGTAATTGATGCGCGTGTAAGTATATTGCAACCCGAAAAAGCGGCATATGACCTCAACCGGAAGAAACACGATGTCGCCGCGTGTCACGGGCGGGCCGCCAAGCACCTGCCTGCTGCTGTTGTCATAGATCGTGCCCGCTGCAAAGTCGCAGATCAGCGCGCCGCTGCGCTGGCGGTAAAGCACCGCAGTCATCTTGTCGCGGCTGCGGGAGTAAAACGTGCCGAGATCACTGCCGTCAAATGCGGTATAGGCCACATAGAGCACCCCTCCCGCCCAAAACGGCATGGTCTCGTCGTTCAGGGGCAGCAGGTGGTCATTGACCGCGGTGAAATAGACCACATCCGCTGCTCCGGCGCTCTGCGGGGCAAGCACAACAAGCAGCAGTACCGCAGCGGTCAGGCATAGTACCCGTCGAAGAATGCGCATGGCCGCCTCCCTTCTCCGCGCGGGGTTTTCATGATAACGGTATATTTTTATAGATTATAACCATTTTTCTTCGTCTTTGCAATCCTTATCTCAGCCACACAAATGCACGATGCCGGAACGGCGTACGGTTTATCCGGCAACAGGCCCCACCCGCGCGCCGGGAAAGTAATGCTCCAGGATCTCGCGCGCATTCATACCCTCCAGCGCAAGCGCGTTTGCGCCGTACTGGCTCATGCCGACGCCGTGTCCGTAACCCGTAACGTGGAACGTAATGCCGTCTGCCTCCGCATCCACCGTGAATGCCGGGGAGCGCAGGGACAGGATCGTACGAAGCTCGTTCCCCCGCAACGTTACGCCGCCGACGTCGAGCGTCGTGACGAAGCCTGCGTCGCTTCGTGCCACGTTGGTAATCCAGCCTTCCGGCGCGCCGGATAAGTCGGCCTCGGGATGCGTCTGATGCAAAAGGGTGCGGAACTCCGCCGGAGAAAACGAGGCGACAGAATAATAGTTCGGTACCAGTTCCTCCGTCTCAGGGCTGTCCACGCTTTGCAGATACGGCAGGTCACTCTGCCAAACCGCGCCCGCGTTTTGCGTGTGTCCCGCCGTGGACGAACAGAACACCGCAAGGATCGGTTCTCCGCCGTAGAGCACCGCCTGTCCGTCGGTCTGTGCAACGGCGCGTGCGAGCTTTTCCTCATAGTACAGCGCCATGCCGCCCCATTCTGCCGCGGCGTCCTCCGCACTCTTGTACGCTTTGCAGCAGTTGATGTCGTCGCAGGCGTCCGCATCCGGATGGTTCGCGATCGGCCCTCCGCGCATCTTGTAGAGCGTATAGGTTCGCGCCGCGACCGCCTGTGCCTTAAGCGCCTCGATTTCAAAGGATGCCGGCATCTCCGCGCGCAACACACCCAGCAGATAGCGATCCATCGTCATCTCTTCCACCGCGCCGTCGTGCAACACGCGCAAGACCGTCTCTCCATCCGGCATACCGTGCGCTGCCTCTTCCGCAGCGGCAGGCGGTTCCGGCGCTTCCGGCAGCTCGCCCGCATCTTCCCGTGCGGCAGGGGCTCCGCCCCGTCCCGCCGCCGACCAGGCAAGCCCCCAGAGCAGGGCAAACAGCAGGGTCAAAATGCGAATCTCATGTTTCATTGTCATTTCCTCGTTTCGTGGATGGTTTCTCCACATTCTATGAGGGTTTCGGTAGACAAATGATTTTTCCCGTGCTATAATGCCTTTCGCTTTGGGAAGAAAGAAGGATACGCTATCATGAAAAAGCTGGATTGGCTGATGCTTGTGCTTGCCGGCGCAGCAGCGGTGGGACTGCGGACATGGCAGATGCGCACGGGTTTTGACGCGGACGGGCTTCCTCTGTCGGGTAATACGGCGGCGCTGGCGCTCCCTGTTGTACTCGCGGCGGCGGCAGCCTATTTCGTGCTCTCGGCGCGCAGATTTCCGGCGCAGCAGGATATGGCGGCACCGTTTGCCGACTGCTTTCTCTTTCAGGACAACACCGCCGTCATTGCCGGCGTAGTGGGCGCGTTGCTGCTGGCAGCCAGCGCTGCGGTGGCAGTTGCAGGCTATACGCTGGATACTTCGGCACTGTTTTTGGCGCCGGTCGCAGTGGCAGCCATGTGCAGCATACTCCACGTGATATTCGGCTGCTACCGCGGGACCCGCGTATACGCGATGGCGCTGCTGGTGCCCGTGGGCTGTCTGGCGCTGTTTTTCATCCACACCCACCTCTCCTGCGCCTCCGACCCCAATCTGGCGGACATCTATGTGCGTGTTCTGGCCGTTGCAGCGCTGCTGGGCAGCGCATGGCAGCTGGCGACCTTTGCCTATCTGGAGGGTACACCGCGCAACTATGTGCCCGTGGGCGCAATGGCGTTCGTGCTGGCGATGGCGGCAGCGGCAGAGCAGCGGAGCCTCGCCTCCGTATTGTTCTTCGTGGGCTGCGCGCTCATCGAGCTTGGCTTTCTGGCAGCGGCGGATTTCAGAAAATAAACCGAACGGGCGGACGTGAAAACGTTCGCCCGCTGCATAAATAGGAAAAGCAGACGCTTGCGGCGTCTGCTTTTCCTATGAGATGGAAGATTGGATGAAAAGAAGCTATTGTCTCTTGCAAGTGTTAAGATACCTGAGGAATGTAAACAAAGTTGCGGTAGAATTGTTAAAAAAGCATTAAATACTATTCGTATTTTATAGTGCAAATTATACGGTTTAGCGGAGTTTTTGGAAAAATCGAGCCAACACCGCACGGCATTCCTCTGCCAAAATACCGCCCACGAGGGCAGGCGGATTGGCAAAACGCTCCATGAACAGGTTGAGTACGCCGCCGCAGGCGCCCATGGCCTCGTCCCGTGCTCCGTAAAAAACTCTTGCGATGCGCGCGTTGAGGATCGCACCCGCGCACATGGGGCACGGCTCAAGCGTAACGTAAAGGGTACAATCCTCCAGCCGCCAGGACCCCAGATGTGCATTGGCGTCGGCAATCGCCTCCGTTTCCGCGTGAGAAACGGCAGACTGTTTTTCTTCCCGCCGGTTGCGTCCGCGCCCGACGATCTCCCCTTGATAAACGATCACGCAGCCCACGGGCACCTCACCGTGTGCGGCTGCTTCCTCCGCCAGCGCGAGCGCGGCGCGCATATAATCCTCGTGTTCCATCGGACCCCTCCTGTGTTTTATGCGGCGGCCACGCCCGCGCGATCAACCGTCCCGGTATAATAATTGGAATATCCGGCGATACTTTCCATAAACTGTAAAAGGACAAGGAGGTACCGCCATGAGAAGAAACCGCCGCTTTCGCCGCACCGCAGCACACAACGACGCCATGCAAGAACTGTTCGACGAACTGGGTGCGCTGCGCGCCGCCCTCGACGCCGCCTATATGCGTTTTGACGCAGCCACCGAGCCGGAGCTGGTGGATGCCTGCGTCTATGAGATCAACGCAGCGCAGTCACGCTATAATTACCAGCTGCGCATCATCAAGGATGCCGGCGGCGAAGCGGCGTTCCTCGCACACACCGACGGAGAGGAGCGCGGCGTATGGGTCTGAGCGAGAAAATCGCATTGGGGATGCTGTGCGCCTTCGTGGTACTGGGTATAATACAGCTGTTCTCCGCCCCGCTCCGGCTGGCGCTCAAAGTGCTGTTCAATACTCTGCTGGGATTTGCCGCGCTGTTTCTCGTCAACCTCGCCGGCGGCATTACGGGTTTTTTTCTGGGACTCAACCTCTTCAACGCTCTGATCATCGGCATTCTCGGCCTGCCCGGCCTGGTTCTGCTGGTGCTGCTCAAGCTTGTGTTTGTTTAGGCTTTGCCAGTTTACATAATCCTCATCGTCCGCTGCCTCCCGCAGCGGGCGTTATTTGCAGCATTCCGCCGTTTTCACAGGTTTTTCCTGCCCCGCTCTTTCAAAAAAGCAAAGTGCAAAACGAGAATTCAAGAGATTAAGTGAGAAAATAAAAGATATTTAGAGCAATAGGCGTGTTAAATAAAAATGATGTTGACAAGGAAAACGCCCTGTGCTATAAATAATCCTGTTCCGATTTTAGCAAGGAACCCCACAAATGTAAAGCAAATCGCTTTAGATATTAAATGTAAGGAGTTACACAACCATGTCCACTTTTATGGCGAACAAGGGCAACATCGAGCGTAAGTGGTACGTCATCGACGCTGCCGGACTGCCCATGGGCAAGACCGCGGTCGTCGCCGCCGATCTGCTCCGTGGCAAGCGCAAGGTCACCTACACCCCGCACGCCGACTGCGGCGACTATGTCATCATCATCAACGCGAAGGACGCGGTGCTCACGGGCAACAAGCTCGATCAGAAGTATTACCGTCGTCACAGCGGCTGGATTGGCGGCCTCAAGGAGACCAAGTACCGCACGCTGATGCAGGACAAGCCGGAGCTGGCCATGCAGCTCGCGGTGAAGGGCATGATGCCCCGCAACACCATCACCAAGGATTCCCTCAAGCGCCTGCACATCTATGCCGGCGCCGAGCACGAGCAGCAGGCGCAGAAGCCTGAGGCTTATGAAGTGAAGTAAGGAGGAACAGAAGAATGTATCAGTCCAAGAAGCCCTATCTCTATGGCACCGGCCGTCGTAAGTCCTCGGTCGCGCGCGTTCATCTGTTCCAGGGCGGCACCGGCTCCATCACCATCAACGGTCGTGACATCGACGATTATTTCGGTCTGGAGACCCTGAAGATGGTCGTCCGTCAGCCGCTGGCTGCCACCGAGACCCTCGGTAAGGTCGACATCGTTGCGACCGTCTCCGGCGGCGGTGTTTCCGGTCAGGCCGGTGCGCTGCGTCACGGTGTTGCCCGCGCGTTGCTGCTCGCGAGCCCCGACTATCGCCCCATTCTTAAGAAGGCTGGTTTCCTCACGCGCGATCCGCGCATGAAGGAGCGCAAGAAGTACGGCTTGAAGGCAGCAAGACGTGCACCTCAGTTCTCCAAGCGTTAACAAAACAAAAGAAAATCTCCGAAAGCTCCGGCTTTCGGAGATTTTTTGTTGCAAAAACTCGGATTTCAAAAATCCAAAATCGTGGTTTGCGGTCGGAGGGGCGCGCAATATATTGTGGTCATAGAAAAAATTACACACCAAATATAGGATAAAAAAGTGGTTACTCTGCAAAAATTGGATAAAAAAGTGGTTACTAAAACGAGACGGAATTGCAACTTTTTTACATGGTATGTATTACGAATATGAAGATAAATAGGCAACCGTAAACGAATGATTAGAATTCCTTTCGGGCAAAACGGCTAGTATGGCACATTTTTGATAACCAACAACTTTGCACTAAAGCAAATATTTCATCATGCAAGCAGGAATACATACTTCGAAAAGCCGGATGCTTTCCTCCGGCGTTGGAATGGCTGCTTCGTTCAACGCTCTCTCGACATAGCTGATGAGACCGCCGGTATAAAACGAAACGACACTCCTGAGTTCCTCGGTGATTGAGTCACCATATACGTCTGAAATGACGTTCAGGCATCGCTCGGTCAAAGGCTGCTGCAACGACGTGGGGAGACTGTTCTGACCACTGTACTGCGCAATCTTTTGGAGCGCAAGCCGGTGCTCCCATACAGTTTCCGCCATGAATTGGAGCCATTTGCGGAAGGTCAGTCCCTCCCGATTCTGCTCGTAATAATCGTCCAAAATATGAAGATAGGACCATTCCACCATATCGTGCTTATCCTTGAAATGGTGGTAAAAGGTGCGCTGAGAGATGCCGCAGTTTCTGACGATCGCAGAAACTGTGATTTTTTCATAGGGCCTCTCCCGCAGCAGATCGTACAGAGAGCTTACAATCAGTTCCTTGGTCGATTTGCGTGCAATCATAAAAGCCACCTCCGGACGTTTTTCGCAATTCTATCATTTTGTTTCCTTTTTCGCAATATTATGATTTTGCGAATATACTTGCCATATGCCATACCCTATAATAAAAGAAAGTTATTATGCTATTATAAGGAGGAATCGGCCATGTTTTCAGATTTCCCGGTAAGCGAAACGGTCCAAAAGCGGCACAGCGTCAGGACTTACGACCCAAGGCCGCTGAGCGAGCAGGATTTGGAAAAACTGACGGCGTATGCAAAAACGCTCCAAACCCCGTTTGGAATACCCGTTACGGTGCATGTGCTGGAAACAGGCGATGCTTCCACCAAAAAGCTGGGTACCTACGGCGTGATCAAGGGAACGAAAACCTTCCTCGGCGTCACGGTACCGAAGGGTGCGCTTTCACTGGAAGCGGTCGGGTACAGCTTTGAGCAGCTGGTTTTGTATGCCACGCACCTTGGCGTCGGCACCTGCTGGCTGGCGGCGACCTTTGACCGAAAGGCATTCACCGGCGCGATGAACGTCAGAGACGACGAGTGGATGCCCGCGATCTCTCCCATCGGCTATCCGGCGGAAAAGCGCGCGATCAGTGAAACGCTGATGCGTTCCGGGATGAAGTCCAATCAGCGGAAAGATTGGAAGGAATTGTTCTTTAACGGTGACTTCCGGACGCCGCTCAGTCGCGCCGAGGCAGACGCGTATGCCCAGCCCCTGGAAATGCTGCGGCTCGCGCCGTCCGCGACCAACGCGCAGCCGTGGCGCGTGCTACGTCAGGACGGAGCGTTCCATTTTTACGCGAAGGTCGCAGAGGGACGGGGTGAAGTCGATCCGCCGATCATCCAGCGCGTAGATGTCGGCATCTGCGCCAATCACTTCTGCCTGACCGCGCAGGAGCAGGGGCTTTCCGGCACGCTCAAGACAACGGAGGCTCCCGCCAATATCGATATTCCGGATGGCTTCCGTTATTTATTCACATGGACGGAGGATTTAGCGTGAAAAATCACGCTAAATCAAAAATGCCGTTTCGCTCGCCGCTCACGCGGCAACCGCGAAACATGGCGATAATCCTCCATGTGCGGAGGATTATTCATTACTTTTTGTGTGCATAGCACATGGAGGATTCACATGAAAGCAGCATGGTTGGAACGCTACAGCAAAGGCGAGCCGCAGCTGACAGTTGGCGAACGGGCAAAGCCGCGGCTCGGCGTAAGGGACGTTCTGCTGCGTGTCAGTGTTGCCGCCGTCAATCCCCTGGACAACATGATCGCCCACGGTGAGGTCAAGGCCATCGTTCCCTACAAGACGCCGCTCATTATGGGCAACGAGTGTGTCGGCGTTGTGGAGGAGGTTGGCGCATCTGTTACCAAGTTCAAGAAGGGTGAGCGTGTCTATGCTCGCCTGCCGCTGGATCGCATCGGCGCGTTCGCGGAGTATGTCGCCGTGGACGAGGCGGCACTCGCGCTGACGCCGGACTATCTGACCGACGAGGAGGCCGCGGCGGTGCCGCTGACGGCGCTGACCGCGATGCAGGCGCTGGCGCTGATACGCGCCGAGGCGGGAAAGACGATTTTCGTTTCCGGCGGTACCGGCAGCTTTGGCGCGATGGCGATCCCGCTGGCGAAAGCGCGGGGGTTGACCGTTATCACAAACGGGAGCGGCAAAAATGCCGAGCGCGTGATGGCGCTCGGCGTGGATCGGTTCATTGATTACAAGAAAGAGGACTATGCGGCCGTGCTTTCCGATATCGATTATGTGATCGACTCGCTGGGCGGCAAGGAGCTGGAAAAGCAGTTTTCGATCCTGAAGCGCGGCGGGAGGCTGGTTTCCCTGCGGGGCGGGCCGAACAAAGCCTTTGCGCAACGGGTCAACGCATCCCCTATTATGAAGCTGGCGTTCGGATTTGTCGGCAGGAAAAACGACGCAATGGCGGCAAAGAACGGACAAACCTACGATTTTATCTTCGTTCACTCAGACGGGCAGCAGCTTGCCGAAGCCTCCGGGATCCTTGCCAAGATGGAGATCCGCCCTTCGGTCGATGGGGTATTCGGGCTTGAAGAGGTCAACGCCGCGCTGCAAAAGGTGGCAGGCGGCGGCTCGAGAGGAAAAACGGTTATCTATCCGGCAAAATGAGTATAGATGGTGATTTCAGCAAGGTGAGTGAATGAAGGATCGTTCTTATCAGGTATATTCGGGAATTGACGGTATCCCGAGGGGAAGCGCTTCCGACAGTATTACCAAAGGCTGTCTTGTGCTGGAGGGCGGTGCCTTTCGCGGCGTTTATACGGCGGGAGTCCTTGACGCCATGATGCTTAATGGGATCAATCTGCAAACGGTGATCGGCTGCTCCGCAGGCGCCTTGAATGGCATCAACTATGTGGCGGGGCAAATCGGGCGCTCGGGACGGATCAACTTGGGCTATCGTCACGATCCGCGCTATATAGGCGCGCGCCGCCTGCTCTGGGAAGGCAGCCTTATCAGCTTTGATTTTTTGTTACGGCAGACAGATGCCTTTGAGCCGCTGGACCGTCAACGCTTTTCTGATCCCGACAGGCGCTTTGCGGTCGTTGTGACAGACTGCCAGACAGGTGAGGCAAGATACCCCGAACGGGATAAATGCGGCGACATCTTCAAGGCTGTGCAGGCATCGGCGTCGATGCCCTATGTCTCGCAGATGGTTGACGTGGATGGAATTCCCTGCCTTGACGGAGGTTGCGCGTGCAAAGTTCCCTATGAATGGGCATTCAAGCAGGGATTTGAGAAGGTAGTCATTGTCCGCACACGGGAGCCATCCTTTCGGAAACGCTCCTCAAATCCCGCGCAGCGCAGACTGGCAGAGAAAGTCTATCAGGATTACCCTGAGTTTGCGCAAATTCTGGCAAACAGCAATGAAGAGTATAACCGTGAATGCGATGACATGGAGGTACTTGCCCGGCAGGGAGCAGCATACATGATCGCGCCCTCCGCACCTGTTCGGATTCAAAGGCTGGAGGGCGATATGGAAAAGCTTGGTAAGCTGTATTGGCTGGGATATCATGATGCTGAGGGACAGATTGACCAGCTGAAAGCATACTTGGAAGCCTGATATGTAAGGATTCCGCAGCGCTGAGATTGTTTAGGACTATATCGGCAAGGACGAGTGATGAACCGCCCTTGCCGATTCTGTTTGCCGTTAAACGCCAAATGTATCTTGACAGTACATCCCCCGTTCAGACTGTTTTCACAAGGATTTGGCAAGACCGGCGCCCAGCATTATACGTAATATCCATTGACATAGTAGGTTAATAGGTTTATAATCCGCTCATCGTCAGTTGGCGCAGAGGGAGGGGCTGCATGGATCAAAGCGTTTTACGGGAGTATCTCCCGCTCTTCCGGGAGTCGGCATGGCTCACGCTCCGGCTGGGGACAATGGGTATCCTGCTTGCGCTGGTGATCGGCATCCTCTGCGCCGCCGTCCGGTACTTCCGGGTGCCGGTGCTGCGTGGGATTGCCGCGGCCTATGTGGAGGTCAGCCGCAATACACCCTTGCTGGTCCAGCTCTTTTTCCTCTATTACGGTCTTCCCAAGCTGGGCGTTCGCACCGATCCCGCCGTCTGCGGCGTGGCAGGGCTTGCGTTCCTGGGAGGCGGCTATATGGCGGAGGCGCTGCGCAGCGGCATGGAAGCGGTTGAGCCCATTCAGATGGAGAGCGCGCTGAGTCTTGGTCTGACCCCGGTTCAGGCAATTCGATATGTGCTGCTGCCGCAGGCGGTCTCCGTCAGTACGCCGGCTCTGGTGGCAAACGTGATCTTTCTGCTCAAGGAGACCAGCGTGTTCAGCGCCGTCAGCCTCATGGACCTGATGTTCACTGCCAAGGATCTGATCGGCCTCTACTATGCGACCACCGAGAGCCTGTTCCTGCTGGTGGTCTTCTACCTTCTGATCCTGTTGCCCGTTTCGGCGCTGGGAAGTTTGCTGGAAAGGAGGCTGCGCTATGCCGGATCTGGGACTTGAGGTGCTTCTCAAGGGAAAAAACATGGCGAGGCTTTTGGGCGGGCTCTGGGTCGCGCTGCGAATCAGCCTGATCGCGGTCGCCGTCAGCATTCCTGCCGGGCTGTTGTTGGGTGTGGTCATGACATGGAAGCATCCGCTGATAAGAGCGCTGACCCGACTCTATCTGGAAGCCATTCGCATCCTGCCGCAGCTCGTGCTGCTCTTTCTGGTGTTCTTCGGTACCACCCGCGTCTTCGGGTGGGATCTGTCTGGCGAGCTGTCTTCCGTTATCGTGTTCAGTCTTTGGGGCACTGCCGAAATGGGGGATCTGGTGCGGGGCGCGTTGGAAAGCGTTCCGGCGCATCAGTACGAGTCGGCAAAGGCGCTGGGTCTGACGGAGCGCCAAACCTTTCTCTATGTGGTGATCCCGCAGGCGGCGCGCCGGCTGATCCCGCTGTCCATCAACCTGATCACGCGCATGATCAAGACCACCAGCCTCGTGCTGATGATCGGGGTGGTGGAGATGCTGAAGGTGGCGCAGCAGATCATTGAGGCAAATCGCATGAGCAGCCCAAATGCCGCCTTCGGCGTATATCTGACCGTGTTTGTTCTGTATTTCCTTGCCTGCTGGCCCATCAGCCTGCTGGCAGGACATCTGGAAAAGAAATGGGGGTGAGGAGATGCCCAAGGCACTGTTGACCATAGAGAGCCTTGTCAAAAATTATGGCGGCGGAGCGGTGCTGAATGGCATTGATCTCACCGTTTACGAGGGCGAGGTTCTGGTGATCCTGGGCCCCAGCGGGTGCGGCAAGAGCACCCTGCTGCGATGTATCAACGCGCTGGAGCCCATTCAGGCGGGAACCATCTCCCTGAACGGAGAACCCATCCGGCGCGACAGTAAAGACCTCCCGCGTCTGCGGCAGAAGGTCGGGATGGTATTCCAAAGCTATGAACTCTTTCCCCACCTGAGCGTTCTGGACAATATCACGCTCTCGCCGCGAAAGGCGCAGAGACGGCCGCGGCAGGAGGCAGAGGCCGAAGCGCTGGCACTGCTGGATCGCGTGGGACTGAAGGATCGCGCGGGAGACTATCCCCGGCAGCTCTCGGGCGGTCAGAAGCAGCGCGTGGCGATCGTCCGTGCCCTGATCATGCACCCGGAGGTCCTGCTGTTCGACGAGGTCACCGCCGCGTTGGACCCCGAAATGGTGCGGGAGGTGCTGGACGTGATCCTGGATCTCGCCCGACAGGGACGCACCATGCTGATCGTTACGCATGAGATGCAGTTCGCCCGCGCGGTGGCTGACCGGGTCGTTCTTCTGGACGAGGGACGTATCGTGGAAGAGGCTCCGCCGGAGGAATTCTTCGACCACCCCAAGACCGAGCGAGCCCAGAGATTCTTGAATACCCTTACCTTTGAGACCGTCAAAAAGAAAGCAAAAAATCAATAATTTGGAGGAATATTACCATGAAAACCACACGTCGAATCCTTTCCGCCCTCGCGGCGTTTACCCTTGCGCTGTCCCTGACCGCCTGCGGTGCAAAGCCTGCCGCCCAGAGCAGCCCGAACGCGTCCTCGGGTGCCGTTTACCGCACGCTGGACGAGATCAAGCAGAGCGGCACGGTGAACATCGGCGTCTTTTCCGACAAGAACCCCTTCGGCTATGTGGATGAAAACGGCGCGTATCAGGGCTATGACGTCTATTTTGCCGAGCGGATCGGACAGGATCTGGGCGTGAAGATCAACTACGTTTCCACCGAGGCCGCTAACCGCGTGGAGTATCTGGAGACCGGCAAGGTGGACATTATCCTCGCCAACTTCACCGTTACCGCGGAGCGCGCCGAGAAGGTGGACTTCGCCCTGCCCTATATGAACGTGGCGCTGGGCGTGGTCTCCCACGATGAGCGGGTCATCACCGACCTTGACCAGATCGGTGCGGACGATTCGGTCATCGTTATCACCGGCACCACCGCTGAGACCTATCTCATTGAGAACTACCCCAACATCAAGCTCCAGAAATTCGACACCTATGCCAATGCCAAGAGCGCGTTTGAAAACGGCGGTGTGGCGTGGGCGAACGACAACACCGAGGTTATCGCCTTTGCTCTTCAGAACAGCGGCTACACCGTGGGCATTCCGTCTCTCGGCAGTCAGGACACCATCGCGCCCGCCGTATCCAAGGGCAACGAATCTCTGCTGAACTGGATCAACGACGAGATCAAGTCGCTTGCCGGCGAGAATTTCTTCCACAAGGACTACGAAGCAACCCTGACGGACACCTACGGCCTCGACTATGAGGAATCCCTGGTAGTGGAAGGCGGCGTGGTTGCCGGCAACGCCTGACACGCAGCGCGACAAACAATCTACAAGCGGAACGGATACGCCCGCACGGTTTAATGAGCCGCGCGGGCGCTTGCCGTAAAATCTGGAAAGGGGCAGAAAAGGCAAAGAAATAAAACGGGTTCAAAGGGTACGGCGTCGCCACGCAGGCGGTGCACACCGGCTTGTCCTGCCGCGCGGACGGCGCGCCGGTGTCGAAGCGCATGTGTCGGATACTGTTTTCTTTGCAAAACGATTGCGCCTCCATGCGTTCGCGTTCAGGAAAGGAACAGGAGGATGCCGTCACGGCAAGCACTCTATCGCCGAGTGTGTCGTGTGCGCAGCGCAGCAGAAACGTGGAGTCCACACCGCCGGAAAAAGCAACGGCGACACTTTCCAGGCTGCGCAGATGAGCGAGCAAATCCTGATACTTTTTGTGAAGCGGTTCCATGATGTCCCCCCAAACTTGATTAAATTGATAGATATCATATATTATAAGAACATACAGCATAGCTGTCAAGACGCGCAGCGGCGTCGGCGCGGAGCGCAAGTGCGTCGACCGCCGCGACATTCCGGGCACTGCCGCATTCGCGCCCTCGGTCGTGGGGCGGATTATCGCGGGCGAGGCCGTTAAGGATCTGGCCCGAGCAAGCTGAGAAAGAAAAGAGGGACAACCGTGAATTTCATTTTCATCTCCCCGCATTTTCCCCATACCTACCGGCAGTTCTGCGACCGCCTGCGCCGCGGCAACGTAAACGTCCTCGGCATCGGGGACGCACCCTACGTTGAGCTGGAGCCGCCGCTCAGGGACGCGCTCACGGAGTATTATCGCGTCGATTCGCTGGAGGATTATGACCAGGTTTACCGCGCGGTCTCGTTTTTTGGGTTCAAGTATGGTAAAATAGACTGGCTCGAATCCAACAACGAGTATTGGCTGGAGCAGGACGCACGGTTGCGCACCGATTTCCACATCACGACCGGCGTGAATGAGGACGAGATCGGCTCGTGGAAACACAAGTCGTCGATGAAGCCGGTGTACTGCGGCGCGGGCATCCCGACCGCGCGCTCGGAACGGGTGACGGATCTCAAGGCGGCGCGGGAGTTCCTGCGCGCCATCGGCGGCTATCCCGCCATCGCAAAGCCGGACGTCGGCGTCGGCGCGGCGAATACCTGGAAGCTGGAGAGCGACGCCGATCTGGAGGCGTTTTTCACGGACAAGCCGGACGTGCCCTATGTGATGGAGGAGTTTGTCGAGGGTGATATCTGCTCCTATGATGCCATCACCGACTCGAACCGCGAGCCGCTGTTTGAGTCCATGACTGTCTGGCCGCCGTCCATCGCCGATATTGTGAACAAGGACCTTGACCTTTCGTACTACACCGCCGCCGCGGTGCCGGAGCCGCTGAAAAGGCTGGGCCGCGCGGCGCTCAGGGCGTTTTATGTCCGCAGCCGGTTTGTGCATCTTGAGTTTTTCCGTATGACAAAAGCGCGCGCGGGCCTCGGTAAGATCGGCGATTTCGTGGGGCTGGAGGTCAATATGCGCCCCGCGGGCGGTTACACGCCGGATATGATGAACTTCGCCCACTCCACCGATGTCTATCAGATTTGGGCGGACATGGTGACGTCGGACAAGCGCCTGCTGCCGGACAGCGGCGACCATCACTGGTGCGTCTACGCCAGCCGCAAGGACAACCACCGTTACCGGCACACGCATGAGGAGATTCTCGCACGCTACGGAGATCGCATCGTTATGTGCGAGCGGATGCCGGAGCTGATGTGGGCGACGATGGGCTGCCAGATGTACACGGCTGGGGCTTCGACGTGGCGCATGACTGGTGCTGGTGGCAAAAGCAGCTGCCGTATTTTACGGAGCATATCATGAACGACCGCTGAGCGCAGAGCAGAGGCAAAAACAGGCGATGCAATCTTGGACAGATATGCGCATTTATGAGATAATCAAGACGCGGTTCAAAAGATGCTTTTCGCAACATATCCGCTGCTTTACCGCACACTTCCATGAATCGGTACACAATGTGTTGTGGCGCAAAAAATATAAGAAGCTACGACAGGCTGAGCTCGTTGAAAAACAGTGCACCGTCGACACCGCCGTCCTGCAAGGCGTTCAGATTTGGATCGGTACGCTCATGCAGGATCGTTTCCGTCGTGATCTGCTCCGGCACATCAAAGCCGGTATTCATCACCGCGAGATCAGCCTCCCCATCGGAAACAATGCGGTAAAGCTCGTTGGTCGGTCGCTCCAGCAGCTCAAGCCGCACCTGCGGACAACTTTGGACATAGGCGGGCAGAACATCCGGTAGAAGCACGCCCGCGCGCCAGCTCGACAACGCGAGACGCAGCGTTTGTTCTTTCGTGCGCGAGAGCTCCGCAAAGTCGCCCAGCAGTTTTTCGCGCAGCGAGCGTTCGCTGTTCAGATAATTGGCATAGACGCGCCCTGCCTCAGTCAGCGCCAGCGGAGTTTTTTTGCGATCCAGCAGCTTCACACCGTACTCCTCCTCCAGTCGCAGAATGTACTGGCTCAGGTATGGCTGCGAGATGTAGAGTTTTTCTGCGGCCCGGGAGAAGCTGCCCGCTTCCGCAACGGTAAGGAAGTACTCCGGATTTTTGTCAACGAACATGAAACCGCCTCCTCGTCTCCATGCTATAACAAATCGCTTATAAGTCAAGAGTTGTTTTCGACTTTGACTTTGGTTGAGCTTTTTCGTACAATATCATCAAGGCTGAGGAGTTAAAGGGAGGGAAAAACGGATGCGTTTCGCAGTTGGACAGCTGAAAGGCTATTGCCGAAATACTATGCTTGCGCATGGCGTAGATGCGGACTGCGCGGAAACGGTGGCGGACATGCTTCTCGATGCGGAGCTGACCGGTGTCGCCACCCACGGCGTCAGCCGCCTCGCGATCTACATGGAGCGCGTGGACAAGGGGCTGGTGTCGAAGCACAACGACGTGCGGATCGTGCGCGAAAGCCCGTCCACCCTTGCCATCGATGCGGGCAACAGCCTCGGCGCGGTGGGTGCTAAGTTCGCCATGGAGGCCTGCATCCGCAAGGCGCGGGAGACCGGCTGCTGCTTTGCGACGGTGAAAAACTCCAATCACTTCGGCGCAGCGGCTTACTACACGCGCATGGCAGCGCGTGAAGGTATGATTGGCTTCTGCTGCACCAATCTGACCGCGAAGATCGCGCCGCATGGCGCGGCGGAGCCGTTCATGGGCACCGACCCGATCTCCGTCGCCGTACCGTCGAACGGGTTTCCCGTCGTGCTGGACATGACGCCGTCGGTCGTGGCGCTGGGCAAGCTGATCCTGGCGCAAAAGCTGGGGAAGGACATCCCGCTCGGCTGGGCGCTGGACAGGGACGGCAAGCCCACCACGGACCCCGCGGCGGGGCGCGCCGGTTCGCTGATCCCAATCGGTGGGCCGAAGGGCAGCGGGCTTGCGCTGATGGTTGAAATCCTCTCCGGCGTTCTCTCCGGCGCGGGCACGGCAACGCATTTGCATGACCTCTACGAGTTTGACGCGCCGCAGGGCGTGGGACACTTCCTCGGTGCGATCGACGTGGGGCACTTTCTGGACGTGGGCGCGTTCCGTGCAGGCGTGAGCGCGATGACGGACGAAGTCAAGGGCCTCAGGCCCGCCGAGGGCGTGGACGAGGTGCTGCTCCCCGGCGAGCGTGCCGCGAGAAGCGCGGCGGAAAAGGCGGCCGTCGGCATCGACGTACCCGACGCGGTGTGCGCGGAGCTTGCCGCGTTGGGTGAACCATACGGGCTGAAGTTAAAGGAGTGCTGAGCCATGGCGAAGGTAGTTGTGACCGAACAGATTGACCCCGTGGGCGTCGCGCTGCTCAGGGAGGCGGGCCATGAGGTCATGGAGCTGGACTTAAAAGGCGGCGTCGCCGTCGACCCCGCCGCCGTGCGGAATGCGGACGCGCTGCTGGTGCGCATCGTCGAGATCACCGATGAATTGATGGCCAAATGCCCAAGATTGAAGATCATCTCCAAGCACGGTGTCGGCGTGGACAACATCGACATGGACGCGGTGAGGGCGCGCGGCATCGCCGTGACCATCGCGCCGGGTGCGAACAGCACCTCCGTGGCGGAGCACGCCTTTGCCATGCTGATCGCGCTGGCGAAAAATCTGCCGCTGGTATGCGGCAAGTACCGCGAGATCGGCTTCGGCGCGAAGAACTGCGCGCCCGGCGTCGAGATCACGGGCAAGACGCTTGGGATCATCGGCTGCGGGCGCATCGGCAGCCGTATCGCGAAGATGGCGCACGGCGGCTTCGATATGAAGGTGCTCGCCTACGATCCATATGTCGCGGAGGTTCCCGAGGGTGTGGAGTTGGTGGCAGACCGCGACCGCGTGTTCGCAGAGTCAGATTTCGTGACGCTGCATCCGGTGCTGAACAAGGAGACCGAGGGCAGCGTCAGCGCGCGGGAATTCGCACTGATGAAGCGCGGTGCGATCTTCATCAACTGCGGGCGCGGCCCGCTGATCGACGAGCAGGCGCTGATCGACGCGCTGCAAAGCGGGCACCTCGGCGGCGCGGGACTTGATGTGACGGCGCAGGAGCCCTGCCCGCCGGACAGCCCGCTGTTCACCATGCCGAACGTACTGCTGACGCCGCACTACGCCCCCACGACGCGGGAGGCGGCGATCGCCGTGTCCCGCGTCGCGGCACAGAACGTCATTGATTTCTTTGAACACAAGCCCATCGAGGGGCTATTATAAGGAGGCGGAACCACGAGACTAGCAACCATCAGGCTCAGCGGTGCGGAGATGGCCGGCATCGTCACGGAACGAGGCGCCCTGCCGTATGGCACGGTCGTCTACGCACCGCTCTACCGCAACCCGAAGCGCATCTTCGGCATCGGCCTCAACTATGTCGATCGCACGGGTATGCACTTGATCTGTTCGGTGATGGAAGCGTGATCTCGGTGCTGGCGAAGGGACATACCTTCGGGAGCCGCACGACTATGCTCGCGGGAAACGCCGTTCGCAATGGCAGGACGATTGAAGATGACCGCGTATACCATCGCTGCGAGCAGGAAAAACCGTCCGCTGGCTCTGCGAGACAGCCGGCGAGCCGAACTGCCGTGGCATCCTCGCAACGCATGCCCAAGATGCGCGTGAACGCGTCATCGAATTATAACAAACGCAATTCATCAAAACTGAGGAGGACGAACTCATGAGCAAGAAACTGGTTGCATACTTTTCCGCGAGCGGCACGACCGCGAAGGTGGCGAAGACCTTGGCAGAGGCAGCGGGGGCCGACCTCTACGAGATCAAGCCGCAGGTGCCTTACACGAAAGCAGACCTCAACTGGATGGACAAACAGGCGCGCAGCACCGTCGAGATGAACGACAAGTCCTCGCGTCCCGCCATCGTGACCGGCGATGTGGACGTGTCGGGCTATGACACGATCCTGCTGGGCTTTCCGATCTGGTGGTACATCGCGCCGACCATCATCAACACGTTCCTCGAAGCCTATGATTTCTCCGGCAAGACCATCGTGCTGTTCGCCACCTCGGGCGGCAGCGGATTCGGTCAGGCAGTCGCGGGCCTGCAGCCCAGCGCGCCGAAGGCGACGATCCGCGAAGGCAAGCTGCTCAACGGACGGCAGACGGTGGACGGCCTGAAGGCGTGGGTGGATACGCTGAATGTCTGAGGAAACGCAATGGATAATTCCGGAAGAATCACGAGAACCGGCAACTGACAAGGAGGAATCGACATGGCTATGAACAAACCTGTTCCCGGAAAAGGCGGCAATAAATATATCCCGTTTGAAGAGCGTACGGGCGAAAGCTCGGTGGTTTTCTTCACCCGAGATCTGTCCGAAGAGGGACTGAAAAAGATCTACGACAGGGTCAGCTCCGTGCTCTGCGGCAAGGTGGCTGTCAAGCTGCACACCGGCGAAGCCGAGGGGCCAAACATCATCCCCCGCCCCTGGGTGAAGGAACTTCTCGCCTCGCGTTTGCCGGGCGCGACGATCATTGAGACCAACACCTATTATGAGGGCAGCCGCTACACGACCGAGGAGCACCGAAAGACGCTGGAGATCAACGGCTGGACCTTCTGCCCCGTGGATATCACCGACAGCGAGGGCGTGGCTGCGCTGCCGGTCAAGGGCGGCAAGTGGTTTGACGAGATGCACGTTGGAAAGAACATGCTTAATTACGATTCTCTTCTCGTGCTGACGCATTTCAAGGGACACATGATGGGCGGTTTTGGCGGCAGCAATAAGAACATCGGCATTGGCTGTGCGGACGGGCGCATCGGCAAGGCGGAGATCCACACCGCCGAGGGTTCGGACAACATGTGGAGCATTGCCGAGGAAGAACTGATGGAGCGCATCTCCGAGAGCACCAAGGCCACGATAGACTTCTTTGCGCCGCATGTATGCTACATTAACACGATGCGCAACATGTCCGTCTCCTGTGATTGCGAAGGGCCTGAGGCTGAGCCGGTGGTAACACCGGACGTCGGGCTGGTCGCCTCGCTGGATATCCTGGCAGTGGATAACGCCTGCATGGACCTGATTTACAGCCTGCCCGGCGGAGGCGGAAAGGCGCTTGTTGAGCGCGTTGAGACCCGTCACGGTCTGCGTCAGCTCAGCTATATGAAGGAACTCGGCATGGGTAATGACCGCTATACGCTCATTGACATCGACAACGGCGACGCGGTCATCACTGCCGCCGAAGCGGTGAAAAACATCAAACCGGAATGGAAGCCGGATCGCTACAACACCTTCTGGGGGCGCAACAAGCGCAGATGATTTACGATTACTACCGTCCCAAAGGGCGCCGTTATCGCAAAGCCCCTGACATGCTTGCCGAAGCCAAAACAATCTTGCCCGTAAAACGGATATTGTGTTACAATAGCAACAAATTGATGTTGAAGGTGAGAAAATGCAGAAAAAAGCAAAAAAGAGGTTTTGGTGAAATCCTTTCAGGAGCTTGCGCTGCAAAAGCCTATCAGCAAGATCACCATCACAAATATCACCGACAACTGCGGCTTGTCGCAGCCGACGTTTTATCGCTATTTCAAGGACAAGTACGATCTGATCGCATGGGCGTATATCACCGACGCGGAAAGCATTATGGGAAAATTAGGCACAGACGGATATGCGTGGCGCGATACGCTCTATGATGCGATGAGGTATTTCGATGAGCGGCGAAGCCTTGCCGTCAACGCATTGAAGCACACCAGCGGGCGCGACGCCTTCGTGCGCCAGATGGAGCAGATCAACGTTGGCTTACTGTGCAATGAGATCCGAAAAACAATCATGACGGAGAAGATCCCTGACGATATTCTCGATATGGTCAAAATATACTGCTATGGCACGGTAAGGATCCTTTGCGAGTGGCTGACGGATCATATCCCGACCACCCCGGAAAAGCTGGCAGAGGTCATGGAGAAGTCCCTGCCGGAACCGCTGAAGGTCTATCTTTACCCTTGAAATTTAGTGATTTTAAAGAAATGCTAAATATTTAGTAAACGTACAGAACGCTAACTCGACATTTTGCCGTGATTTCGCTACAGTAAAACCATGCTCAAACAGCACAGATTTTTTGTGGAGGTAGCTATCATGGCAAACAAGGAAAAGATCCTCGAAGGACTTCAGATCATCGTGACCGACCTCGCGCAGCAGGCGGACAGCCACTCCATCCAGTCCCGCGTCTTCGCAAGCGAGGGCTTTACCAAGCTGGCGGAGAAGTACGCTGAACACGCCACGGAGGAGCGCGGCTACGTTGAGCAGTGCATCGATCGCATCCTCGACCTCGGCGGCGAGGTGAAGTGCGGCGCGAAGAAGGAAACTCCCGTTTACAAAGACCCCATCGAGTGGGTGAAGTACGATCTCCAGGTGTCCAGGGACGGCCTTGCCTGACTCAAGACGCTGGTCGAGGAAGCGCGGGACGACTACACCACCTATGACATCCTCAAGAAGTATTATCAGGATGAGGAAGAGGATATGTACTGGGGCGAACAGCAGCTTGAGCTGATCGAGTGCATCGGCAAGCAGAACTGGATCCTCCGGCAGCTTTGATGAGGAGCAGGTCATGATTGCCGAGAATGTCAAGAAGGTTTTTGAGGAAAACCTGTGGTTCCTCGCCACCTGCGGCAAGGAGCCAAACGTGGTGCCGGCGGGCTTCAAGTGCGTCACCGAGGACGGGAAGTTTGCCATTGGCGCGGTGCTGCTGGAAACAACGCTGGAGAACATAAAGGCAAATGGGAAAATCGCCATCGCCGCAGCCAATCCCCTGACGGCGGAGGCGTATCAGATCAAGGGAACGGCGGATCTTGTGACCGAAGGAGCGGTCTATGAGCATTACGCCAAGCTCGCCGAGGACACCTTCCACGGCGTGCATCCCGCAAAGTGCGCTGTGATCGTCACGCCTGAAAAGCTGATTGTGGCAAGCCCCAACGGGGAAAACAGAAAGGAATTGCCGCTGTAAGCGGGAGCCTGCCGGCAAATAAGAACAAAAGCCAAAGAGACTGACGTTGTGAGTGGTAACCCACGCGCCAGCCTCTTTTGCAACTGTACCATTGGAAAACAATGACACATCATAATAACAGAGGGAGTTCGTATCATGGAGATCAAGGCAGTCAAATTCAGAAAAGATGGATTTTATACGCAACCCTTGGGACAGCGAAAGAGGCTATTGATATGATTTATACGAAAAAGGTCCTTGTTTCAGCGAGTATGTGCGACGGCAAAGCAACGCTGTCCCCTCTCGCCGCCTTTCAGCTCGTGGAGGACGCGGTGACAGAGCTTCTCGGGCAGCTCCATATTGACGGGGTTACTGCTATGCGCGAGTATGGCGCGACGTGGGTGTTCGTAAAGACGGTTATCCGATTTTTCCAGCGTCCGAGCTGGCCGGAAGGGTTGGAGATCAGAAGCTTTGTTTCGGCACGTTCGTTTCCGCAAGCCGTATTGAAGAGAATCCCCGGTACTGACCACCTTTTGGCGGGGGAAATAGAAGCCATGCAGCAAGAAATCATTGAAATCGTAGCGGAAAATGATATTTAAGGTCAGATAAAAATGTGTTATAATATGACCATCAACCAAAGGTGGTGATTGAATGCTTCTGCGGCAAATCGAATACTTCCAGTCCGTCGTGCGGAATAACAACTTTACCCTTGCGGCGGAGGAGCACCATATTTCGCAATCCGCCATCTCCCAGCAGATCAAGGTGCTGGAGGACGAGCTGGGGGTCAAGCTGCTGGAGCGCAAAAACCGGCGCTTCGAGCTGACCGAGGCGGGAAAGCATTTCTACAAGCGCAGCCTCGTTATCACCGCCGACCTGGAGCAGCTTTGCCGTGAGACGGTGCGCATTGACAAAAAAGACGAGCTTGAACTGTCTGTGGGCTTTCTGGTGTCCTACGGCGGCGACGAGTTTACCCGTGCCATTGCCGCGTTCTCCGAGCAGTACCCCGCCGTGACGCTGAATGTGATGAGCGGCAACCACGAGGATCTGTATGACGCGCTTCGTTTCGGCAAGATCGACATGGCGCTCAATGACCAGCGACGCGCATTTTCCGACGAGTATGAAAACCACATCCTCTCGGAATCCGTCTGCTCCGTTGAGATGGCAACGCACAATCCGCTCTCTCAGCTTTCAGCGGTGGAGATCGCCGACCTGCGGCACCTGCCCTGCATCTTGGTCGCGTCCAGCGCGCAGCAGGAGGAAGAGCGGCGCTATTACCGCGACATCGTGGGCTTCAAGGGTGAATTTCTCTTTGCTGAGACCGTGCAGGAGGCGCGGGTGCTGGCGGTATCGAACCGCGGCGTGCTGCCCGTGGAGGGGCGGCAGAGTGACAGCTTTTTCGGCGCGACGCTCCGGCGCGTTCCGCTCACGCGCGGTGGCAATCCGATCCGCCGCACCTACTGCGCGTTCTGGAAGAAGGACAACGCCAACCCCTACACCGAACGGTTCGCCATGCTGCTTCGAGAGCAGTTCACATAAGCTATACTTATCAAATGCCCCCAAAATCCAGATTGATTGGATTTCGGGGGCTTGCTATAATTGGGACAGTAATCATACGGAGGATCACAACATGGCAATCACGAAATTTGCAAAGCAGTACCACGAAAAGATGTTTCCCGGTTACGTCTCGGCGTTTCTGGAGACCGACCCGGAGTTTATGGAACGCTTCGACAACTTCGCCTTCGATGAGGTCGTCAACCAGCCGGGGCAGGAACTGGACGACAAGACCCGCTTCATGACGATCCTCGCGACGCTGCTGGGCTGTCAGGGCGTTGACGAGTTCCGCTGCATGCTGGGCGCGGCGCTGAACTTCGGCGTGACGCCGACAGAGGCGAAGGAGATCGTCTATCAGGCGGTCGCGTACCTCGGCATCGGCCGCGTGTTCCCGTTTCTGAAGGTGACGAACGAGGTGCTGGAAGCGCGCGGCGTCAAGCTGCCGCTCCCCGGGCAGGCGACCACGACGACGGAAAACCGCCGCGAGAACGGTACACATGCGCAAATCGACATCTTCGGCGAGGGAATGCGCGATTTCTGGCAGTCCGGTCCAGAAGAAAGCCGTCACATCAATAACTGGCTCGCGGACAACTGCTTCGGCGACTACTACACGCGCACGGGGCTGGACTACGCGCAGCGCGAGATGGTTACGTTCTGCTTCCTCGCGGCGCAGGGCGGCTGCGAGCCGCAGCTTACCAGCCACGCGGTGGGCAATATGCGAGTCGGCAACGACAAGGCCTTTTTGATCCGTGTGATCTCGCAGTGCCTGCCGTATATCGGCTATCCGCGCAGCCTGAACGCGCTGCGGTGCGTGAACGAAGCGGCCAAGCAGATGGAGGCGGCACAATGAGACGCTTTGCAATGATTCTACTGACCGCTGTGCTGGCGCTGAGCCTTGCGGCATGCGGCGGCAATGCGTCGGAGCCTGCAGAAACATCCGCGCAGAATGAGACAACGAACGCAGCACCCGCGGCCATAGTTGAGACAATTCCGTCGCCGGAAACTGCACGGGCCGAAGCCGCAACGGACGGCAGCAAAACACTCGTCGCCTATTTCAGCCGCGTCGGCAACACGGACTTTCCCGACGATATCGACGCGGTATCGAGCGCCACGCTCAGCCGCAAAGACGGCGAGCTCAAGGGCAACGCCCAGCTGATGGCGGAATGGATGGCAGAGGAGGCGGGCGGGGATCTGTTTGCCATCCAAACGGAGAACACCTATCCCATCGACTACCGCGAGACGACGGACGTCGCCAAGCGGGAGCAGAACGCGAACGACCGTCCCGCGCTCAAAACGCACATTGACGGCATGGCGGATTATTCCACCGTCTACGTCGTGTTCCCGAACTGGTGGGTCGATCTGCCGATGGCGGTCTATGCGTTTTTCGACGAGTACGACCTCTCGGGCAAGACGGTCTATGTGTCCATCACGCATGAGGGAAGCGGCTTTTCCCGCACCGTCAGCACGATTGAAAATCTGGAACCGGATGCGTCAGTGATCGAGGGCCTTTCCATCCGCGGCTCGAAGGTGCCGAAATCCGAGGAAACGGTCCGGCAGTTTGTAAGAGATCATCAATAATCTGAAAAGGAGACAGCATCATGGCGAAAAATCTGATCATCTACTATTCCCGCAGAGGCGAGAACTATTTCGGCGGTTCCATTCGCAATGTTGCCAAGGGCAACACCGAGTACTGTGTCGAGTTCATCCAAAAGGCGATTGGCGCGGACGTGTTTGAGATCGAGACGGTCAAGGAGTATTCCAAGGACTACACCACCTGCACGCAGGAGGCGCAGGCGGAGGCCCGCAGCGGCGAGCGCCCGGCGCTCAAAAAGTATCTGGAGAGCGTCGCGGACTATGACAACATCTTCGTTTGCGGCCCCTGCTGGTGGGGGACGTTCCCCTGCGCGGAGCTGGGCCAGCTCGAACGCCTTGACTGGACGGGCAGGAACGTCTTCGCGCTCATGACCCACGAGGGCAGCGGCCTCGGCCATTGCGAGAGCGACCTCAGAAAGATTTGCAAGGGCGCGAACGTTGGGCGCGGCCTCGCAGTCAGCGGCAGCAGCGCGCAGGGCAGCGAGAGCACCGTCGCCGCATGGGCGAAGAAGTGCGTGGGGTAAGCGGCATGAAGGAGAGCAGGTTCTTCCCTGAGATCCACGGCAACTTCGGCTTCGGTTGCATGCGCCTGCCGATGAAGGGCGGCGAGGTCGACTACGACGAGTTCTCGCGTATGGCGGACGCGTTCACGGACGCGGGCTTCAACTACTTCGACACCGCCCACGGCTACCTCGGCGGCAAGTCGGAGACTGCCATCCGAGATTGCGTCGCCAAACGCTACCCGCGCGAAAAATTCCTGCTGACGGATAAGCTGACCGACCCGTACTTCAAGCGTCAGGAGGATATCCGCCCATTCTTTGAGCAGCAGCTTGGGTGGTGCGGCGTGGATCACTTCGACTTCTATCTCATGCATGCGCAGGACAAGAACAACTACGAGAAGTTCAAGCGCTGCCGCGCGTATGAAACCGCGTACAAGTTCAAGGAAGAGGGGCTGATCCGCCACTTCGGCATCTCGTTTCACGACAAGGCGGATGTACTCGACCGCATCCTCACCGAGCACCCCGAGATCGAGGTTGTGCAGATTCAGTTCAACTATGTGGACTACGAGGACGCGTCCGTGGAGAGCCGCAAGGTCTACGAGGTCTGCGAAAAGCACAATAAGCCCGTCATCGTCATGGAGCCGGTCAAGGGCGGCAGCCTCGTCAATCTCCCGGAGCAGGCGGACGCGATCCTGCGCGCGCTTCACGGGGGCGGCAACGCGAGCTATGCCATCCGCTTTGCAGCGAGCTTCCCGAACATGGCGATGGTGCTCTCCGGCATGAGCAATATGGAGCAGATGGCGGACAACCTCAGCGCCATGAAAGATTTCAAACCGCTCGACAACACGGAAATGGCGGCGGTGCGCAAGGTTTGCGGCATTTTTAAGGGACTGAATCTTATCCCCTGCACCTCCTGCCGCTACTGCGTGGAGGAGAACGATTGCCCGAAGGGCATCCGCATCCCGGATATGTTCTCGTCCCTCAACGCGCACGAGGCGTTCCACAACTGGAACACGGCGTATTATTACGAGAACATCATCACCGGCGGCGGGCACGGCAAGGCGTCGGACTGCATCAGGTGCGGCAAGTGCGAAAAGGTCTGCCCGCAGCACCTCCCCATCCGGGAGCTGCTCCAGAACGTGGCAAAGACGTTTGAGTAAGGAGAGAACATGAACAAAGAAGTGACGTTAGTCACCGGCGCGGGGCAGATCAGCATGGCGATCGCCCGCCGCGTGGGCTTTGGAAAGAAGATCATTCTCGGCGACAAGAAGATCGAGAACGCCAATGCCATCGCCAGGATCATGAACGAGGCGGGCTTTGACGTCGAGCCGTTTGAGATGGACCTTTCCTCCCGTGCATCTATCAAAAGTATCATCGCTGAGGCGCAGAAGTACGGCGAGATCAAATACCTCGTCAACGGCGCGGGCGTGTCGCCCAGTCAGGCGCCGATCGAGGCAATTTTGAAGGTCGACCTCTACGGTACGGCGGTGCTTTTGGAGGAGGTTGGCAAGGTCATCGCGGCGGGCGGCTGCGGCGTGACGATTTCCAGCCAGAGCGGCTGGCGGATGCCACAGCTCACGGCGGAGCAGGATCGCCAGCTCGCGACGACGCCCGCTGAGGAGCTGCTGGAGCTTGAGATCCTGAAGCCCGAGAACATCCGCGATACGCTCCACGCCTACCAGATGGCGAAGCGCTGCAACGAAAAGCGCGTGATGGCGGAGTGCGTCAAGTGGGGCGAGCGCGGCGCGCGGCTCAACGATATCGCGCCGGGCATCATCGTGACGCCGCTTGCCATCGACGAGTTCAACGGAGCGCGCGGCGACTTTTACAAGAGCATGTTCGCCAAGTGCCCCGCGGGACGCCCCGGCACGGCGGACGAGGTGGCAAATGTGGCGGCGCTTCTCATGAGCGATGCGGGCGCGTTTATCACCGGCTCGACGTTCCTGATCGACGGCGGCGCGACGGCAAGCTATTACTACGGCCCGCTCCAACCGCGGGCTTAAAGGAGGAAATCGTATGAAGCGGATCGCATCCCTGCTGCTGAGCATTGTTCTCATGCTCGGCTTTACCATTCCCGCCATGGCGGCGGAGTCTTACGCCGACGTAAACGGCGACGAGTGGTTTGCAGCGGCAGCATACGCGCTGCGCGAGCGCGGCATTATGAACGGCGTCGAGGGCAACCGCTTCGCGCCGAACGAGACCTTTACCCGCGCGCAGCTTGCCACCGTACTCTATCGCATGGTGGGCAGCCCCGTCGTCACGGGCGAGGACAGCTTTTCCGATACCGAGCCGGGCGCGTGGTACGCGGACGCGGTGCTGTGGGCGTCGCAAACCGGTGTTGTCAACGGGATCGGCAACGGCCTGTACGACACGGTTTTCATCGGCTATCCCATCTGGTGGGGCGATCTGCCGATGATCCTGCACACCTTCATGGAGCGCTATGATTTTGCAGGCAAAACCGTGATCCCGTTCAATACCCATGAGGGAAGCGGACAGAGCGGAACGCAGAGCGCCATCGCAAACAAGCTCTCCGGCGCGACGGTGCTGCAAGGGCTTGCCATGCGCGGCAGCACGGCGCAGGCGCTCGTGTGCGCCGGAACGGACGCGACGGTGAAGAATTGGCTGGGCGGTCTCGGGCTTGTGAAGTGAAAACGAAGAGAATCCGTATGGCGGTCGATATCGCCATGACCGCAGTGCTGCCATGTCTCATGGCGTACTCGCTGATCGGCGAGACGTTTCATGAGGCAATGGGTATTGTCATGCTCGCACTGTTCATCACACACCACATCTTGAACCGGGCGTGGTGCAAGGGGCTGTTCCGGGGACGGTACGGCGCTTATCGGACATTTGTGACGGCGGTGGATGTCCTGCTTTTCGCTGTTCTGATCTGCCAGCCTCTCAGCGGGATCGCGATGAGCAAGCATCTGTTTACATTCCTGCCGACGGCGGGCTTGTCGGCAACGGCGCGGACGGTGCATTTGCTGCTCGCCTACTGGGGCTTTGTGCTGATGAGCCTGCATCTGGGGCTGCACATCGACGCGATACTGAAAACGAAGCCGAAGTGGCTGCCCTTTGCGGCGGGAGCGGCGTCGCTCTACGGCGCATATGCGTTTGTAAAGCGGGAGCTGCCGCTCTATATGACGCTGCGGTCGCTGTTCGCGTTCTTCGACTATGCCGAGCCGCGCATTTGGTTCTTCGCGGATTATCTCACCATCATGGTACTGTTTGTGACGCTCGGATACGGGATCGGAAAGGCCCTGAAAGGAAAAAGCAAATGACAGATGCGGAACAGATTCAAAAACAGCACGAAAAGATGTGCACTGCCATGATCCGAAAGGGTGCGGCGGCGCTTGACGCGGTTCTGGACGAAAGCTTCGTCCTTATCCACATGACGGGAATGCGCCAGAGCAAGGCGGCGTTCTTCGGCGCGGTCATGGACGGCACACTCATTGACACCGCGGCGGCGTTCTTCAACGAGGCGGACGTGGGCAAAGCGGTTCGCGACAGCGGCGTTGCCCGTGAGGAGATGTTCATTACCAGTAAGCTCTGGCTGCGGGAGATTTATGAGATTGTTGAGCGCCGCGGCCCAGCAAGAGCTAAGCCTTTATACACACTGCAAGCGTCCGCAATTGCGGACGCTTGTTTTTTTATGCGGCGTGCGGTCTTCCGGCCGCCACGTATACTGCCGGCGGCGCCGCTGTGGAAGACTGTCTCTTCACCGCCGTTTCGGCGGTCTGCGTCACCGGTTTGGTGGTGCGGGACACCGCAACGTATTGGTCGCCCTTCGGGCAGGCTGTGATCCTGTTGCTGATCCAGATCGGCGGCATGGGCGTGGTAACTGTTGCGGTTTCTCTTGCGTATCTGTCCGGTCGAAAGATCGGGCTGATGCAGAGAAGCACCATGCAAGAGGCGATCTCAGCACCGCAGGTGGGCGGAATCGTTCGACTCACCGGTTTCATTCTCCGCGCCACGGCAGTGATGGAGCTGGCCGGAGCGGCGCTTCTGGCCCCGGTCTTTTGTCGGGAGCTAAGCATAGGAAAAGGCCTCTGGTACGCTCTGTTTCATTCCGTCTCCGCCTTTTGCAATGCCGGATTTGACCTGATGGGAATTCAGTCCCCTTATTCCTCGTTGACCGTCTTTCGGTCAAGCCCTCTGGTTAACGGAGCCGTCATGGCTCTGATCATTCTGGGTGGTCTGGGCTTCCTGACCTGGGATGACGTCCGGGCGGACGGATTCCATGTGAAACAATACCGGGTGCAGAGCAAGGTGATCCTGCTCACAAGCGGAGTGCTGATCCTTGTTCCGGCGGTGTGCTTCTACTGCCTGGAATTTCAGCAGCTTCCCGCAGGGGAACGCTTCTTTACGGCGCTTTTCCAGTCGGTAACCACCCGGACGGCCGGTTTCAACACCGCCGAGCTGGGTGAGATGAGCGAAGGCGGACAGCTTCTCATGATCCTGCTGATGCTGACGGGAGGCGCACCCGGCTCCACGGCGGGCGGCATGAAGATTACCACGCTGGCCGTGCTGATTCTGGCCGCGCGAGCTGTTTTTCTCCGAAAAGAGGACGTGGAAGTGCTGGGGCGGCGGCTCCCGAACGGCACCGTGCGCCACGCCGTGGCTCTGCTTCTGCTGTATCTGGGGCTTTTTCTCGGGTGCGGGCTGCTCCTTCATCGGGCAGAGGGTCTGCCCTTGCTGCCCTGTCTCTTCGAAACCGCTTCGGCCATCGGAACGGTGGGCCTGACGCTGGGGATCACGGGCAGTCTGGGCCCCCTGTCCCGGAGTGCCTTGATCGTACTCATGTTTTTTGGCCGGGTGGGCGGTCTGACTCTGATCCACGCCTTCTCCGGTCTGCATCCTTCCCAGAGGGTTCTTCCTCACTACGACGTTTGCTTCGTCGCCATCGGAGATGAGTTTCAAAGCTCTCTGGAGACCACGTCGCTGCTCAAGGAGCTGGGAGCCAAAAAGGTGGTTTCCCGGGCCAGTCGTGACGTGCAGAAGAAGTTTCTTTTGCGCAACGGAGCCGACGAGGTGGTGTATCCCGAAAAGCAACTGGCGGCATGGACTGCCCTGCGATACACCACGGATGGCCTGCTGGATCTGATTGAGTTGGATCAGGACCATGCCATCTATGAGCTGGCGATCCCGGCCGACTGGGACGGCAGAACCGTGGGAGAATTGGATATTCGCAAGCGCTATGGCTTGAACATTCTCGGCATCCGCACGGGAGGCGCTCTGAGCATGGCTGTGGGCAGCGATACGTTGCTGCGTCTGGGACAGAGTGTTTTGCTGGTGGGAAAGAAGGGAAACATACAAAAGATCTTTCGGGTGTAAGGCAGGGGCAGAAGTCGTGGACTTTTCCACGGCCTTTTGCTAAGATGAGCGGCAAAGGGGGTGTCGGCATGGGACGAACGGCGATTCAACAAAGAACGCATCCTGATCTGTCTCTCCTCCTCCCCGTCCAATGAAAAGGTGATCCGGGCCGGAGAAAGGCTGGCTGAGGCCTTTCAGGGGCGGCTTATCGCCCTTTTTGTAGAGACTCCCGACTACCCCGCCACGGAAGAGCGGGACAAGGCAAGACTCCGGACAAACATGGCGTTGGCTGAGTCTCTGGGCGGCAAGATTGAAACGGTTGCCGGTGACGACGTGCCCTACCAGATCGCGGAATACGCCCGGCAGGCATCCGTCACCAAAATCGTTCTGGGCAGGAGCAATGCCTCCGCCGGACTGCCGGGTCGCCGCTCTCTGGTGGACCGGGTGGTGGAGCTGATTCCCGAGTTGGATCTCTACATTATCCCCGACCGGGCCGACGGGGTCTATGCGCCGCACCGGGTCCGCCGTGTGGAGCTTCATCCAGATACTACCCCGTCGGTCGGAATTCCACACCCTATGATGAGGAACAGGAACGCCCGGCCGCCCTGACTTCCTTTTCGAAAAACTGTCCCGCCGGGGCGTCGACCCAACTGCATCCCCATGCTGATTACCTGTACTTCTGCCTGCGGGGCGGAGAGAAAATCTACGGCGTCGTGGGCATCGGCGTCAAAACCGATCCGTTGGAATCCTCCGAACGGAGCGTAGCGCTGTCGGTTATCGGGGAATGCGCCCTGACCTTGGAAAATCACCAGACGGCCCGGGCAAAAGAAAGCGCTGATCTGCTGGCTGAAAAGGAACGGGTCCGCGCCGACCTGCTGCGGGCGATCTCCCATGATCTGCGGACGCCCCTGACCTCCATTCTGGGCAATGCCGACAACCTGATGGGTCACGGGGAGGACTTTGACGCCGAGACCCGGCAGGGGCTTTACGCCGCCATCTATGACGACTCTCTCTGGCTCACCGGCATTGTGGAAAATCTGCTTTCGGCCAGTCGGATCGAGGAGGGCGAGGTCAACCTCCGCAGAACATCCGAGCTGATCAGCGACATCGTGGACGAAGCGGCAGAGCATCTGGGCCGAAAGCTGGAGCACTACAATTTGGAAATCCGGCATGCCGACGATCTGCTGCTGGTCAGCGTCGACGCCCGCCTGATGGTTCAGGTGGTGGTCAATCTGCTGGACAACGCGGTCAAATATACTCCTGCCGGCTCCCATATCTGGATAGAGACTTTTCGGGAGAGCGACATGGCGCACGTCCGGGTATCCGACGATGGGCCGGGCATTCCCGACCGGGACAAGCCCCGGCTTTTTGAAAAGTTCTACACCGGCGAGGGTCCCGTAGCCGACAGCCGCCGAAGTCTGGGACTGGGTCTTTCCCTGTGCAAGTCCATCGTAACCGTGCACGGCGGAACCATCTGGGTGTCCGACCGAAAGCCCGGAGGCGCACAATTTGAGTTTACCGTACCGGTTGGGGAGGTGAAGGTTCGTGAATGATCCGTTGATCCTGGTGGTGGAAGACGATAAGGCGGTCCGCAATCTGATCACCACCACACTGAAAACCCACGACTACCGTTTTCTCACCGCCGCCACCGCCGGTGAGGCTCTTCTGGAGTCCACCTCCCACAATCCGGACGTCATGCTTCTGGATCTGGGGCTTCCCGACATGGACGGCGTTGAGGTAATCCGGCGGGTGCGCTCCTGGTCCAACCTGCCGATTATCATCAGTGCGCGGAGCGAGGACACCGACAAGATCGAGGCTCTGGACGCCGGCGCGGACGACTATCTGACCAAGCCCTTTTCGGTGGAGGAAGTGCTGGCACGTCTGCGCGTGACCCAGCGGCGGCTTGCCCTGTTGGGGCGCGACGGCGCCTCCCCGGTGTTCCGGAACGGAGAGTTGGAGATCGACTATGCTGCCGGAGTGGCCAGGCTGTGAAAGGAGGGATCACCGTGTTGTGGATCGGACTGCTGATTGTGTTCCTGCTGGGCATCGGAGCAGGACGTTTTACGCGCGGCAAAAGCGCGGCGGACGCGGAGCCGATCATACCCGCAGCCGGTTTGAAGCCCTCCATAGAGGAGATCGGACAGCTCCTGCGCATGGAGAGCGAAGATCGGGAGGTCCGGTTCCGGGAGACTTACGCCAGTCCTTATGAACCGGTTTATGAGCTGGATCTTGTAGACAACGAAACGCAAAAGCATCTGGGTGGAGTCTCCCTGACGGGCACAGCCGTGATGCGTCTGCGGGATATCCTGAACGCACGGGAGAAATGGACGGAGGAAATGCCTTCCCACCGGGAAAAGCCGCATACAGCAAGGCAGGAAAAAACATCAACGTAATGCTTTGAGCGCCCGAAGACCCGTGCGGTTTTCGGGGCGCTGCCTTTATAACATGGAATCTTTTTTCGTTTTGGCGAGGTTGACGGGAAATCGGCGCTTGAAAGCGCAGATGCTGTAAAGACTGCCAGTTGACTTTAACCGTTAAAGGCTTTAAAGTGTTAAATCATGCGAGGACGAAAAGTCCTCGACGGGAGGGATTCCAATGAAAGTACTGTTTGAAAAGAAAAACCTGTTTTTGCGCGTGGCCGTAGGCTTTGTGCTGGGCGTCGTTCTGGGCTTCGCCCTGCCGGAATTCAGCATTGCGATCAAGGTCGTGGGTGACATCTACCTCAACCTGATCAAGATGATGATCATTCCCATCGTGTTCTGCGCGGTGTTCTGCGGCATCGCCAATATCCGCGACGGCGCGCTGCTGCGCAAGGTCGGCGTGCGCACCGTGCTGCTGTACGTTGTGATGTTCATTGCAAGCGCTGCGATCTCTCTGGCAATCGCCTATGTGATCCGCCCGGGTCTCGGCACTGTGTTTGAGAATGCGCCGGAGTACGCCGGCGATATCACCAACCCGACGGTCAGCAGCTTCTTAACGACCATCGTTCCCACCAATATCATTCAGGCGGCCGCCTCGGGCAGCACGCTGCCGGTGATTCTCTTCACCATCGTGTTTGCCATCGCGATTGTGGCGGTGGGCGATGCGGGAAAGCCCGTGCTCGATTTCATGAACAGCTTGTCCGCCGCATTCTTTAAGATGCTCGGCTATTTCATGGAGATCTCGCCCGTCGGTGTCATGTCCCTGATGGCCTTTTCCGTGGCGCAGTACGGCGCGGGCATTTTCGGTGCGCTTGCAAAGTACATCCTGTGCTGCTGGCTGTGCTGTGTCGCCGTGTTCTTCCTGGCAATGGCGCTGCCCACCTGCCTGTATACGGGTGTCTCGTTCTGCACGCTGCTGCGCGCCTGCGGCAAGGTTTCGCTGGTCACGCTGTCCACCACCTCTTCGGCGGCAACGCTGCCCACCACCATCAACGTTTCGATGGAGGATCTCGGCGCGCCCGAGGGCATTTCCAAGTTCACACTGCCTCTGGGCTGCACGATCAACATGTGCGGCGGCGCGTGCTCGTTCTGCTGCCTCGCCGTGTTCGTTTCCGACTTCTACAGCATCAACCTGCCCTTCGGCACCATCGTATTTCTGGTGCTTGTGGCGACGCTGATCAACATGGCGGCCCCCGGCATCCCCGGCGGCGGCGTGGTGCTGGGCGCCTCGTTCCTCTCGATCCTGGGTCTGCCCATTGATCTGATGGGTCCCATCAGCGGTTTCTACCGTTTGCTCGACATGGCGTTTACGACGATCAACGTGGAGGGCGACGTGGCAGCCAACCTGATGATTGCAAAGAGCGTCGGTGAATACGACGGCGCAACGGTCAGTCGGAAAGCGGCATGAGGATCGCGTATCAGGGCATACCGGGCAGCAATTCGGAGGCTGCCAGCAAGGTATTTGTTGAAAACCGGAATCTGGATGCGCCCGTCTATCTTCCGGCGGTGCATTCCGCCGGCGTCGTGGAACTGCTGAGCAGCGGGAAAGCGGACTACGGCGTACTGGCAACGCAGAATCTTGTAGCCGGAGAGGTGCTGGAGACGAAAAAAGCGCTCAGCGACTTTTCCTACCGCATTGTGGACGCGCAGTGGCTCCCCGTTCACCACTGCCTGTTTGTCAAGCATCCCGGCGTTGCCAAAATCGGACGCATCGCCTCGCACGTGCAGGCTCTCGGTCAGTGTGCGCACAACCTGTCCCGCCGGTTCCCGGGCATTCCCCTGCAAGAAATGGAGGACACAGCCATTGCGGCGCGCTATCTGGCAGACGGATGTCTGCCGGAGGACATCGCCGTGCTTTGCCGGAAAAACGCGGGCGAGTCCTTCGGGCTGCATCTCGTGGCGGAGAATCTGGAAGACGATTCCCGCAACATGACGGAATTTATGCTCATCCAGCCGATCCGCCGCATGAGCAAAACGATTATTGTCTGCGGTTTGGGACTTCTCGGCGGCTCCATGGCGAAGGCAATCAAGCGCCACACCGACTGCACCGTGCTGGGCTGGAACCGCACCCGCTCCGTGGCAGAGCAGGCGCTGCACGACGGTGCGATCGACAAGATCGCGGAGGACGCGGACTTCGCTTCCTGCGATATGCTGATTCCGGTGCTGTATCCCGAGGCAACGCTGGCGTTTCTGAAGGAGAAGGTGCCCGCAATGAAACCGGGCTCCGTGGTCGTCGATCTGGTGGGCGTCAAAACCCGTCTGGTCGAGGAAATCGGCGCATTGGCTGCGAAACACGGCGTCCGTTACACCGGCGGGCACCCCATGGCAGGACTGGCGCGGGCAGGTTATGAGCGCTCTTTTGCCGATCTGTTTCGCGGTGCAAGCATGATCCTTGTTCCCACCGCAGCCACCGCGCCCGGCGACGTCGAGGAATTGAGCGATTTCTTCCGCGGCCTTGGTTTCGGAACGATCAATGTATGTAACGCGGAAACGCACGACCATATGATCGCGCACACCTCGCAGCTCGCGCACATCGTGTCCAACTCCTATGTAAAAAGCCCCGTATCCTCTGCGTACAGCGGATTTTCGGGCGGAAGCTACAAGGATATGACCCGCATCGCGTGCTTGAACGAGAAGGTGTGGAAGGAACTGTTCCTCTGGAACCGTGCCGCGTTGCTGCCAGAGATCGACGATCTGATCGCCAACATGACGCACCTGCGTGACGCCATCGAGGCACAGGACGCAGATCGGCTGGAAACGCTGCTGCGGGAGGGGCGCGAGGCTAAGGAGCACATTGACGCGCTGAACCCCAGCCAGCCCTCAGACTGATCCGTTCCCGAGCAATCAGGAAAAAGCTAAGAAGAGCCCCGAAAGCTGTGACTTTCGGGGCTCTTTTTGTAATGGCAAAAAGCAGCGTCATCTGCCGCGTACCGCGTCGAACGGAGGATACTCCTCCCGCGTCGGTTCGTCCATCGCATCAGGTTCCATCGCTCTGCGGCCCGGCAATGACACGCGCCAGTTCCCGCATCATCTGTGACACATTGATCGGCTTTGCGATATGCCCGTTCATGCCTGCGTCTTTCGCCGCCTGCACATCCTCGGCAAAGGCGTTCGCCGTCATCGCAAGGATCGGGATCGCCGCCAGCTGCGCATCGTGCAGCGCGCGGATCGCCCCCGTTGCCTCGTAGCCGTTCATGACAGGCATCTGCACGTCCATCAGGACCGCCTGATAGTCGCCCGGTGCGGACGAAGCGATCCGTTCGTATGCCTGCCGTCCGTTTTCCGCAACATCGACCGTAAAGCCCGCATCCTCCAGAATCAGCGTGGCGATCTCGCGGTTGATCTCGTTGTCGTCCACAAGCAACAGCCGGCAATGCGAGAGATCCGGCCCGCGCAGCACGTCTTCCGGTTCTTCCGTCACTTCATCGTTTTCCTCTGCAAGCGGGAAGTCCAGACGGATGATGAATTCCGTGCCCCTGCCCTGCTCGCTCCGCACGTCGATGGTGCCGCCCATCAGGTCGACAATGCTTTTGGTGATCGCCATGCCAAGGCCTGTGCCCTGGATACCGGCGGCGGTCTTTTCGCGGGAATACGCGTCAAACACGGTTGCGGCAAATTCCGGGCTCATGCCCATGCCCGTGTCCCGGACGCGCAGCTCATAGGAGCCGCTTCCCTCCGGCGCTTCCGCCTGAGAGAGCGTTACGTCGATGCTGTCGCCCTCCGGCGTAAATTTATAAGCGTTGCTGATCAGATTCAGCAGCACGCGGTTGAGACGCTTGCCGTCACACAGCACGAACCGATTTTGCACGCCGGAGGTATCCACCGTATAGCGGAGCCCCTTGCCCTGCATCTGCGCGGAGAACATGTCCCGCACGTCGTCCAGCGCCTTGACCAGATCCGTCCGGGCGATGTCCAGCTCCATCTTGCCGTTTTCGATGCGGCTCATTTCCAGCACATCGTTGATCAGCGCCAGCAGGTGCTGGCTGGACGCCTCGATCTTGTCCAGATACGCGGCGATTCCGGGCGGCACGTCGGTCTCCTTCTTTGCAAGGATCGTGTAACCGATGATGGCGTTCATCGGCGTGCGGATGTCGTGGCTCATGTTGGAGAGGAACGTGCTCTTGGCGCGGTTGCTCTCCTCCGCCTGTATTTTTCGCGCCTCCATTTGTTTCTCGCGCTGTGTGATGGACTTGTAGATACTGAACATGATGGACAGTGCGATCACAATGACCGCCATCTGAATCCAGCTGTTGTGTATCATCTCGCGGTCTACTTCGTCCATCTTTTGCTGGAGATAACGCGTCTCCTCCGTCGCCTCGTCTTCATCCAGCACAATGCCGTGCTCTTCCAGCTCCGTCATGTTATACCGGTGAATCTGGTCGATCGCGCGTTCCGTCGTGATGTTCGTCGCCTCGCGAAGCCAAAGCATGGAGGTGAAGAAGATGAGGAACAGCAGCGCGATCCAGACCGCGGTCGTCTTGCCGAAATGACCGTTTGTATCATGGCTGAACACAACAAGGAAGAAGCGGAACCCGAGCACGCTCCACACGATCAGGATCAGATAGGATTCCATGGACAGCCTGCTGACCGTCCAGAGGTTCGGCACCATGAAATAGAGGAAAAGCAGGAGCGACAGCGCGGCGCCCGCCGCCCCCGTGATGCGCACGGGCGTGATCTTGTCCTTGCTTGCCAGCTTGTACGCCGCCGCAGAGGTATAGGCATAGGCGATCAGCGCACCGATGGTGTTCACGTCCACGATCCAGCCGACAGCGGCACGGCCGACAAAGGGCACGACAACGGAAATCGCCATGAGAAACTTGAATGCGTTGGCGGGGTTGCCGTTTCCGTCCAGCTCGCCAAACCAGCCGGGAAGGATACCGTCTTCCGCCATGGCATACATCAGCCGGCTTGCGGCGATGCAGTTGCCGACAAGGCCCGTGACGATACCCGCGGTCACGGTAATGCCCAGAACATACAGTCCTGCCTCCCCCATCGCCGTATTCGCCGCGTAGAATGTGGGCAGTCCCGCAAGTCCGTCCAGATTGCCGAGGTCGTCGATGTACTCCGCCCAGCTGCCGTATTCCGCCGGCGTCGCCGCGGCAGCAATCAGGGTGAGCAGCACATAGCACATCGCTCCCGCCGCCAGCGCCCCAAGCATGATCCAGATGGTCTTTCTGGGTGAAAACCGGAAGCCCTGCGCCGAGTTGGAAATAGACTCAAAGCCGACAAACGCCCACGGCGCCATCACAACGATGCTGGCGATTTGACGGACGGCACACGTTGCGTTCGGCGCAAAGGCAGGCGTCAGCTTTTCCATGCCGCCGGCGCCCAACACGGCTACGGCGCAGATGATGACGCCGCCGACCAGTATGAGAGCCATGGCGGTCTGAATCATGATCGCCAGCCGCTTGCTCTTCAGGCAAATCCATCCGAAGCCCAGAATGATCGCAAGCGTCAGCAAAATCTCGCCCAGATAGACGTGATAGCCCGCCACCTGATAGTGGAATCCCCACTGGATCGCATCGCCGAGCAGGTTGCGCGCGATCAGCACGATGGCGGTGGCATTCGCCCACATGATGGCAATATAGACCAGCATCAGGAACCACGCGCTGAGCAGCCCGTGGTCGTAGCCGAACGCCCGAATGGAATACGTCAGCGTACCGCCGGCGTCCGGAAAACGGTTCATGAGATAGTGGTAATTGATACCGATGACAAGCACGACCAGCGCGCCAACGATTATGCCAATCGCCGTACCGGCCGGTCCTGCCAGCGGCAGAAAGGTCGTCCCCGGCATGACGAACGCGCCCCATCCGACTGCACAGCCGATAGAGAGCGCCCAAACCTCCAGAGGGGACAAATATCGGGTCAACCCGCCGTTCGTTTCTTGCTTATCCGCCATACCACATGTCCTTCCCATGAAAAAGCCAATCCGTACGCCCTGCATCCATCGTTTTCTTCCCTCGGCACGGCACATCGGAACACCGTGCCGGAGGTCTCCGTCATGCAGAGGTTGCCGCGTTCACTTGCGCGAAAGGATGATCCGGTATTCGTTCAGATCGTACCCGCTGCGCAGGAAACTCTCCACCATGTCCTTTGCATTTTCGTCCGCCTTCTCCAACAGCTGCTTGGCAAGTGCCTTCCGTTCCGCGCTCTTCTTCAACTCCGCGTTGGAGGTGTCGAAATCACTGATGCTGAACGGGTTGAACAGGTTCTGTTTTTCGTCGTAGAGCCGGAAGCTGTCCTCCACGATCTCATGGCTGATGATCCGTGCCTTTGGCAGCTCCACCTCAATCGTCATGGTTTCGTCGTTCTTCCGGAGGGAAATCTGTCCGAAGTCGATTCCCGCCTTGATAACCCCGTCATAGCTGTAAATATAGCTTGCCTTTGTCCACGGCAGCGTGACCGAATGGCCGAACAGGTCGGCGGCGTGCGCACTTTCAAAGGTGCCGACCTCGGTATAGTTGTACTCCTGTGTCACAAGCTCCCCGACGTTTTTCAAGCCGTCCCGGATGGTCTCCGCGGTTATCGTCTGACGCACTTCGACGATCTGCGTTTCGCCGGGCGTCTCAACCCGAACAACGTCGACGTTCTCGTTGCCCGCCTGATAGCCCGCATCATAGGCTTCCTTCGCCTGGGCGTCGGCAGTTTTCCGCATTTGTGCGAAACCGGCACACATCCCGCAGATGAGAACCGCAATCACCAGCACAAGGCATGCAATAAGGCGCGCGGGGCTCTTGTGTCCGCTGTCTGTCTCTTCGATTTCCGGTCTGATTCGCATCTCGTCCAAGCCTCCCCCGTCAGAATTTCGGCAACAGATTCGTCACTGTGGTCACGCTTGCATTTTATCGCACGGGTACAATCGCTGTCAACATTTGCCCGTCCCATATCTCCGGATGGACAGGCGCCGCCGCCCAACCGCGTTGACCGCCCGTCCCGCCGGGCCAAATCCCTATTTTTCCGCGCGAAAAAAGCTCAAGACCGGCAAAATGACATACAGCAGTATCGCCCACCGCGGACAGAAAAAGGCAAGTCCGATCAGGGCGGCATTCAAAATCAGCAGATAACCGATCCGGGAGATCATCATCGCGACAAACAGTTTCAGGTGCCGTTCAAAGCGCTTGCGCACCGCCGCATAATATAAAAATTGTTGCAGCAGCGTCGCAAGAAAATAAACCACGCCGAAATTCATCGCGGAATAATGATTGGGTTCATTCATGATCCACTTTGTGGTGGCTGGTATCAGCGCAAGGGATGCGAGAAACAGGAAATTCGCCACAACGACCATGTGATCCGCTTCGCGTACGGACTGGAAGATGGATTTATTGTCGTACCAGAAATCCGCAATGATAAAAAAGCTCACCAGAAAAGCGAGGATCGACCAGAGAAACCCCCAATAGGTTTTCTCTGAGGTCGGATACGGTATTTCCAGCATCATGACCGTGATAAAAATTGCGATCACGCCGTCGTTCAGCGCCGACAAATGCCCGATCATGCTGGTTTTCAGCTTTTCGGCGTTTTCCGCCTTCCGTTCCAGCATGTGTTCATACTTGGCGACACTCTCTTCATCCAAATGCCGCCGGATAAAGCCGGTTTTGATCCGTTGTCTCATAAATACAGCTCCCGAGGTCCGTCACATAGCGGTCCGCCGAAAGGCGGACATCTTCCCTTCCGGCCGATCTGCCGTCAGCCATGCTGCACAAAACAGCGCGGTTCACTACTCATTATAGCAAAAAGCGAACAAATAACAATCCCGAAAACGTGCGTTTCTGCGTCTACTATACATCTTGCGGTCACGGCGCAGAAAAAACACTTGCATCGCCGGAAGTTTTGTGCCATAATAGTAAGGCAATTTTCCCAACCCCGCTATACGGACAGGTATCGAAGTGGTTATAACGGCCCTGACTCGAAATCGTCGCGGTCGTATTCCCGTCCGAGCCTCGGAAGCCTTGATTTTGCTGGGTTTCCGCCGACCTTCTACGCGAGGGCTGTCCGAATTTCTACGTTTTTTCTACGCTTTGTCACAGGTTTGCCTGACGCCGGCGAGCCGCCAACTGAATATGGACAGGTATCGAAGTGGTTATAACGGCCCTGACTCGAAATCAGGTGTACCCGCAA
>CACZPK010000045.1 GCA_902783035.1 Oscillospiraceae bacterium
CGCGCCCGACGTCGAGACCCACGATGCGGAAACGGGGCTGCGATGGCTGGAACGCGCCGCGCAAAGCGGCCACAGCTACGCGGCGTATCGGCTCGGCAAGGAACACCTCACGGGTACGAACACAGAGAAAGACGTGGAGAAGGCGCTGGACTGGCTCACTCAAAGCACAAAGGCGGACAACCCGTTCGCGCAGTATGCCCTCGGCAAGCTCTACCTCGACGGTACGTTGGTGCAGAGGGACGTTGCTCTCGGCATGGCGTACATGGAGCGATCCGCGCGGCAGGGCAACGCCTACGCGCAGCTCTTCATTGACCGGCGTGATTCGCTCAAGCCCACGTCCGTCATGCTCGCGGCGACAAGGCTGCTTCATCAGGCGGCGTCGATCTTCCGGGAGAACGCGCTTCCGAAAACCGGCGCGATGCAACCCGCCATCAGCCGCAAGCGGATGCAGAAGCTGATTGAGCAGAAGGGCTACAAGGCGGCGGTGAACTATGCGCGCGAGCAGGAGGCAGAGCAGCAGTACAGCGGCATGAGCATGGCGACGCCGTGGTAAAGCCACCGGGTCTATCAGGCGACGCCTAACAAAACGAAAGAAACAAAAAAGCCCCGCGTGGGGCTGCAAGGAGTACAAAATGAAAGAGGCAAAGTTCAAAAACTATGACGACCTCCCGCTGATGCTGTCCGTCCCCGATCTCACGGAGGCACTCGGTATCAGCAGGGCGGGCGCGTATGAGCTTGTCAAGAGCGAGGGCTTCCCAGCCCTGCACATTGGAAACCGGATACTGGTTCCGAAAGAAGAGCTCATCGTGTGGATCAAGAGCAACACCGGCAGGGCAAATTAATTCTCCGTTTGGTCAACGAGATTCTTCTCGACTTCCATGGGGTGCATGGGTATTGTTTGGTTTGCAAAATACGAAAGAGGAGGGCAATCCCATGAAGAACAACGGAAGAAAAGAGGTTGCGCTGGTCGCGTCGGGCGTCCTGCTCGGCGCGGCTGTCGCGGGTCCCGCGGCAAGCGCGGCACTCACCGCGCAGCCATCGACGCAGAAGATCATGGTCGACGGCCAGCAGGTGCAGATGGAGGCGTACAGCATCGGTGGGAGCAACTACTGCAAGCTGCGCGACGTCGGCAAGGCAGTCGGGTTCCACGTCAGCTACGACGCGCTGACCAACACGGTGCGGATCAACACCGACGAGGCATACAGCGATGAGGCTGCGGCAAGCGCCACAGTCAAGCTCCCAACCGACGGCAGTCAGTACGTCCCGCGGGTCGGCGACCGCTTCCTCTGCGATGACGGTGCGGAGTATGAGATCAAGAACGTCGATCGCTGGGATAACAATGTGTACCAAGCCGCGAAGCTCCCACCGCTGCCCGTACCGAAGTGCGACTGGAACGCGTTCCCAACGCTCACGCTGCCGGAGCCGGAGGTCAGACATTACTGCGACCAGTACGGCGACGACCTGTTCGTGCGCAACGTCTACGAGGTGCGGCGCATGGTCTGCACGATCTACAACGCCCTCGGCGAAGAACCGAGCGCGTGGCGGGACGGCAAGCCGCTGGCAACCGTCGAAACGATTATCCCGCCCGAGTACGAAGCCTACACTGCGAAGTTCTGGCCGTGGCGGGAAAGCGAGATTACCGATCTCGTACAAAGCCGTCCCAACAGCCGATACTACGTCGACGCATTCGACTTCTACCACAACGGCGCCTACCAGTACACACGGTACCTGGTGCTCTCGCTATGAGAGACTACATGACGGCGCTTCAGCGGCGGTTTCACATCAAATCAGAGCAGGCGGTCAAGCTCAAGCGCGAAGCAGAGAAGGCCTACGACACGCTGCATGATACGCTCACCCGCGAGCAGCAGAAGCTCCTGCTGCGTCTCCTCGACGCTGAGGAACGCTTGCGCGACGAGGAAAAGCTGGACGCCTTCTTCTCCGGCTTCAAGCTGGCGGACGGCATCCATCGTGAGCTGGGTGCGCCGTACTCCTATGAAGCCGAAGATGAGGAGCGGGCGCGGGAGATATTCCGGCGAGAGCAGGAACAGAACGAGTGAGGGCGGCGATGCCGCCCCGCTCCGTTTCAGCCCTGTCGCGCCGTTGTTGGCGTTTTGTGCCCTCGGTTGCCTCACGGCGGATGCAGACACGGCAGAACGGCTTGGGCACGGCGTTGGCGCGACGTTCGGGTGCAAAAAAGCACCATGTGCCAAATTTGGCA